>NZ_JBYSYC010000012.1:0-178634 GCF_058782875.1 Cupriavidus sp. FW305-F7 | reverse complement strand
ATCCGCCAATACATTGAGCAACAACAGACGCCGCATTAGCCGCCGAAAGGACGCCGACGGCGTCCGCGCTATCCTTCTCCGGCCTAAAGGCCGAGGCTTGCCGCGCACCTGGTCAAGAAGAATTGGAAGTTGTGTGTCCGGCGGAAACCGGAGGCGCCATGGTGTCCGCAAACGCTGCCAGCCGCGGCATCGCATCCACGGCATTGCGCCATGTCGCCTGCGCCAGCGCCATCGCATCGATGCCGCGCAATTCCGCCATCACACGGGCTACGCCCGCCACCTCCGCGGGCGAGTTGCGCGCCTTGTGCTGTTCGCCGAACTGATCGTCAGACAGCCACGCCGGCGCCATGTCGGGTGCGTCGGTTTCCAGCACCAGCGCCTCCAGCGGCAGCTCCGTCGCCAGCCGGCGGATCTGCCGCGCACGGCTGAAGGTGACATTGCCGCCGAAGCCGAGCTTCAGGCCCTGCTCGACAAAGCGCCGCGCCTGTTCATTGCTGCCGTTGAAAGCGTGGGCAATGCCGCGCTTCACGCCCAGCTTGCGCAGCTGCGCGCCAACCTGGTCCTGTGACTTGCGCACATGCAGCAGCACCGGCAGGTCAAATTCCCGCGCGATCTTCAGCTGCTCCGCGTAGAGCCAGGTCTGGTGCTCCGCATCCAGCCCCGCGACGAAGAAGTCGAGCCCGATCTCGCCGATGCCGACAAAGCGCGGGTCGCCCATGCTGGCCGCCACCTCGCGCCGCAGCGTGTCAAGGTCGGCCTGGCCGGCGCCGGGCGAGCACAGCGGATGGATGCCGAGTGCATAGACGCAGCGCGCATCGTGGCGCGCTAGCGCGCGCACGGCATCGAAGTTCCAGACGGCCACCGCCGGCACCACGATGCCGCGCACGCCGGCAGCCTCGGCCGCGTCGGCCACCTGCTGGCGGTCAGCGTCGAACTCGCTGGCGTCGAGGTGGCAATGAGTGTCGATCCACATGGGCCGGCCCGGCTCAGCGTTCCTGGTGCAGGTGCCCGTCGCGCAGCCGCAGCACGCGGTCGCAGCGGCCGGCCAGGTCCAGGTCGTGGGTGACGATGATGAAGCTGGTGCCGAGCGTGCGCGACAGTTCCAGCATCAGGTCATAGACGCCGCCGGCGGTGTGGTCGTCGAGATTGCCGGTGGGTTCGTCGGCCAGCACGCAGGCCGGCTGCCCTACCAGCGCGCGCGCGATGGCCACGCGCTGGCGCTCGCCGCCGGACAGCTCGCCCGGGCGGTGCTTCGCGCGCCCGCCCAGGCCCACGCGCTCCAGCATGGCCTGCGCCACGCCGCGCGCGTCATGCTGGGTCAGGCCGCGGATACGCATCGGCATCGCCACGTTGTCCAGCGCGGTGAATTCCGGCAGCAGGTGGTGGAACTGGTAGACGAAGCCCAGCTGGCGGTTGCGCACCACGTTGCGCTCGCGTTCACGCAGCGCCGTGAAGGGCTTGCCGAGCAGCGCGACGCGGCCGGAGTCGGGCTCATCCAGCCCGCCCAGCACATGCAGCAGCGTGCTCTTGCCCGAGCCCGAGGCGCCGACGATGGCAACCTTCTCTCCGGCATTGACGCGCACGTCGACGCCGCGCAGCACGTCCACATCGAGTTCGCCCTGGCGGAAACGCTTGGTCAGGCCCTCGGCCACCAGCACCGGCGAGCCGGTGCGCGGCTGGTCCGCGGCGGGCGTGGGGGTATCGGCGTGCAACACGGCTTCACTCATAGCGCAGCGCCTCCGCCGGGTTGACGCGGGCGGCACGCCAGCTGGGATAGAGCGTGGCCAGCGTGGCCAGCACAAAGGAAATGATGCCGATGGTGGCGATGTCGTTCACGCGGGGATCCGAAGGCAGTTCGCTGATGAAATAGATGTCGCGCGGCAGGAACTGCACGTGCAGCAGCCGCTCGATGAAAGGCACGATAACGTCGATATTGGTGGCGATCAGCGTGCCGCCGGCCACGCCCAGGATGGTGCCGATAAAGCCGATGGCCACGCCCTGCACGATAAAGATCTTCATGATCGAGCCCGGCTGCGCGCCCATGGTGCGCAGGATGGCGATATCGGCCTGCTTGTCGGTGACGGTCATCACCAGCGTGGACACCAGGTTGAATGCCGCCACGGCGATGATCAGCGTCAGGATGATGAACATCATGCGCTTCTCGGTCTGCACCGCGGCAAACCAGTTGCGGTTCTGCTTGGACCAGTCGCGCAGGTAGAGCTCGCCCGACATGGTGCCGGCCAGCTCGTTGGCCACCTGCGGCGCGCGCTGCATGTCCTGCAGCTTCAGGCGCACGCCGGTGGGGCCGCTCAGGCGGAACAGGGTCTCGGCGTCGTGCATGTTGACCAGCGCCAGCGCGCTGTCGAACTCGAAATGCCCGGACGAGAACACGCCCACCACGGTGAACTGCTTGAGCCGCGGCAGCACGCCCGCCGGCGTCATGGTGCCCTGCGGCGCCACCAGCGTGACCTTGTCGCCGACCTGCACGCCCATGGCGTTGGCCAGCTCGTTGCCCAGCGCAATGCCGAAGCCGCCCGGCGCCAGCGCCGTCATGCTGCCGGCCCGGAACTGGTTGCCGATGTCAGAGACCTTGGGCTCCTGCGACGGCTCCACGCCGCGCAGCAGCACGCCGCGCACAGCGTCGTCGCGGGTCAGCATGGCCTGGGCCGCGACGTAGGGCGCGGCGCCGACCACTTCCTTGTTCTGCAAGGCCTCGGCGGCGGTCTTCTGCCAGTCCGGCAGCGCCGACGGGCCGATCACTTCGATATGCGCCAGCACCGACAGCATGCGGTCGCGCACTTCCTTCTGGAACCCGTTCATCACCGACAGCACCACGATCAGCGCGGCCACGCCAAGGGCGATCCCGAACATCGAGATCATCGAGATGAACGAAATGAAGGTATTGCGGCTGGCGCGCTTGCTTGCGCGGGTATATCGCCAGCCGATCTGCCACTCGTAGGGAAAGTTCAAGAGGATTCCTGTTGTTTCGGGAAAGCGCCGGTGCCCCCCCGGGGGCGCTGGCGGCACTCATGCAGCCTTGGCGGGCGCCGTCCCGGTCACGCCACGGCGTCGCCCGGGACTGGCGCCGGCCAGCCGGGAGTTTACAATCTCGCCACCATGATGACGCACCTGACCCTGATTGTGCCCTTTTCCGTCCCACCGGGCGCCGGCGACGACGGCCGCGACGATGTCGTTCCCGGCGCGCTGCTGCGGCAATTGGAGCTGCCGGCGCTCGGAAAGTTGCTGACCCGGGCCGAGCCCGGCCCGCGCGAGCGGCATGAAGACCCCTTCCTGCGCAGCCTGCCGCAGGAGCGCTGGCTGGCCGGCAAGGCGGGGCTGGACCCGGTCCGGGTGCCGCTGGCGCCCTATATGCGGCTGGCCGACAGTGGCGGCGCCGTCCCCGCCAGCTCCGATGGCCAGTCCTGGACCTGCCTGCAGCCGGTGCACATCCATGCCGCGCGCGATCACCTGGTGCTGATGCCGCCCGCCCAACTGGGCATCCGGCCGCAGGAAGCCACCGCCCTGCGCGCCGCCATCGACGCACTGCTGCTGGAATCGGGCATCGCGCTGGAATCGCCCTGCCCGCAGCGCTGGTACCTGCCCGAGGCCGCATTCGGCCCGCTGGAGGCGACCACGCCGCTGCGCGCGGCGGGCCGCAATATCGATATCTGGATGCAGGCCGGCGAGCGCGCCCGCGACTGGCGCCGCCTGCAGAACGAGGTCCAGATGACCTGGCATGACCACCGCGTCAACCAGGCCCGCGAGGCTGCCGGCGAGGCGCCGGTCAATTCGGTCTGGCTGTACGGCGGCGGCGCGCTGCAGCCGGTGCCGCGGCTGGCCGATACGGTGCTGAGCAACGATCCCTTCCTGAGCGGGCTGGCGCTGGCCGCCGGCAGCCGCGTGCTGCCGGTGCCGGCCGGCCTGGCCGGCGCCACCGGGGTGGAGGGCACGGTGCTGGCCATGCTCGACAGCGCCACCGAAGCCCATATCGCCGAAGACTGGGGCCTGTGGCTGGACCGCATGCATGTGCTGGATGCCGACTGGTTCGCGCCGGCGCTGGAAGCGCTGGTGGCCGGCCAGGTCGGCGCCATCACGCTGGTGCTGGGCGGCGAGAACCACTTTGCCGAGTTCACCGTGCGCCGCGCCGACCTGCGCAAGTTCTGGCGCGGCATGGGCCAGCGCGGCGACTGGCGCGCGCTGCTGTCCGACCTCGCCTATGCCGCATAAATCTGCCTGAAGCCGCCTGACACGCGCCGCCCCTACCGAAACATCACCTGCCGCCCCGCCCATGACCCGGATCGCCATCCGCCAGTTTTCCCCCGAACACGCCAGCTCGCTGGCCGCCGCCGGCCTCCACCCCACGCTGGCCCGCATCCTGGCCGCGCGCGGCGTGGCCCGCGCCGCCGAGCTTGCCACCGACTTGCCCGAACTGGTGCCGCCCGCGGCCATGAAGGGCATCGGCCACGCCGCGGCCTACCTGGCTGACGCCATCGCCGCCGGCAAGCGCCTGCTGATCGTCGCTGACTATGACTGCGACGGCGCCACCGCCTGCGCGGTGGGCGTACGCGGGCTGCGCATGCTGGGCGCACAGGTGGAGTACATCGTGCCGAACCGCTTCGAGTACGGCTACGGCCTGACCCCGGAGATCGTGGCACTGGCGGCCAGGCAGCAGCCGGACGTGATCGTCACGGTCGACAACGGCATCGCCAGCGTCGACGGCGTGGCCGCGGCCAATGCGCTGGGCATCGACGTGGTGGTGACCGACCACCACCTGCCTGGATCTGAGCTGCCGCAGGCCGCGGTGATCGTCAACCCGAACCAGCCGGGCTGCGAATTCCCCAGCAAGAACCTGGCGGGCGTGGGTGTGATGTTCTATGTGCTGCTCGCGTTGCGCGCGGAACTGCGCCAGCGCGGCGTCTATACCCAGGCCACGCAACCGCCGCTGCAGACGCTGCTGGACCTGGTGGCGCTGGGCACGGTGGCCGACGTGGTCAAGCTGGACACCAACAACCGCATCCTGGTGGCGCAGGGCCTGCGCCGCATGCGCGCCGGACGGATGCAGCCGGGCGTGGCGGCGCTGTTCCGTGCCGCCGGGCGCGAGGCGGCGCGCGCCAATACCTTCGACCTGGGCTTCGGGCTGGGTCCGCGCCTGAACGCGGCCGGCCGGCTGGCGGACATGTCGCTGGGCATTGAATGCCTGTTGACCGAAGATGCCAACCGCGCCTGGGAAATCGCCCAGGAGCTGGACGGTATGAACCGCGAGCGGCGCGACATCGAGGCCGGCATGCAGCAGGAGGCGCTGCAGATCCTGGAGCAGCCGCTGGCCGGCCCGGATCCGTCGGCACGCTTTACCGTCAGCGTGTTCAACGACACCTGGCACCAGGGCGTGATCGGCATCGTGGCGTCGCGTCTGAAAGACAAGTTCCACCGCCCCACCATCACCTTCGCCCCCGGCGACGAGACCACCGTCAAGGGCTCGGGCCGCTCGATCCCCGGCTTCCACCTGCGCGATGCGCTGGACCTGGTGTCCAAGCGCCATCCCGGCATGCTGCTCAAGTTCGGCGGCCACGCCATGGCGGCCGGGCTGACCGTGCGCGCAGAGCGCTTTGCCGAGTTCCAGGAAGCCTTCGAGGCGGTCGGCCGCGAATGGCTGACCGACGACCAGCTGGCGCGCGTGATCGAGACCGACGGCGATATCGAGGACCAGTGCTTCAGCCCGGAATTCGTCACCCTGCTGGAGCAGCAGGTATGGGGCCAGGGCTTCCCGGCGCCGACCTTCTGCGGCGAGTTCGACGTGCTGCGCCAGAGCGTGCTCAAGGGCAAGCACCTGAAGCTGCAGCTGGGGCGCGGCAGCCAGCGCTTTGATGCGATCTGGTTCAACCACGCCGACTCGCTCGGTGCCAGCGCGCAGGTGGCCTACCGGCTCGACAACAACACCTTCAACGGCGTCACCCGCGTGCAACTGGTGATCGAGCACGCGCAGTAGCGTGCTCCGGGGGGCGTTAGCCCCGTTTAGCCGCGCGACGGCAGGTAGGCCATCGGGTCGACCGGCTTGCCGTTGCCGCGCACCTCGAAATGCAGCTCGCTCGAGCTGGCGCCCATGCGGCCCACGTCCTGTCCGGCCGCGACCGAGGCGCCCTCGGTGACCAGCGGCTGGTCGAGGTTGCCGTAGACGGTCAGCCAGTCGTCGTTGTGCTTGACGATCACCAGCATGCCGTAGCCACGCAGGTTGCCCACGTGGATGGCGCGCCCCGCGGCGGCGGCGCGCACCGTGCCATTGGCTGGCACGGCAATGCGCAGGCCCTTGCTGGCCGGCGGCGCGTAGCCTCCGGTGACGCGGCCATCGGCCGGCCACTGCAGGCGGATGCCGCTGGCGGGCGGCCTGGACGAGCCGCTGTCGACGCGCGGCGTATCGGTCACGGTCTGGTCGGTGCCGGTGGAGGCCGGGGCGCTGCCACCCGGCGGCCGCACGCGGACCAGCTGGCCCACCTCGATCTGGCTGGGGCTGGTGATGTCGCTGTTCCAGCGGGTCAGGTCGCGCACGCTGCGGCGGTGCTTGCGCGCGATCGAATACAGCGTGTCGCCGCGCTCAACGCGGTAGTAGCCGTCCGGCACGGGCCCGCCCGTGGTACCGCAGCCGGCCGCGACCGCGGCCGCGGCGGCCAGCAGCAGGCCCAGCGCGCGGCGCCGGCCTGGCTCGATGTCATGTCTGGTTTGCGTCATTCGTCCCTGTTCTTTGTCTAGCCGGGGAGCGGCTTGCGACCCGTATTATCGCCGCGTGCGTCGCCCGGCACCGGCGGATAGACCGCGCGGCGGCCATTCCGTTCGGTCCGCGGCCCGCCCGAGGCGGCCCGGAAGCCCCGGGTTGCCGCGCCGATCCGCTATAATTCGGGGTTTTCTAAGCGCAGGAACATCATGGAAGCAGAACGCCTCAACGCCATCTCCGGTGCCATCTCCGATCTCCGTTCCCGGACGGAAGATCTACGGGGGTATCTTTGACTACGATGTCAAAGTAGGAAGGCTGGACGAAGTCAACGGTTTGCTGGAAGACCCCGACGTCTGGAACAACCCCAAGCGGGCCCAGGACCTCGGCAAGGAAAAGAAGGCAATCGAGGGCGTGGTAAGCGTGCTTAGCAAGCTCACCGACGACCTCAGCGGTGCCGAAGAGCTGTTTGAGCTCGCCAGGGAAGAAGGCGACGACGACACCCTCGAAGCGATCGAGGCCGACGTCAAGGGCTTCGAGGAGATCGTCGCGGGCATGGAATTCCGCCGCATGTTCTCTGGCGAGATGGACCAGGCCAACGCCTTTATCGACATCCAGGCCGGCGCCGGCGGCACTGAAGCGTGCGACTGGGCCTCGATGCTGCTGCGCCAGTACCTGAAGTACTGCGAGCGCAAGGGCTTCAAGGCCGAGGTGCTGGAAGAGTCCGAAGGCGACGTGGCCGGCATCAAGAGCGCGACCATCAAGATCGAGGGCGAATACGCCTTCGGCTACCTGCGTACGGAAACGGGCGTGCACCGCCTGGTGCGCAAGTCGCCGTTCGATTCGTCGGGCGGGCGCCATACCTCGTTCTCGTCGGTGTTCGTCTACCCCGAGGTGGATGATTCGTTCGAGGTCGAGGTCAACCCGGCGGACCTGCGCGTTGACACCTACCGCGCTTCGGGCGCGGGCGGCCAGCATATCAACAAGACCGATTCGGCCGTGCGGATCACGCACATCCCGACCGGTATCGTGGTGCAGTGCCAGAACGACCGCTCGCAGCACCGCAACCGTGCCGAAGCCATGTCGATGCTGAAATCGCGCCTGTACGAGCACGAGATGCGCAAGCGCCAGGCCGAGGCCGACAAGCTCGAAGCCGGCAAGACCGACGTGGGCTGGGGCCACCAGATCCGCTCCTACGTGCTGGACCAGAGCCGCATCAAGGACCTGCGCACCAACGTGGAAATGTCCAACACCCAGAAGGTGCTGGACGGCGACCTGGACCCGTTCATCGAGGCCAGCCTCAAGCAGGGACTGTAAGGCAGCACCCGCCGTCCGCCCTGCCGGCGCGGCCGGCGGCGGCACAGCATTCCATCCACCGCTGTACCGCCGCCCGCGCCACACCGGCACGGCGGCAGGGCGACATCTCCGACCGGGGCACCATGAGCGAAGCCAATCACCTCTACATCATCACCGGCGCCTCGCGCGGGCTGGGCGCGGCACTGACCAATGCCCTGCTCGTGCCGGGCAACCGTCTGATCTGCGTGGCGCGCAGCCGCAACAGCGAGCTGGAGCGCATCGCCACCATGAGCGGCGTGCCGGTGGCCTGGCACCTGCAGGACCTGTCGCAGGCCGGCCCCGCCGCGACTTGGCTCGCCAGCGTGCTCGATACGCTCGACATCCCGCCGACCAGCGCCACGCTGATCCTGAACGCCGGCGTGGTCGAGCCGATCGGCCCGGTCGCGCGCCTGCAGGAAAAGACTTTGGTGCCGCACCTGCTGACCAACCTGGCGGCGCCGATGACGATGACCGCTGCGTTCCTGGAGCGCACCGAGAAGTTCGACTGCCCGCGCAAGGTGCTGGCTATCTCCTCCGGCGCGGCGCGCCGCCCGGTCGAAGGCTGGAGCGCGTACTGCGCCGGCAAGGCCGGGCTGGACATGTTCATGCGCTCGGTCAACGCCGAGTACGCCCAGGCCGAAGCCCCGCGCACCGTGCGCGCCGTGGCGCTGGCCCCGGGCGTGATCGACACCGGCATGCAGGCCACCATCCGCAATGCCGATTTCGCCCAGGTGCAGCGCTTCCGCGAGCTGAAAGCCAATGAACAGCTGGCGTCGGCCGAGGAAACCGCCGGCCGCATCGTCGCCTACCTGCACCGCCCGGATTTCGGCAGCACCGAGCTGGACGATCTCCGCAACTACTAAGCCGCACCCATCAAAGCCATCTGAATCCGCGCGCGGCAAGCCGCGCGCGATCCGACAAGACATCATGACTGAACCGAACCGCGCCCAGGCCAAGCCAGCCGCCGCAGACACCCCCGCCGTCGACGAGAACAAGATCATCGCGGAGCGGCGCGAGAAGCTGGCCGCGCTGCGCCAGCAGGGCGTGCCCTTCCCCAACGATTTCCGCCCCTCCCACCAGGCCGCCGCGCTGCAGGCGCAGTACGCCGAGACCGAGCAGGCCACGCTCGAGGCCGCGCCGGTCGAGGTCGCCATCGCCGGGCGCATGATGCTCAAGCGCGTGATGGGCAAGGCCAGCTTTGCCACGGTGCAGGACGGCAGCGGCCAGATCCAGTTCTACATCACGCGCGACAAGGTCGGCGAAGAGGTCTACGCGGCCTTCAAGCACTGGGACCTGGGCGACATCATCAGCGCCCGCGGCGAGCTGTTCCGCACCAATAAGGGCGAGCTGTCGGTGCAGGTGCGCGAGCTGCGCCTGCTGTCCAAGTCGCTGCGCCCGCTGCCGGACAAGTTCCACGGCCTGGCCGACCAGGAAATGAAGTACCGCCAGCGCTATGTCGACCTGATCGTGTCGCCGGAAACGCGCAACACCTTCCGCGCCCGCACCAACGCGATCTCGTCGCTGCGCCGCCATATGGCCGATGCCGGCTTCATGGAAGTGGAAACGCCGATGCTGCACCCGATCCCGGGCGGCGCCGCGGCCAAGCCCTTCATCACGCACCACAATGCGCTGGACATGCAGATGTTCCTGCGCATCGCGCCCGAGCTGTACCTGAAGCGCCTGATCGTGGGCGGCTTCGAGCGCGTGTTCGAGATCAACCGCAACTTCCGCAACGAAGGGGTGAGCCCGCGCCACAACCCCGAGTTCACCATGATGGAGTTCTACGCGGCCTACACGGACTACCGCTGGCTGATGGACTTCACCGAGGACCTGATCCGCAAGGCCGCCATCGATGCGCGCGGCAGCGCCGTGCTGACGTACCAGGACCGCGAGCTGGATCTGTCCAAGCCGTTCCATCGCCTGACCATCTGCCAGGCGATCCAGAAGTTCGCGCCGCAGTACACCGATGCGCAACTGGCCGATGCCGGGTTCCTGCGCACCGAGCTGAAGAAGTTCGGCGTCAACACCAACGCGCCGCAGTTCCTCAACGCCGGCCTGGGCACGCTGCAACTGGTGCTGTTCGAGGAAACCGCGGAAAGCCAGTTGTGGGAGCCGACCTTTATCGTCGACTACCCGGTCGAGGTCTCGCCGCTGGCGCGCGCTTCGGACACGGTGCCGGGCATCACCGAGCGCTTCGAGCTGTTCATCACCGGCCGCGAGATCGCCAACGGCTTCTCGGAGCTGAACGATGCCGAAGACCAGGCCGACCGCTTCCGCAAGCAGGTCGAGCAGAAGGACGCCGGCGATGAAGAAGCCATGTACTTCGACGCCGACTACATCCGCGCGCTGGAATACGGCATGCCCCCGACGGGCGGCTGCGGCATCGGCATCGACCGCCTGGTGATGCTGCTGACGGACAGCCCGAATATCCGCGACGTCATCCTGTTCCCGCACCTGCGCCGGGAAGACTGATGCAGGCGGCGTCCGGCAGGACGCCCCACTGCGGAAACCGTGAACGCCACCGCCTGCGGTGACCGCCTGCGGTGGGGTTTTTCTTAGGGTCGCGAAAGGCACTCCAGCGTGTCGATTGTTACAACCCGGTCCGCAACCGCGCCGCCAGGACGACCACAACCCATTGAATCGAAAGGATTTTTCCGCCTACATATATTTACAAAAACAAACGGAAAACGGCACCCGCTTCGGCCACACTGGCTCCATCCCATCGCGGCCTTCGCCGCACCGGAGCCACAATGCAGAGCCAAGCCACCTCGCCAGACCACACCCCTGCACCGCTGCCGCCGCAACGCCGGCTGCATCCGCTGATCGGCGCGGCGGCCGTGGCCGTGGTGATCGCCAGCCTGACCGCTGTCGCCGCCGTGACCGGCGTGCTGCCAATCAGCAAGGCCAACCCGGACCTGCAAACGCAACAAGGTCCGCAGGGCCCGCTGCCAGTCACCGCGGAAACCGCGCCCCCGCCGGGCAGCACCACGCGCCCACCGGTCTACGATGACGGCCAGCCGCGCCCGGCCAATCAGGACGCTGCCCGTTCGTCGCAAACCGCACCGCGCACCGCCCCGGCACGCCAGGCCGCGCAGCGCGACAGCGAGCCGCGCGCCAGCCAGCGCGCCGACACCGAGCGCCAAGCTGCCAAGGGCAGCCCCTACGCCGGCCGTATCGTCGCCGTGACGCCGGTCCAGACCCAGAAGCCCAACACCAGCGGCCTGGGCGCGCTCGGCGGCGCTGTGGTGGGCGGCCTGCTGGGCAACCAGGTCGGCAAGGGCAACGGCCGCATCGTCGGCACCGTGGTCGGTGCCGTGGGCGGCGGCGTAGCCGGCAACCAGATCGAGAAGGCGGTCAGCAAGGACACACATTACGAAGTCCGCGTACGCATGGACGATGGCAGCCATCGCAGCTTCACTTACGAGCAGAACCCTGGCGTGCAGGTGGGCCAGCGCGTGCACTTGGAGAATGGTGCGCTGGTGACCGGGTGACCGCCCACAGCACGCGCCGGCGCATTTAGTGTGCCGTTACAAACCATGGCCGGCTTGTCGCCGGCCTTTTTCATGGTCGCTTTGCTATGATTCTTGGGCGCCACCTCCCGGTGAACCGGAGTCCATACCATGCAGCCAGCCACCCACAACACTTGCAGGACCTGGCAACGGCTTCTCCCACTGGCCGGCGCGCTGCTGCTGGCGCTGTCGCACCACGCGGCGTTCGGGCAGGAACTGCTTGTGCTCGGCGGCCTCCAGTCGACGGAGTCCCTCGGCGAGCGCAGCTACGGCTACGCCTACTCCTACCAGCACAACCTCGGCGAGAACTGGTACGCGACCTTCACCTACCTGAATGAAGGCCATGTCACCAACCATCACCGCGACGGCCACAGCGTCCAGCTTTGGTGGCGCTACCTGGCCCTGGACCGCCGGCTGACGCTGGCCCTCGGTGCCGGCCCTTACCGCTATTTCGATACCACCGACCAGCGCTCGGACGGCACCTACGACAACCACCACGGCTGGGGCGCGCTGCTGAGCGCTGCGGCAACCTGGTATGTGAACGGTGGCCCCTGGATGCTGCAGGCGCGCTACAACCGAACACAGACGTCGTCAAGCATCAAGACCAACACGTTGCTGGTGGGCGTCGGCTACCAGCTCGATCGCGGTGACCGCGGCGGGCCGGTGGTGCCGCCGCCGGGCCGGACAGACAATGTCACGCAGAATGAGCTGACGGCGCTCCTTGGCGGAACCATCGTCAACAGCTTCGATCCACAGACTTCTTTCGCCAAAGCGGTGGAATACCGGCGCGGGCTGTGGCAATACGTGGACGGCACCATCAGCTACATCAACGAAGGAGAAAACGCGGTGCTGCGCCGCAACGGCGTGGCCGCGCAGGCGTGGCTCACGCGCGCGTTCTTCCACGACAAACTGACACTCGGGGTCGGCGTGGGCCCGTACTACGCCATCGACCTGAGCCAGAAAGGGTTGAGCGCAGCCAGCTCGCCGTCGCGATGGTCTGGCCTGATGTCGATGTCGGCCAGCTACCGGCTCGGCGACCACTGGCTGACGCGGCTGACATGGAACCGCACCATGACCGGCTACGACCACGATACCGACGTGATCCTGGCGGGCGTCGGCTACCGCTTCTAAGCAAACAGGCCGGCGGAGCCGGCCTGTTTCAGGGGAGTTCTTGCTTATTGGGATTCTTCGATCCAGGCAGCCTGGATCGCTTCCAGGATCTTCTCGCCGGAACGCTCCGGCACATCGGCAAAGCCATCCAGTTCCAGCACCCAGCGGCGCAGGTCGGTGAATCGCACCGACATGGGATCCACATCGGGATACTTGTCGTACAGGGCTGCCGCGATGTCGTAGGTATCGGTCCACTTCATGGGGTTATTCTCCGCTGAGGTCTGCCGGGCCGCTCAGTGGCCTTCCTTGGCGTGGTTGATGGTGTACTTCGGGATCTCGATGGTCAGGTCTTCCTCATCGACGATGGCCTGGCACGACAGCCGCGAATTCGGCTCCAGCCCCCAGGCCTTGTCGAGCAGGTCTTCTTCCTTCTCTTCAGCCTCGTTGAGCGAGTTGAAACCCTCGCGCACGATCACGTGGCAGGTGGTGCAGGCGCACGATTTCTCGCACGCATGCTCGATCGCGATGCCGTGCGAGAGCAGCGCATCGCAGACGCTGACACCCGTCTCGGCTTCAATCACCGTCCCATCCGGGCAGTATTCGACGTGGGGCAAAACTATGATCTGTGGCATCTCGTGTCCTGGTATCTGTAATGCGGTGCAGGCGTGGTGATCAGCCCAGCTCCTGCACCTTGCGCCCCGCCAGCGCGCTCTTGATCGAGCGGTCCATGCGGCGGGCAGCGAATTCGTCGGTGCCGTGCGACAGCTTTTCCACCGCGGCGTGGATGGCGTGGTGGTCGTCGCCGGTGGCGATCTCGCGCACCGTGGCCATCAGCGCTTCCACCGCAGTGCGCTCCTCGGCGGACAACAGGTCGCCATCGGTTTCCAGCGCGCGCTGCGTGGCCTCGACCAGCCGGTCGGCTTCCACGCGCTCTTCGGCCAGCGCGCGGCTCTTCATGTCGTGCTCGGCCTCGCGGAAGCTGTCCTGCAGCATGCGCGCGATATCGTCGTCGGCCAAGCCGTACGACGGCTTGACCGTGACCGAGGCTTCCACGCCCGAATGGGTCTCGCGCGCGGTCACGGACAGCAGGCCGTCGGCGTCGACCTGGTAGGTCACGCGGATGCGCGCCGCGCCCGCCACCATCGGCGGGATGCCGCGCAGCTCGAAGCGCGCCAGCGAGCGGCAGTCGCTGGCCAGCTCGCGCTCGCCCTGCAGCACGTGGATCGCCATCGCGGTCTGGCCGTCCTTGAAGGTGGTGAATTCCTGCGCGCGCGCCACCGGGATGGTGCTGTTGCGCGGGATGATCTTCTCGACCAGGCCGCCCATGGTCTCGACGCCCAGCGACAGCGGGATCACGTCGAGCAGCAGCCAGTCTTCGCCAGGGGCATGGTTGCCGGCCAGCAGGTTGGCCTGCATCGCGGCGCCCAGCGCCACCACGCGGTCCGGGTCCAGGTTGGTCAGCGGGGTCTGGCCGAAGTAGTCGCCCACGGCCTTGCGGATCGATGGCATGCGCGTGGCGCCGCCCACCAGCACCACGCCCTTGACGTCATCGGGGGTCACACCGGCGTCGCGCAGCGCCTTGCGCACCGGCGCCAGCGTTTTCTGCACCAGGTGTGCGGTGATCTGTTCAAAGGTTTCGTCGGTCAGAGCCAGGTGAACGATCTCGCCGGAATCGAGCACGGCATCGATCACGGTACTGTCCGCTTCCGACAGCGCTTCCTTGGCCGCGCGCGCGCGCACCATCAGCAGGCGCATGTCCTGCGCCGACAGCGGCTGCAGGCCGGCCTGCTCGACGATCCAGCACAGCACGCGCTGGTCGAAATCGTCGCCGCCGAGCGCCGAGTCGCCGCCCGTGGCCATCACTTCGAACACGCCCTGCGTCAGCTTGAGCACCGAGATATCGAAGGTACCGCCGCCCAGGTCGTAGACCGCGTAAATGCCTTCCGACGCATTGTCCAGCCCGTAGGCAATAGCCGCCGCGGTCGGTTCGTTCAGCAGGCGCAGCACTTCCAGGCCGGCCAGGCGCGCGGCGTCCTTGGTCGCCTGGCGCTGGGCCTCGTCGAAGTACGCCGGCACGGTGATGACCGCGCCGACCAGGTCGTCGCCGAGCGTGTCCTCGGCGCGCTGGCGCAGCGTGGCGAGGATCTCGGCCGAGATCTCGACCGGGCTCTTCACGCCGGCCGCGGTCTTGATCTGCAACATGCCGGGCGCGTCGACGAAGTCGTATGGGCTGTGCTCGATATTGGCGATGTCGCGCAGGCCGCGGCCCATGAAGCGCTTGACCGAGACGATGGTGTTCTTGGGGTCGCGCACCGCTTCATCCTGGGCCCGGTAGCCGATATGCGTGGTGCGGTCCGGCAGGTAGCGCACGACCGACGGCAGCAGCGCGCGGCCGCGTTCGTCGCCCAGCACTTCGGGAATGCTGCTGCGTACCGCGGCCACCAGCGAGTTGGTGGTGCCGAGGTCGATGCCGACGGCCAGGCGGCGTTGGTGGGGCGCCGGCGACATGCCGGGTTCGGAAATCTGGAGCAGTGCCATGGTAATTCTTCGCTGTCTTGTGCGGCAGGGGAAGCCGCCATGCGGGCGGATCTCGCGCCGGGCGCCATTTTGTCACGGGCCCGGCAAACGTGCCGGTCAGTCTTCCAGCCGGTCGATGGCCTCGCTGGTATCGTGTTCGATCTTCTCGATAAACATCAGTTGCCGCACCGCGCCGCCGGCCGCCTCGTTGTCGCCGGAATCCAGCAGCGCGCCCAGTGTTTCGTGGCGCTCGCGCTTTTCCTGGCGCAACTCGCGCAGCAGCGCATCGAGCCGGTCCACTGCGCGCTCTTCCACCGCTTCCTGCAGCGCTTCGCGCCATTCCATCTGCTGCATCAGGAAGGCCGGCGTCATGACCGTGTTGTTCTCGGCCTGCACATCGACGCCGCGCAGCTTCAGCAGGTAGGTCGCGCGCCGCAACGGCTGCCGCAGCGTACGGTAGGCTTCATTGGCATGCGCGGCCCACTGCATGGCCACGCGACGCTCGGCGTCGCCCGCCTTGGCAAAGCGGTCCGGATGTGCCTGCGACTGCACGGTGCGGTATGCCGCATCCAGCGCGGCCTCGTCGACACCGTACTGCGCCGGCAGGCCGAACAGCGCAAAAAAATCGTCTTTCAACTGCTTCCCCAAGAAAAAGGAGCGGCCGCGCCGCCCCTTTGTCCATTGCCGCCACGGTGCCGCTCAGGCGGGCTTGCGTGCCCACTCGGCCGGCGGTTCGTTGCGGTCGCACTTCAGGCAGTTCACCCGCATGCCGATCATGCCGGCGCGGCCCTGCTCGCTTTGCGTCCATGGCCGCGACTGCCACGGCGGGTCGTGCCGCATATGCTGGCCGTGCCCGCATTCGAGTTCGGCCACCCAGTGGCCTTCCTCGTCCCGGCGGAACCCGACGATGCTGCGCTCCACCGGGGCTTGCTTGCGCTGGCTTGCTCAGACCGTGAAAGACTCGCCGCAGCCGCACTCGTCCTTGACGTTGGGGTTGTTGAAGCGGAAACCTTCGTTCAACCCTTCACGTGCGTAGTCGAGTTCGGTGCCGTCGATATACGGCAGGCTCTTGGCGTCGACGATGACCTTGATGCCGTGCGATTCGAACACCGCGTCTTCCGGCAGCAGCTCGTCCACGTATTCCAGCTTGTAGGCCAGGCCCGAGCAGCCGGTGGTCTTCACGCCCAGGCGCAGGCCCACGCCCTTGCCGCGGCGTTCCAGGTAGCGGGCCACATGCTTGGCCGCCTTCTCGGTCATGGTGATCATCGTTGCGTCTTCCTTCGTCGATGCCGTGGTCAGTGCGACAGAATCAGGCAGCCTTCTGCTCGGCGCCGTGCTTCTTCTTGTAGTCTTCGACGGCGGCCTTGATCGCGTCTTCGGCCAGGATCGAGCAGTGGATCTTCACCGGCGGCAGCGCCAGTTCTTCGGCGATCTGGGTGTTCTTGATCTCCAGCGCCTGATCCACGGTCTTGCCCTTGACCCACTCGGTCACGAGCGAGGACGAGGCAATGGCCGAGCCGCAGCCGTAGGTCTTGAACTTGGCGTCTTCGATCACGCCAGCCTCGTTGACCTTGATCTGCAGCTTCATCACGTCGCCGCAGGCCGGCGCGCCGACCATGCCGGTGCCGACCGCATCGTCGTTCTTGTCGAACGAACCGACGTTGCGGGGGTTTTCATAGTGGTCGAGAACCTTGGTGCTGTATGACATTTTGCTTACCTCTTGCGTATCTTTGCGGGGGTATTGCTTTTTGTACTGATGATCTGTGGCGGGCGCGTCAGTGCGCGGCCCACTGGATCGAATTCAGGTCGACGCCGTCCTTGAACATCTCCCACAGCGGCGACAGGTCGCGCAGCTTGCCGATCTTGCTCTTGAGCAGTTCGATGGTGTAGTCGATTTCCTGCTCGGTGGTGAAGCGGCCCACCGTGAAGCGGATCGAGCTGTGGGCCAGTTCATCGTTGCGGCCCAGCGCGCGCAGCACATACGACGGCTCCAGCGAGGCCGAGGTGCAGGCCGAACCCGACGACACCGCCACGTCCTTGATCGCCATGATCAGCGATTCGCCCTCGACGAAGTTGAAGCTGACATTCAGGTTGTGCGGCACGCGTTGTTCCAGGTCGCCGTTCAGGTAGACCTCTTCCATGTCCGACAGGCCGTTCCACAGGCGGTCGCGCAGCATGCGGATGCGTTCGTTTTCGGTCGCCATCTCTTCGCGGGCGATGCGGAAGGCTTCGCCCATGCCGACGATCTGGTGTGTGGCCAGCGTGCCCGAGCGCATGCCGCGCTCATGGCCGCCGCCGTGCATCTGCGCCTCGATGCGCACGCGCGGCTTGCGGCGCACGTACAACGCGCCGATGCCCTTGGGGCCGTAGGTCTTGTGGGCCGAGAATGACATCAGGTCGCACTTCAGCTTGTTCAGGTCGATCGCCACCTTGCCGGTCGCCTGCGCGGCGTCGCAGTGGAAGATGATGCCCTTCTCGCGGCAGATCTCGCCGATCTGCTCGACGTCCTGGATCACGCCGATCTCGTTGTTGACCAGCATCACCGAGACCAGGATCGTGTCCGGGCGCAGTGCCTGCTTGAACACTTCCATGTCGAGCAGGCCGTTTTCCTTCACGTCCAGGTAGGTCACTTCAAAGCCCTGGCGCTCCAACTCGCGCGTGGTGTCGAGCACGGCCTTGTGCTCGGTCTTCAGGGTGATGAGATGCTTGCCCTTGCCCGAATAGAAGTTCGCGGCACCCTTGATCGCCAGGTTGTTCGATTCGGTCGCGCCCGACGTCCACACGATCTCGCGCGGGTCGGCGCCGACCAGTGCGGCCACCTGCTCACGCGCTTCTTCCACCGCGCGCTCTGCTTCCCAGCCGTACGCATGGCTGCGCGAGGCGGGGTTGCCGAACTGCTCGCGCAGGTACGGAATCATCTTGTCCGCCACGCGCGGGTCCACCGGCGTGGTGGCCGAGTAATCCATGTAGATGGGGAAATGTGGGGTGCTCATCGTTATGACTGCCTTGTTAGGGACCGCTGATCGCTGTTTTGCTGTCGTTGCCTGGGCACGCTCAGGACTGCGCCAGGCTGAAAACTGAATTCACCATTCTGGCCCGGACCGGCTTTTCCTGCTTGTCGGCCTTGCCGCGCGCAGCGGTCGCGACCGGCTGCGCGGCGTCTTCGCGCATGTCGTGCAGCACGGCAGGCTGGCGCTCGCGCTGCTGGTCCACCAGGTTCTTGAGGGAAACGGAGTCGAGGTACTCGACCATCTTCTGGTTCAGCGTGGCCCACAGTTCGTGGGTCATGCAGCGCCCGGAGCCGTCATCTCCGTTACAATTGCCCTTGCCGCCGCATTGGGTGGCATCCAGGGGCTCGTCCACGGCGATGATGATGTCCGCCACGGTGACGTCTTCGGCCTTGCGCGCCAGACTGTAGCCGCCGCCCGGGCCGCGCACGCTTTCAACGATCTCGTGCCGGCGCAGCTTGCCAAACAGCTGCTCCAGATAGGACAACGAGATCTTTTGCCGCTGGCTGATGCCGGCGAGCGTGACCGGTCCCTGGTCCTGGCGCATGGCCAGGTCGATCATCGCAGTGACCGCGAAGCGGCCTTTGGTGGTCAGTCTCATGGTGCAGGGCTCTGGGGGTGATGCCAATACTTGATCGTTTCCGTCAAGTATAAAGGTACCCGACTAATTCAGTCAACTACCCTGCCGCACCGCACCACGTCCCCATCACGCTTCGCGCCCGCCTGCGGCCGTCTCCGGGCCTGCCACGCGCGGCGGCATCACCAGCGACAGCGGGTGCGTCAGGATGCGCCGCCGCACGGCCGCGCTCAGTTCGGCGCGGTCCACGCGCCGCAGGTTGCGTGACCGCAGCGCCATATTGAACGCCAGCGCGAAGCTCACCGCCACGTTCAGCATCCCCATCAGCGCAATGCCCGCCACCGCCAGCCACAGCGACGGCATGCGCAGCGCATCCATCCCCAGCACGCCGATGGCCGCGCCGACCGAGCCGGTCGACAGCGTCACATGACGCACTTCCATATGCGGCCCGAAGAAGCTCAGGATTTCCGGCCCCAACCCCAGCAGCAAGCCCAGCGACACATTGGCGACAATGCCCGACAGGTTACGCTTCCAGAAATCCGCCAGCCGGGTGGCGCCGCGTGCACCCAGCACGTAGCGCAGGCGCCGGTTGTAGGCCATCACGTCATGCACGCGGTGCAGCGCGAACCAGTTGTCGGCCCAGCCCGCAATCAGGCTGGACAGCCACAGCAGCACGCCGGTGAAGGCGGCGTAGAGCGGTGTCGGGCCCAGGATCGAGAACGATTCGATGGTGGCAATCGCCTTGGCCGGCGTGATCAGGTTGGCGCCCAGCAGCTTGTGCGCCAGCCACTGGATCCCCAGCGCCACCGGGAACACCACCGCCAGGTTGCCGACAATCGCCGCCGCGTTGGAACGGATCATGGCGATGGTGTCGTCGACGAATATCTCGCGCCCTTCCGGCCGCCCTGCCCCGTCCAGCCGGTGCGCCAGCGCGGGGCCGGTCATGGCCGGCTGCTTGGTCGCCAGCGTGAAGTGCGCAAAGTGGATGGCCAGGAAGCTGCCGGCGTAGTTGAGCGAGGCCAGCAACCCCTCACTGAACTTGTCCAGGTGCAGGCCGTAGATCAGGAACTTCAGGTACACCGTGGCGACCGAGACCAGGCCGCCGCCGGCTGCGGCGCGCACCAGTTCGGCGTATTCCTTGCGGTCGCGCGTGATGTAGTGCTCGCCGGTCTCGGCCGAGCGCTCCACCACCTTGCGCGCCAGCTGCGCGAACGAGGTGCCGGCCAGGTGCGAGATGCTGCGCCGGGCCTGGGTCGATCGGATCAGTTCCGCCACCAGGTGCGCATGCATGCCGGGCCGGTGGGGCTCGACCCAGGCCGCCAGCAGCAGCTCGATGCGGCTGAGCTGCACCTTCATGCGCTCGATCTGGAACACCACCTCGATCGATACGCCGTTTTCTTCCAGGTCTTCATACACATGGCGGATCGCGGCATGGCAGCCGTCCAGCAGCGCGCGGAAATAGTTCAGGCGATGGCCGAAGCTGTTGTCGTCATGGCGCAGGCCCTCTTCACGCAAGGCCTGGACGGCCTCGTCCAGGCGGAAGAACGGCGTCTCGTCCACGCGCCCGGCCAGGCGCGAACGGATCGCCTGGCTCAGGCCGGTGGCGCGCACCTGGCTGACCAGCACCGCGATGCTGGTGGCCAGCGTCTGGCCCAGCGCATCGCGATAGTGCGCCATACCCGCCGCTTCGCCCTTGGCGCTGCCGGCCTGCAGCACGCGCGCCAGCCGGGCCAGCAGCTCATCGTCGACGGCCTCGACCCACTCCGCGTCTTTATCACCGACGAACACCAGCGCAAACAGCCCCGCCATGTCGCTGCGGTTGGGCGGCGGCGGCAGGAAGCGGTTCTGCAGCCGGCCCACCATCTCGCTGACGAAGCCCGGGTGCAGGGCCACGCCGGTATCGCAGAACAGTCCGGTCGGGTCGTTCTCGCGCACCAGGCTGCGCACGGTCAGGGCAAAACGTTCGGCCCAGTCGGGATGCCGCTCCAGCACCTGCAGCAGGTAGCGCAGCCGCACATGCTCGGGGTGGCTGCGGTCCGTGCCGGGTTCCTGGCTGCCGGCATCGGCGCCCAGCCCGCCATCGCGGCGGATCCAGAAGCCCAGCTCGATCAGCCAGCCGTTGCGCTCGGCCAGCGGGGCCTCAGGATCGGCCGCGGCCAGGATGGCGTCGAGCTGCAGGCTGGCATTGCGCGATTCGCGCCATTTGCGGAACAGTTTGCGAAGCATGGATTCTCGTGGGATCGGGCCGCCGGCCGCGGCGCTCGTGGCGTCGCGGCGCGGGCCGCAGAAAAGGCGACGGGGCGGGTGCCCGGATCAGCCGGCGTTGCCTTGCAGGCGCTGGCGCAGCTCGGCCACCAGGCCCTCGCAGGCATCTTCGATGTAGTCGAGCACGCGCTCGAAGCCATCGCCTTCGCCGTAGTACGGGTCCGGCACCTCGTCGGCGTCGTGGCGGGTGGCGAAGCTCATCAGCAGGCGCAGCTTTTCGCCGGCATCGGGGCGCAGCCGCGCCAGGCCGGCCAGGTTCTCGCGGTCCATCGCCAGGATCAGGTCGAAGCGATCGAAGTCCGGCAGCCCGACCTTGCGCGCGCGCAGCGCGGACAGGTCATAGCCGCGCTGCAGCGCGTGGCGCTGGGTGCGGGGATCGGGCGCGCGGCCGAGGTGGTATTCATGCGTGCCCGCCGAATCCAGCTCCACCAGCGCGTCCAGCCCGGCCTCCGCCAGCTTGGCGCGCAGCACGCCCTCCGCCGTCGGGGAACGGCAGATGTTTCCCATGCAACACATCAGGATGGCGTATGTCTTCATCGGATCACAACTTGGCGGGAGTGGAATGGCAGGCGCACCGGCCCTCGGCAGGGCCGCCGGCCGGACAGCCCGCAATTCTACCCGCAGCCCTTCAGGCCAGTTGCTTGGCCAGCCGCTCGCCGTGCGCAAACCCGGCCACTTCCGCGGCTTCGCGCGATTTATAGTGCTCGGTGATGCGCGAGGTCTCGGTCAGCGTGCCAGCGGCGCGGATATTGGTGCCGGGGCGGCAGACGCGCACGGTGTAGGACCATTCGCTCTGTGAGCGCTGCCTGACCTGGACCTGCACTTCGTGGGTTTCATAGACCTTCTTCTTCCATTCACCGATTTCGGTCATTGTGGTTCTCCACGGAAAATGGGGGTGCCTGGCTAGTTGACCTCGCCGGCGTCGATCGCCCGCATGGCGCCGGCCTCCGCCAGCGCGATGGCCCCTTCGGGCGTGGGCGCATCGCCCGCAATCGCCTCGAAGCTGGGGCCGGAAGGCTCGCCGAAGGCATCGGCGATGCGCATCTGCGCCGCAAACCCGCCGGCGGCATTCGGGACCGCGCTGACCACGACCGCGTAGCCGCCGTATTCAAACTGGCGTTCCATCGTAGCTCCTTGTCGTTCGCCATCAAGGCAGCTTGGCCGCCACCACCTCCAGCTTCTGGATCGGCGGCGTCCCCATGAACAGCTCCGGCGCCCTGGCCATCAGCGCCGCGGCAACCTTGCCGCCGAGGTGCGCCTCGCGCGCTGACTCATCGGGGAAGGCATCAAAGATGCCGAACATCGACGGGCCCAGCCGCAGCGCGAACCAGGCCGTGGTGCCGGCCTCCTGCTCCACCAGCGCGAGCCCGTCGCGCAGGAACTGCTCAACCTCCTGCTCCTTGCCCGGCCTGGCCTCCAGCGGTACCCACAGTCCAAGTTTTACCATGATGCGCCTCCCGGATCAGGTGTGACGCATTTCACTATAGGCCAGCCGGAGCCGGCACCACGCGTATCAGGCGGGCGGCAGCGCGCCATCTCCGCTGGCGCCGAACACCTGTGCCTTGAGCTTGGCCAGCTGGTCGCGCACCTGCGCCGCCTGCTCGAATTCCAGGTTGCGGGCATGGTCAAGCATAAGCTTCTCCAGGCGCTTGATTTCCTTGGAGACCTGCTTCTCGCTCATGTCCTCGTAGCGGGCCTGCTCCTGCGCCGCCAGCAGCTCGGCCTTGGCATCGCTGACGCTGTAGACGCCGTCGATGATGTCCTTGATGCGCTTGACCACACCGCGCGGCGTGATGCCGTTGGCCTCGTTGAAGGCGATCTGCTTGGCGCGGCGGCGCTCGGTCTCGCCAATGGCCTTCTTCATCGACTCGGTCATGCGGTCCGCGTACAGGATGGCGGTACCGTTGACGTTGCGCGCGGCGCGGCCGATGGTCTGGATCAGCGAGCGCTCGGCGCGCAGGAAGCCTTCCTTGTCCGCATCGAGGATTGCCACCAGCGACACCTCGGGAATATCCAGGCCCTCGCGCAGCAGGTTGATGCCCACCAGCACGTCGAAGGTGCCCAGGCGCAGGTCGCGGATGATCTCCACGCGCTCGACGGTGTCGATGTCCGAGTGCAGGTAGCGCACCTTGACCCCGTTCTCGGACAGGAACTCAGTCAGCTGCTCGGCCATGCGCTTGGTCAGCGTGGTCACCAGCACGCGTTCGCCGGCCTCGACGCGGGCGTGGATCTCGGACACCAGGTCGTCCACCTGCGTGGTCGCCGGGCGCACCAGGATGATGGGATCGACCAGCCCGGTCGGACGCACCACCTGCTCCACCACCTGCCCGGCATTCTCCTGCTCGAACTGCGCCGGCGTGGCCGAGACAAACATCACCTGGCGCATCTTGCGCTCGAATTCGTCGAACTTCAGCGGCCGGTTGTCCAGCGCCGACGGGAGCCGGAAGCCGTACTCCACCAGCGTGGTCTTGCGCGCGCGGTCGCCGTTGTACATGCCGTTGAGCTGGCCGATCAGCACGTGCGACTCGTCCAGGAACATCAGCGCATCCGGCGGCAGGTAGTCGACCAGCGTCGGCGGCGGATCGCCGGGGCGTGCACCGGACAGGTGCCGCGAATAGTTCTCGATGCCCTTGCAGAAGCCCAGCTCGGACAGCATTTCCAGGTCGAAGCGGGTGCGCTGCTCCAGCCGCTGCGCCTCCACCAGCCGGTTTTCCTTGTGGAAGAACTCGAGGCGCGCGCGCAGCTCCGACTTGATCGCCTCGATCGCGCGCAGCACGGTCTCGCGTGGGGTCACATAGTGGCTCGACGGGTAGACCGTGAAGCGCGGGAGCTTCTGGCGCACGCGGCCCGTGAGCGGGTCGAAGAAATGCAGCGACTCGACTTCGTCATCGAACATCTCCAGCCGCACCGCCATCTCGGCATGCTCGGCCGGGAAGATATCGATGGTGTCGCCACGCACGCGGAAGGTGCCGCGCTGGAAGTCGGTCTCGTTGCGGGTGTACTGCATCGCGATCAGGCGCGCGATCACGTCGCGCTGGCTGATCTTGTCGCCGGCCCGCAAGGTGAGAATCATCTGGTGGTATTCGGTCGGGTTGCCGATACCATAGATCGCCGAGACGGTTGCCACGATGATGGTGTCGCGGCGCTCCAGCAGGCTCTTGGTCGCAGACAGCCGCATCTGCTCGATATGCTCGTTGATCGACGAGTCCTTCTCGATAAACAGGTCGCGCTGCGGGACGTAGGCCTCGGGCTGGTAGTAGTCGTAGTAGCTGACGAAGTACTCGACGGCGTTGCGCGGGAAGAATTCACGGAATTCCGCATAGAGCTGCGCCGCCAGCGTCTTGTTCGGGGCAAACACGATGGCCGGCCGCCCCATGCGGGCAATCACGTTGGCCATGGTGAAGGTCTTGCCCGAGCCCGTGACGCCCAGCAGCGTCTGGAACGACAGGCCGTCGTCCACGCCCTCCACCAGCTGCCGGATGGCCTCCGGCTGGTCGCCGGCGGGCGGGAACGGCTGGTACAGCTGGAACGGGGAGCCGGGAAATGTGACGAATTTGTCTTCGTCCAGGGCCGGCGCGGCTTCGGCAAGGTTCGACATAAGGGGCGTGGTGGCTGGAGAGGTAGCGGTACGAGTAAGGAAAGAAATAACGAAAGAAGGCGCGGCGAGATTAGGGAAAAACCTCAGGAAAACGGGCGGATACGCTAGAATCTTGGGGTTGACAGCCCCCGCTTCAAGCCACTTCCCGCCGGAAGGGAACGGGGCCTGCCAGCCGCCAGCGCAGTCCGAAGCATTCTACGCCTTCCCGTTTTCATTCATTGCCGACCACGAGATTCCAAATGAGTTTGTTTTCTGCCGTCGAGATGGCCCCGCGCGACCCGATCCTGGGCCTCAACGAAGCCTTCAATGCCGATACCCGCCCGACCAAGGTCAACCTGGGCGTTGGCGTGTACTTCACCGACGAAGGGAAAATCCCCCTGCTGCGCGCCGTCCAGGAGGCAGAAAAGGCCCGTCTGACCACCGCCACCCCGCGTGGCTACCTGCCGATCGAAGGTATCGCCGCCTATGACCAGGCCGTGCAGACGCTGCTGTTCGGCAAGGAATCGCCGCTGATCACCGAAGGCCGCGTAGTGACGGCACAGGCACTCGGCGGCACCGGCGCGCTGAAGATCGGCGCCGACTTCCTGAAGCGCCTGTACCCGGACGCCAAGGTCGCCATCAGCGACCCGAGCTGGGAAAACCACCGCGCACTGTTCGAATCCGCCGGCTTCCCGGTGGTCAACTATGCCTACTACGACGCCCCCAGCCACGGCCTGAACTTTGCCGGCATGGTGGAATCGCTCAAGTCGTTCCCGGCCAACACCATCGTCGTGCTGCACGCCTGCTGCCACAACCCGACCGGCGTGGACCTGTCGCCCGAGCAGTGGAAGCAGGTGGTGGAACTGGTCAAGGAACGCAACCTGATCCCGTTCCTGGACATGGCCTACCAGGGCTTTGCCGACGGCATCGACCCGGACGGCGCCGCCGTGCGCCTGTTCGCGGACTCCGGCCTGCCCTTCTTCGTGTCGAGCTCGTTCTCGAAGAGCTTCTCGCTGTACGGCGAGCGCGTGGGCGCGCTGTCGATCGTCACCACCAGCAAGGAAGAAGCGCAGCGCGTGATGTCGCAGGTCAAGCGCGTGATCCGCACCAACTATTCCAATCCGCCGACGCACGGCGGCACCGTGGTCGCCAGCGTGCTGAACAGCCCGGAACTGCGCGCCATGTGGGAAGAAGAACTGGCCGAGATGCGCGACCGCATCAAGCTGATGCGCCATGCGCTGGTGGACAAGCTGGCCGCCAAGGGCGTGCCGGGCGACTTCTCCTTCGTCAAGGCGCAGCGCGGCATGTTCTCGTACTCGGGCCTGACCTCGGCCCAGGTGGATCGCCTGCGCAATGAGCACGGCATCTACGCCGTCGGCACCGGCCGCATCTGCGTGGCCGCGCTGAACAGCCGCAACATCGACGCCGTCGTCGATGCAATCGCAGCTGTGATGTAAAAGCCCTTTGAAATCGCCACACCGCAACAAGTGGCGACTGGCGCAAGCGTCACAAAGCAATGCACAAAAAGCGGCTTCGGCCGCTTTTTGCATTTGTTTGCAATTTTTCAGCCAAATGTCATCCAGAAATCAGCCTTTTACCTTATTGTTTTCCGCAGCAATGGATGTACTTTAAGGTATATGCTGCAGAGCAAGATCGTTAGCACGGTCGTTCGGTTAAGGGCATAATCGGCGCCACGATCCACGGTGTATTGTCAGTACATTAGTACCTGGTAGTACGTACCTCATAGCTAGACCCCAGGCAGAAAAGGCATGCTCTACCAATTGCATGAGTTCCAGCGTTCGATCCTGCACCCGCTGACCGCGTGGGCCCAGGCGACGGCCAAGACCTTCACCAACCCCCTCAGCCCGCTCTCGCTGGTTCCCGGCGCACCCCGCCTGGCTGCCGGCTATGAACTGCTGTACCGGCTCGGCAAGGAATACGAAAAACCGGCATTCGACATCAAGTCGGTGCGCTCCAACGGGCGCGACATCCCCATCGTCGAGCAGACCGTGCTCGAGAAGCCCTTCTGCAAGCTGGTGCGCTTCAAGCGCTATGCCGACGACCCGGATACCATCAAGCTGCTCAAGGATGAGCCGGTGGTGCTGGTGGCCGCGCCGCTGTCGGGCCACCATGCCACGCTGCTGCGCGACACGGTGCGCACGCTGCTGCAGGACCACAAGGTCTATGTGACCGACTGGATCGACGCACGCATGGTGCCGGTGGAGGATGGCACGTTCCGCCTGTCCGACTACATCTACTACATCCAGGAATTCATCCGCCACATCGGCGCCGAGAACCTGCATGTGATCTCGGTGTGCCAGCCCACGGTACCGGTGCTGGCCGCGATCTCGCTGATGGCCTCGGCCGGCGAGAAGACGCCGCGCACCATGACGATGATGGGCGGCCCGATCGACGCCCGCAAGAGCCCCACCGCGGTCAACTCGCTGGCGACCAACAAGTCGTTCGAGTGGTTCGAGAACAACGTCATCTACACCGTGCCGGCCAACTACCCCGGCCACGGGCGCCGCGTCTACCCGGGCTTTTTGCAGCATGCCGGTTTCGTGGCGATGAACCCGGACCGGCACCTTTCCTCGCACTATGACTTCTACCTGAGCCTGGTCGAGGGCGATGCGGACGACGCCGACGCCCACGTGCGCTTCTACGACGAATACAACGCGGTGCTCGACATGGCCGCCGAGTATTACCTCGACACCATCCGCGAGGTGTTCCAGGAGTTCCGCCTGGCCAACGGCACCTGGGCCATCGACGGCAATCCGGTGCGGCCGCAGGACATCAAGAGCACCGCGCTGATGACCGTCGAGGGCGAGTTGGACGACATCTCCGGCGCGGGCCAGACCGCTGCGGCGCACGACCTGTGCGCCGGCATCCCGAAAGCCCGCAAGCAGCATCTGAATGCGGAACACTGCGGCCACTACGGCATCTTCTCGGGCCGGCGCTGGCGCGAGGAGATCTACCCGCAGCTGCGCGACTTTATCCGCAAGTACCACCAGGCCTCGGCCACCAAGTAAAAAAACGCCCGCGATCGCGGGCGTTTCTTCTTGCGGGGCCGGGCCGGGAGGTTCAGTGCTTCTTCAGGTAGCTGAGCAGCATTTCCGAGTGCAGCTCGGCAAAGCGCTCATGCTCCTGCTGCGAGGCCACGTCGCGGCCGATCACGGCACTGATGGTGTAGCGGTTGGACAGCACGTAGTAGCCCAGCGCGGAAATCGTCAGGTAGAACTGCGGCACGTCGATATTGTCGCGGAACACGCCTTGTTCCTGCCCGCGCCGGATCACGTCGGCCAGCACATCCACCACCGGGTTGATCAGCTGCTGCAGCTGCGCCGACTTCTTCAGGTGCCGGGCCTCGTGCAGGTTCTCGCTGTTGACCAGGCGGATGAACTCCGGATGCTCGTAATACCAGTCCCAGACGAAGCGCGCCAGCGTGCGCACGCCCTGGACCGGGTCTTCGTCAACGAGGTGCAACTGCTCCTCGTCAGCGCGGAAATTGGCGTATTGCTTCTCGAGCACCGCCAGGAAGAGGCCTTCCTTGCTGCCGTAGTAGTAGTACAGCATGCGTTCGTTAGTCTCCGCACGCCGGGCAATCTGGTCGACGCGGGCGCCGGCCAGACCCCCCTTGGCGAATTCCTCGGTGGCCGCAGCGAGGATGCGTCGGCGCGTCCCTTCCGGGTCGCGTTTGGTCTTGGGCTCAGTTGACATGGGGTGGCTGGTCGATCGTTGCGCGGATTATGGCATAGGCCGGAATGCGGCAATCCGGCGGTGCGCGCATCATCGCCGTTTCTGCCCGCCGGCGAAATCGGGGATAATCCTTGCGGCGCGATGGCTCGCAGGGGTTCACAGAGATCCCGGTGCCGCAGGGTCGCTGGCCTATTGTCCGCCGCAGGGTTCGGCTGTTATGTCGCCAAACCCTCACAGTGCCCCGCAAATTTCGTGTCTTGACCGTTCTGATCCGGCCTTGGTCCCTGTTTTGTCCCCTGATTTCCTGCCCGTAGTCGTGAATCCCGCCGTCAAGTCCCTCGCCGACCGCATCGAAGCGCTGCTGCCCCAGACCCAGTGCACCAAATGCGGCTTCAACGGCTGCCGCCCCTACGCTGAAGCCATGGCCAACGGCGAAGCCGCCTGCAACCGCTGCCCGCCCGGCGGCGCGGAAGGCATCGTGCGCCTGGCCGCGGTGCTGGGCACCGAACCGCTGCCGCTGGACCCGGAACGCGGCAGCGAACAGCCGCGCGCGGTGGCCCGCATCGACGAGAGCCTTTGCATCGGCTGCACGCTTTGCATCCAGGCCTGCCCGGTCGATGCGATTGCCGGCGCCGCCAAGCAGATGCATACGGTGATCCCTGACTGGTGCACCGGCTGCGACCTGTGCGTGGCGCCCTGCCCGGTCGACTGCATCGACATGGTCCCGGTCACCGGCGAACGCACCGGCTGGGCCGCGTGGTCGCAGGCGCAGGCCGATGCCGCGCACGCGCGCTACCTGGCGCGCAATGCGCGGCTGGTGCGCGAGCGCGAGGAAAACGACGCGCGCCTGGCCGCCAAGGCCGCCGCCAAGCTGGCCGCGGTGCAGGCCGAAGCGCCGGAGAACGATGCCGAGCGCGCCGCGCAGGAACGCAAGCGCGCCATCATCCAGGCCGCGATCGAACGCGCCCGGCAGAAGCAGCAGGCCGCGCAACCGCGCAACACGGAAAATGTCTCGGCTGCGGTGCAGGCCCAGATCGACGCCGCCGAAGCACGGCGCGCGCGCGCAGGGCTTACCAGGCCTGGATCCGACCAGAACGCCAATACCGACCCAGAAGAAAAATGAACGCCGCCAAGTGCCGTGCCATCTTTGAGACGCTGCGCGAAACCAACCCTGCCCCGGCCACCGAACTGGAATACAGCTCGCCGTTCGAGCTGCTGATCGCCGTGCTGCTGTCGGCGCAGGCGACCGACGTCGGCGTCAACAAGGCCACGCGGCGGCTGTTCCCGGTGGCGCATACCCCGCGGCAGATGCTGGACCTGGGCGAAGCCGGCCTCAGCGAGTACATCAAAACCATCGGGCTGTACAAGACCAAGGCGAAGCACGTGATCGAAACCTGCCGCATCCTGGTCGAGCGCCACGGCGGCAAGGTCCCGCCCGAGCGCGAAGCGCTGGAGGCACTGCCGGGCGTGGGCCGCAAGACCGCCAACGTGGTGCTCAACACCGCGTTCGGCGAGCCCACCATCGCGGTGGACACGCACATCTTCCGGGTAGCGAACCGCACCGGGCTGGCGCCGGGCAAGACTGTGCAGATCGTCGAGCAAAAGCTACTCAAGTGCGTGCCGCATGAGTTCCTGCACGATGCCCACCACTGGCTGATCCTGCACGGCCGCTACGTCTGCAAGGCGCGCAAGCCCGAGTGCTGGCACTGCGTGATCGAGCCGCTATGCGAGTTCAGGGAAAAGACGCCGGCGCCGCAGTTGTGACCCGAGGCTAGTCCGGCTCGTGCGCCAACACCAAGGCCAGCTGTAGCGCCGTGCGCGCGACCACCTCCACATCGGGCGCGTAGCCGTGCGTGATCCAGCGCAGGGCGATGTGGACCACCCCGCCCGCCACCCCCGCCGTCAGCAACGGATCCAGCTTGCGTCCCGGCGGCAGCAGCGCTTGCGCCAGCAGCCCGCCGAATTCATCCAGCGACTCCGCCAACGCCCCGTCGACCAGCTTGCTGACGCCGCGGATTTCCACCAGGAACACCCGCGCTGAACGCGGCTCGCGCTGCAGCGCCCCGAAATAGGCGCGCAGCATGGCCAGCGCGCGTTGCTGGCCATCGCCTCCGCCCCCCTCGCCCGCCAGGGCGAGGGTGTGCAGCAAGCGGTGGGTCACTGTTTGAAACGATGCCAGCAGCAAGGCCTCGCTGTTGGCGAACGACTCATAGAAATACCGTTCGGTCAGGCCCGCGGCCTCGCACACGGCCTTGACGGTGGCGTTCTGGTAGCCGCGCTCGCCGTAGACCTGCACGGCCGCGGCAATCAGCTGCACACGGCGCTGGGCACGTCGTTCTTCGGCTTCGGCGCCGCGGTAGCGGCGCGCGGGGGTGAGCTCGGTCGTCATGTGCGCCATTATGACATTCCCTATTGTCAGATTACTTGCCGGATCGCTTCTGACAATCTATGTTGTCAGAAGTGCCACTCGTCCGGATCCGCCATGACCGCCCCAAGTTCCGATGACGCAGTCCTCGATGTCCTGATCGTAGGCGCCGGCCTGTCCGGCATTGGCGCCGCGCGCCAGCTGCAAATGCGCTCCCCCGGCAAGCGCTACGCCATCCTGGAGGCGCGCGAGGCCATGGGCGGTACCTGGGACCTGTTCCGCTACCCCGGCATCCGCTCGGATTCGGACATGTACACGCTGGGCTACCGCTTCAAGCCCTGGCGCGGCGCCAAGGCCATCGCCGACGGGCCGTCGATTCGCGCCTATATCCGCGAAACCGCCGAAGAGGCCGGCATCACGTCACATATCCGCTTTGGCCATCGGGTCGTCAGCGCGGCATGGGACAGCGCCGCAGCCTGCTGGACGGTCGAAGCCAAACGCACGGCGGACCACAGCCGGCTGCGCCTGCGCGCACGCTTGCTCTATGTGTGCGCGGGCTATTACAGCTATGCCGAGGGCCACCGGCCCGAATTTGCAGGCGAAGAACAATTCCGCGGCAGCATGGTGCATCCGCAGTTCTGGGACGAATCGCTCGACTACGCCGGCAAGCGCGTGGTGGTGATCGGCAGCGGCGCCACGGCGGTCACGCTGGTGCCGGCCATGGCGAAGAGCGCCGCGCACGTGACGATGCTGCAGCGCTCTCCCACCTATATCGTGACGCGCCCCGGCGAGGACGCCATCGCCCACAAGCTGCGCCGCATCCTGCCGGAGCGGCTGGCCTACGCCGCCACGCGCTGGAAGAACGTGCTGCTGGGCATGATGTTCTTCCAGCTGGCGCGGCGCCGGCCGGATCGCGTCAGGCAGCGCCTGATCGGCATGGCGGCAGCGCAACTGACGCCAGGCTATGACGTCGGCACCCACTTCACGCCCCGCTACAGGCCGTGGGACCAGCGCCTGTGCCTGGTGCCGGACGGCGACCTGTTCCGCGCGATCCGCGACGGGCACGCATCGGTGGTGACCGACACCATCGACCGGTTTACCGAAGACGGCATCGTGCTGGCCAGCGGCAAGACGCTGGCCGCGGATGTCGTGGTGGTGGCCACCGGCCTGAAGCTGAACATGCTGGGCGACATTGCGCTCACTGTAGACGGCCAGCCGCGCCGCCCCGCCGAATGCCTGGCCTACAAGGGGATGATGCTGAGCGATGTGCCCAACCTGGTGCTGGCCTTCGGGTACACCAATGCCTCGTGGACGCTCAAGGCCGACCTCACAGCCGAGTACGTCTGCCGCCTGCTGCGTCATATGGATCGCCACGCCCACCGCATTGCCGTGCCGCGCGCCCCCGCTGACGTTGAGCCGACCCCGTTCCTGGATTTCACCTCCGGCTACGTGCAGCGTGCCGCCACCGTGCTGCCCCGGCAAGGGCATCGCAAGCCATGGCGCGTGCACCAGAACTACCTGAAGGACCTGCTGACGATTCGGCACGGGCGCGTCGCAGACGGCGTGTTGCAGTTCGATGTCCCGCCTCCCTCTCCCCTGGCACACCGGGCGCACCGGGACAGCCAGGACACCACGAACAAAAACACGGTGCCGGCCGTTGCCGCCAGCGAGGTGCAATCATGACCATCGTCCTGACCGTCTTCGCGGTGCTGATCGGGCTGATCCTGGTGCTGGGCGCGTCGCTGTATCTGTACACGTGGCGCACCGCCCGGCGCATCGAAGCCGCTATGCCGCCGCCCGGCCGCTTTGTCGACGTGCCCGGCGCGCGGCTGCATGTGGTGGAGCGCGGCCAGGGCCCGGCGGTGCTGCTGGTGCATGGCTTGTCTGGCCAGCTTGAGAATTTTGGCTACGGCATGATCGGGCCGCTTGCCGAGCACTTCCGCGTGATCGCCGTCGACCGCCCCGGCGCGGGCCACTCCACACGCACGCCGGGCAGCGCCGCGGACCTGCCGGCACAGGCCGCGGCGCTCGCCGCGCTGTGCGACAAGCTTGGCCTGGAGCGTCCGCTGGTGGTGGGCCATTCGCTGGGCGGTGCCATTGCGCTGGCGCTGGCCATCCACCACCCCGAACGCGTGGGCGGGCTGGCACTGATCGCGCCGCTCACGCACCCGCCCAAGGCGATCTCGCCGGTGTTCCAGGCCATGGCCGTGCACAGCGCGTGGCTGCGCCGGCTGATGGCATGGACGCTGGTGGTGCCGATGTCGATACGGCGCCGCGAAGCCGTGATGGACATCGTATTCGGCCCGGACCCGGTGCCGGACGACTTCCCGACGCGCGGAGGCGGCCTGCTGGCGCTGCGGCCCTGCCACTTCCTGGCCGCGTCCGAAGACCTGATCGGTGCCGCGCATAGCCTGCCGGCGCTGCTGCACCGCTATGGCACGCTGCGCGTGCCGGTCAGTGTCCTCTACGGCCGCGAAGACCGCATCCTGGACTTTGCCGAGCATGGCGAAGCGCTTGTCGCCAAGGTCCCCGGCGCCACGCTGACATTGGTCAGCGGCGGGCATATGCTGCCGGTGACCGCCGTCGATACCAGCGTCGATTTCGTCCGCGACACCGCCGCCCGGCTGCATGTACCCGCGCCGGCCGAGGCGCAAGTCGCCTGATCCACGGAGCCCCGCCCATGGCCACCACCACCGGTTCCAACCCCTACAAGCAGGATGTCTTCACCGCGTTCCAGGCCGTTCGCAAGCTGATGGCGAATGGCAACGACACGGAGCAGGTGTTCCGCATCATGCGCGCACTCAACGGGCCGTCCATGCCCCGCAACTTCAGCCGCCTGCTGAGCACACCGGACGGGCGGCGCATGGTCTACCAGCGCGTCGAGCTGGCGGAGCGCCTGTCCGATCCCGCCTACGTGGCCAGGTTCGCACCGGGCACGGTGGGCGCGGCCTATCGCGCCTTCCTGGAACAGACCGGCTACAGCGCTGACGGGCTGGCCAAGGTCTCGAACCTGGACCAGGAGCCCGTGGTCGAGGACGCCTACATGTGGTTCGGCCGGCGTACCCGCGACATCCACGACATCTGGCATGTGCTTACCGGCTACCGGGCCGATGAGAGCCTTGGCGAAGCCGCACTGGTGGCATTCAGCTATGCCCAGACCGGCGGCAAGGGCTGGGCCTTCATCGCCATCGCGGCGTCGCTGAAGAGCCTGCGCGTGAGCGGCAGCCTGGCCTTTGCGCGGGCCGTGCTGGAGGGCTACCGGCTGGGCCGCCGCGCCCAATGGCTGTTGGGCGAGGACTACGAGAGGCTGCTGCATGAACCCATCGACGCGGCCCGCGCGCGGCTTGGCATTGCCGAACCCCAGCGCTACCTGGCCTGCAATCCCGTGCAGGAGTGGACGGCCTGAAGCCGCCGCCGCGCGCCAGACAAAAAAAAGCGACCACGGCGGGTCGCTTTTTTGTCTGGCACCGTTGGTGCGCAGCGCGTTCAGACGATGCGGCAGGCTTCGTCGAACGACAGGCGCGGGCCGCGCGGGAACAGCTTGTCGGCCTCACCGTAGCCCAGGTTGCACAGGAAGTTGACCTGCCACTTGCCGTCAGGGAAGAAGGCCGCGTTGACCTTGTCGGCATCGAAGCCGCCCATCGGGCCGCAGTCCAGGCCCAGCGCGCGCGCCGCCAGGATGAAGTAGCCGCCTTGCAGCGAGCTGTTCATCAGCGCGTCGCGGGCGATCTTCTCGGCGTTGCCGGCGTACCAGGAACGGGCGTCGGCATGCGGAAACAGCTTGGGCAGCTGGTCGTGGAAGGCGGTGTCGAAGGCGATGATGGCCGTCACCGGCGCCGAACGGGTCTTGTCGACGTTGCCGGCCGACACGCAGTCCACCAGGCGCGCCTTCTCGGCAGCGCTCTTGACAAACACGATGCGCGCCGGGCTGCTGTTGGCAGCGGTCGGGCCGAACTTCATCGCTTCATAGATCTGGTGCAGCACGGCGTCGTCCACGTGGCGGTCCTGCCACACGTTGTGCGTGCGGGCTTCGGTGAACAGCTGCGCCAGCGCGGCGTTGTCGATCTGGGACATGCGCTTCTTTCCTGTACGAGATTTAAGAGAAGGCGCGATTGTACCCAACGCCTTGTGCGCCCCACGACAGCGCCTTTGAGCAACCCGTTCAATTCCCTTGCATATCGGCGCGGGCCGGCGCCGGCGCACTGCCCCGGCGGGTCAGCCACAGCACGCCGGCCAGGATCAGCCCGCCGCCCACGGCCTGCGCCGCGCCGATATGCTCGCCCAGCAGCAGCGCCGCCAGCAGCACCGTGACCACCGGCTCCAGCGTCGACAGCATCGACGCCTGCGCCGCGCCCAGCCGCTGCAGGCCGGCGAAGAAGGTCAGGATCGCCAGCACCGTCGACAACAGCGCGATGGCTGCCAGCGCCAGCCAGCCGCCGGCAGTGGCCGGGAACTGCGGCGGCGCGCCCGCCCCCATCCGCAGCAGGCCGACGGCGCCGTAGACCAGCGCCGCCGCGGTGCAGATCACCGTGGTGGTGGCGATCGGGTTGACGCCGGCAGTCACGCGCGCGCCGACGATGATATAGACCGAATAGATCACCGCCGCCGCCAGCCCCAGCGCGATCCCCAGCGGTGAGCCCTCGCCGCCGCCGACGGTCAGGCCGGCGCCCACCGAACACAACACCAGCGCGATCACCGCGGCAGTGGTCAGCCGCTCCTTCAGGAAGACCGCCGCCAGGATCGTCACGAACAGCGGATACAGGTACAGCAACAGCGCCACCAGGCTGGCCTGCGCATGGTTGAGCGCGCTGAAGAAGCAGAACGACTGGCCGACATAGCCGATGCCGCCCATCGCCGCCAGCGCCAGCACGCGGCGCCACGGCGGCAAGGCGATGCCGCGCGTGCGCATCACCCAGGCCAATGCCGCGGCGGCCAGCATGAAGCGCACCAGCAGCAGCCCGTAGACATCCGCGCCGGCCGCGTAGGCAAAGCGCGCGAAGATCGCCATGGCGCCAAAGGCGCTGGCCGACAGCGCGATCAGCAGCACGCCGGCCAGCTTGTCGCGGGCGTGGTCCGGGGCGGTTTGGGCGGAAGCGGTCATCGAGCGGGCGGAAAGTCGGCGATCCCGCATTCTACTTGGCGCCGCTTGCAACAAGCGGCGCCGCCAGCGCGGGCCGCGGCCCTCGTTTACAATGTCGCCACCATGTTTAATCCCTCCCGAGAAGAAGTCCGCCGGTTCTTCTGCGATGCCTGGCAGAAGCAGCTCACAGGCGGCGTGCTGACCCCGCTGGAAGCCATCGCAATCGACTGGATCGGCGAGCACCCCGAGTACCACGGCCTGCTGCGCGACAGTGAAGGTGCGCTGTCGCAGGACTACACTCCCGAGCAAGGCCAGACCAACCCCTTCCTGCACCTGTCGATGCACCTGTCGATCTCCGAGCAGGTCTCGGTCGACCAGCCGCGCGGCATTCGCCAGGCCTATGAGGCGCTGGCGCGCCGGCTGGATTCCCCGCACGAAGCCCAGCACCAGGTGATGGAATGCCTGGGCGAAATGCTGTGGCAGGCACAACGCACCGGCCAGCCGCCCGACGGCGACCACTACGTCGATTGCGTGAAGCGCCGCGCCAACCGCTAAGTCCGGTACGCGAGACGCATCAAGTGCTGCGTACAATTCGTCACAACCCTCCGATGGGTGCGTGGTAGGCTTTGGGGTCCGCATTTCCCTAGCCGCGTTGCCGTCATATGGCGGCGCGGTGCCCGCAAACCATGCCCCGTATTGCCCTCCCCCGCCGGCGCCGGCTCGCGCCCGCCGGCCGCGCCGTTGCCCCGCTCTGCCTGTCGCTGATGCTGGCCTGGCCGCTGGCCGGCCACGCCGGGGTGGCGCTGCTGCAGCCGCCGCGCGTGATCGACGGCAACCAGCCGCTGACGCTGACGCTGGTGGTCAGCGCCGACGACGCCACGCGCCGCTACCGGATTCCCGACACGCTCGAAGTGACCGCCTCGGGCGACCTGCAGGCGCCGGTGCGGCTGGTGCTGTGGCGCGAAGTCTCGGGCCCGGCCGTGGTCAACCTGCGCCGCGGTGAGCACCGCGCGATCCGCTACACGGTGGCGCTGCCCCCGGCCCTGCGCGGCCAGGTGCGGCTGGATGCCACCGGCATCGACGCCGCTCCGGTACTGGTGACGCTGAACCGCCTGCCGCAGCCCGGCGAACCCGCCACCGCCGCTCCACCGGTCGCCGGCAAGGCACCGGCAGCGAACGGCACCGAGCCGGCCACCGACGCCACAGAGCCGGCGACCGCTACCGCAGCCGTGCCGGTCTCCCCGGTCACCACGGCGGGCGCCGCCGCACCCGCGCCGGCCGACCTGCGCGACAGCGCCCGGCTGTCGTTCCATGACCCGATGTATTTCATGGTCGGCGCGCATGACGGCGCCAACGCCAAGTTCCAGCTGAGTTTCAAGTACCGCCTGTTTCAGGGCGAGGACCCGGCGTCGAAGCGCCTGTTCGACAACCTGTACGTGGGCTACACGCAGTTTTCGCTGTGGGACCTGTCCGAGCAGTCCAAGCCGTTCCGCGACACCAACTACCGGCCCAGCCTGTTCTATTACCTGTCGGATACCGGCGTGCGCAACAACGTCATCAGCCGGCTGTCGCTGGCGGCCGGCCTGGAGCATGAATCCAATGGCCGCAGCGGCGACGAATCGCGCAGCATCAATACGGTCTTCGTCAAGCCGACCTTCTACTTCGGCGACCAGAACGACTGGCACTGGCGCGTCGCGCCCAAGCTCTATGCCTATGTGGAAAAGGGCGACAACCCCGACATCGCCCACTACCGCGGCTTCATGGACCTGGGCATTGCCTACGGGCGCCCGGACTCATGGGAGTTCTCCGCCACGCTGCGCAAGGGCACGCGCAAGTGGTACGGCAGCGTCGACGCCCAGCTGACCTACCCGATGGCGCGGCTGATCCCCGGCACCGCGGGCTACCTGATGGCGGGCTACTTCGTCGGCTATGGCGAGAGCCTGCTGGACTACAACCACAAGCTGCCGTGGCAGTTCCGCATCGGCTACGCGCTGTCCCGCTGAACCCGCTGAACGGCCAGACCGCTCAGCCGGCCAGCGGCTTGCCGCTGGCCTTGAGCCGCGCATTGGCCACCGCGGCGGCAAACTGGCCGTGGCCATGCCAGCCAGTGGCGCAGCCCAGTTTCTTGCCGTTCTGAAAGAACATGAACACCGGGATGCCATGCAGGCCAAAGCGCCGGCCCAGCCCGGGATGCGCGTAGACGTTGGCATGCAGCCAGTGCAGCGCCAGCGCGCGGACCGGTTCGGGGTTGGCCAGCATGGCCTTCTTGGCCATCTCGCAGTTGAAGCAGTCCACCCCCCAGAAGAACACGCACACCAGCGCGTCGCCGGCCCCGGCTATGGCGGCGTCGATGATGCCGTCATCGACCTCGCGCATGCCGAACGCCTCGAAGGCGCGGTGGTCGAGGTGGGGGGCCGGGGACGACTGCGCCGAGCCGGCGCCTGGTTCAGTGGTCATGCTCGCTCCAGAATGACAAACGCCCGGGCCAGCCGGCACCGGGCGTCAGGTCGCAATCCAGGATGGCACGCCGCCGTCCCGGGCCGGCTTACTTCGGTGCCGCCACCGTCACCAGCGCCGGCCGCAGCACGCGCTCGGCAATGGTGTAGCCGCGCTGGAGCACGGTCACCACGGTATTGGGTTCCTGGTCCGCCGGCACCATCGAGATGGCCTGGTGGCGGTGCGGGTCGAATTTCTCGCCCACCGGGTTGAGTTCAACGATCTTGCCGCGCTCAAAGGCGGCCGCCAGCTGGCGCGCGGTCAGTTCGACGCCTTCGCGCAGCTTGGCGATATCGCCCGAGCCGTCGGCCAGCGCGGCCTGCAGGCTGTCCATCACCGGCAGCAGGTTGTCGGCGAAGTTCTCGATGGCGAACTTGTGCGCCTTGGCGACATCGTCCTGCGCCCGGCGGCGGATGTTCTCGCCTTCGGCAACGGCGCGCATATACAGGTCGTAATGCTCGCGCGCCTTGGCTTCCAGGGCGGCCAGCTGGGCCGCCACGTCATCCACGGCAGCGGTTTCCGGCGCACCGGTTTCCTGGCTGGCGTTGGCCGCCTCTTCGCCCGCGGGCGTAGGCGTCTGGGTGGTTGGCGTCTGCTTCTGTTCTTCCATGTCGATCCGTATCAATGCATTGTCGCGGCCCGCCGTGGGCCTGGCCGCGGGTGGTAAATCGGCGCGTGTTCCGTGCAGGTGGTGGCAAGGCGCAGGTTTTCAAGAGTGGCGCTGGCGTGACGCGGAAACACACGGTTACAAAGGCCACCCATATGCAATCGACGCCTTATTGCTTTGCTGCATCGCACTCACTAAGATTCTCAGTAAGAAAAATGACAAAAATGTCGGGGGTCCTGGAGATGGTTCAACTTTGTGCCTCTTCCGAAAGGTTGGCCATGCATAAGCTGCCAGTCGTGACGCTCTGCCTTGTGGCCGCCTTGGCGGTCATGACCGTCTTTATCTGCCTTTCCGGCGCATTCACCTCGCGCGATACGGAGTATGGCAGCGGCAAGGCGGTGTTCAAGCACTACATCGTCCCTATCGTCAGTCAGGAAGTCACGCAGGAATAAGCGCCACCTGACCCTGTGCCCACTGCGCGGCGGCACCGGAGCTTCCCGGTGCCGCCGCGTTGTCATTTCAGCTCTTTAGGTGGTCGATGCGGCGCCGGTCCCGCTTGGTCGGGCGCCCCTGGATCTGCGCGGACGGCTCCGGCTGCAGGCGCCGGCGTTCGGCATCGGCCAGCCGGCGGGACTGGCTTTCGGCACTTTCCTCGTACAGCGTCTGCGCCACCGGCGCCGGCCCGCGCGCCGGGGCGATGCCCATCACCACCAGTTCCCAGCGCTGCTGGTGCGCTTCCAGCACCACCATGTCGCCGGGCTTCACCTCGCGCGAGTTCTTGCATGGCTGGCCGTTCACGGTCACCTTGCCGCGCTCCACCGCTTCGGCCGCCAGCGAGCGCGTCTTGAAGAAGCGCGCGCACCACAGCCATTTGTCAATGCGCTGGCGCGCATCCGGCGCAAAGTCGACATTCATGCCGCCGCTCCCCGGGTCTGGGCGCGCGTGCGCCGTGCTTCCAGTTCGTGCGGATGCGGCGTGGCCAGCGGCCAGCCCTGCAGGTGCTGCAGCGCGATCTCGGCCATGGCCGCGACCCACGGATCGGCATCATTCAGGCACGGGATGAAGTGGAAATCCTTGCCGCCCGCGACCTTGAACTCGGTCTGCCCTTCCATGGCGATTTCCTCCAGGGTCTCGATGCAGTCGGCCGGAAAGCCCGGGCAGAAGACGTCGACCCGGCCCGCGCCGACCTTGCCCAGCTCGGCCAGCGTCGGCGCGGTGTACGGCTGCAGCCATTCCGCCTTGCCAAAACGGGACTGGAACGTCACCTGATACTGGCCCGGCTGCAGGCCCAGCGCCTCGCCCAGCAGCCGGCCGGTCTTCAGGCATTCGCAGTGATAGGGGTCGCCCAGCTCCAGCGTGCGCCGCGGCACGCCGTGGAACGACAGGATCAGCTTGTCGCCGCGGGCAAAGTCCGGCATGCCGTGCCGCGCCCAATAGGCGCCGACCTGCTGGTGCAGCGCCGAGATATAGGCCGGGTGGTCATGGAAATGCTTGACCAGCCGCAGCTCGGGCTGGTTGCGCCACTGGCCCAGCACCCGGAACACCTCGTCGAAGGCCGTGGCCGTGGTGGTGCCCGAGTACTGCGGATACATCGGCAGCACCAGCACCTGCTCGCAGCCCTGCCGGCGCAGCGCCTCCAGCACCGAGGCGATCGACGGGTTGCCGTAGCGCATTGCGCACGCGACCGTCACTTCATGGCCATGCTGGTTCAGCAGCCGCTGCAGCGCATGGGCCTGGCGCTCGCTGTAGACCAGCAGCGGCGAGCCCGTCATATGGGCCTCGCGCAGCCAGATCGATTCATACTTCAGCGCCGAGGCGCGCGATCGCAGCGGCAGGATCACCCCATGCAACAGCGGCAGCCAGGCCACGCGCGGGATCTCGACCACGCGCGGGTCGGACAGGAATTCCTTCAGGTAGCGCCCCACCTCCTTGGGCGTGGGTGCGTCCGGGGTGCCCAGGTTGACCAGCAGGATCGCCGTGCGCGGCGCGTGGCCGTGCTGGTAGGCCGGTTCGGGAGAAAACGTCATGTCGCTTCCGGGTTGGCACGGTGCCGGGATGGCGCCGGTGCGGCGCACCGGCGATTGCCGCGCTCGGTAGGAATGGAACTGCTTGTCAGACCAGCCAGTCTTTGCACTAGTTCTGGCTCAGGGCGCTGGACAGCAAGCGCGCGGTGATGTCGACGATGGGGATCACGCGCTCATACGCCATGCGCGTGGGGCCGATCACGCCAAGCGTGCCGACGATCTGGCCGTCAACCTCGTACGGGGCGGTGATGACCGCCATGTCTTCGATCGGCACCAGCCGGCTTTCGCCGCCGATAAAGATCTGCACGCCCTGCGCATGGCTGGACACGTCCAGCAGCTGCAACAGGCTGGTCTTGTGCTCAAACACGTCGAACAGGCGCCGCAGCTTGTCCATGCTGGAGGCCAGGTCTTCCACTTCCAGCAGCTTGCGCTCGCCGCTGATAAAGACGTGGTCGTCGTCCTCGTCCTCGGCGACGCTGCCGGCCTCGACCGCGGCCTGCATCAGCTGCGACATGTCGCGGCGCAGGTCCTGCAGTTCCACCCGCAGGTGGCCGCGCACCGTGTCGAAGCTCATGCCGGCATAGTGCGAGTTGAAGAAGTTGGCCGCCTCGATCAGCTGGGCCGGCGTGTATGACAGCTCGGTCTGGATGATGCGGTTCTGCACGTCGCCCTCGGGGCTGACGATGATCAGCAGGATGCGCTTGTCCGACAGCCGCATGAATTCGATCTGCCGGAACGCCTGCGCGCGGCGCGGCGTCATCACCACGCCGGCGAAGTGCGACAGGTTGGACAGCGTGCGCGCCGCCGCCGTGATCATGCGCTGCGGCCCCAGTTGCTGGCCGCCGAGCTGGTCCTGGATCTGGCCGGTCAGCTCGGCCAGGTCGGCGTTGCGCTCCAGCGGCTTGGCCGTCAGCATCGAATCGACGAACAGCCGGTAGCCGCGCGGGGTCGGGATACGGCCGGCCGAGGTGTGCGGGCTGGCAATAAAGCCCATTTCCTCCAGATCGGACATCACATTGCGAATCGTCGCAGGCGACAGGTCCAGCCCCGAGTACTTCGACAGGGTGCGGGAACCGACCGGCTGCCCTTCGGCAATATAGCGCTCGATCAGGGTCTTGAGCAGCGTTTTGGAGCGTTCATCCATGATGCCCCGATTTTACGCAAGTTTTGGACCTTCTGGCGGGCGGCCCGGGCCGCCCGCCCGCGCCTGCTGACAACCGTCATGGCGGTATGGTCTAATCCACGCATGTCCGCCCCCCCGAAAGCCAGCGCCGTGCGCACTTCGTTCAAGACCGTCGCCCTGGTGGGCCGGTACTCCACTGCCGGCATCGAAGGGCCGCTGGAGGAGATCGCCTCTTATATCCTGCGCAACGGGCAGGACGTGGTGTTCGAGCGCGAAACCGCGCTGGCCACCGGGCTAACCGGCTACCCTGCCCTGTCCGCCGAGGAGATCGGCCGGCAGGCCGACGTGGCCGTGGTGCTGGGCGGCGACGGCACGCTGCTGGGCATCGCCCGCCAGCTGGCCGGCTACGACGTGCCGCTGATCGGCGTCAACCACGGGCGGCTGGGCTTCATGACCGACATCGCGCTGGAAGACGCGCACACCGTGCTGCCCGACATGCTCGACGGCCGGTACGAGGCCGAGACCCGCCTGCTGCTGGAATCGCGCGTGGTGCGCGACGACATGGACATCTTCTCCGCGCTGGCCCTGAACGACGTGGTGGTGAACCGCTCGGGCATCTCCGGCATGGTCGAGCTGGCGGTGTCGGTGGACGGCCATTTCATGTACAACCAGCGCTCGGACGGGCTGATCGTGTCGACCACCACCGGGTCCACCGCCTACGCGCTGTCCGCCGGCGGCCCGATCCTGCATCCGACGCTGTCGGGCGTGGTGCTGGTGCCGATCGCCCCGCACGCGCTGTCCAACCGCCCGATCGTGCTGCCGCACGACGCCGAGGTCACCATCGAGGTGGCCAGCGCGCGCGACGCCAGCGTCAACTTCGACATGCAGTCGCTGACCTCGCTGCTGCCGGGCGACCGCATCGTGGTGCGGCGCTCCGAAAAATCCATCAACCTGCTGCACCCGGTCGGCTACAACTACTACGCCACGCTGCGCAAGAAGCTGCACTGGCACGAGTATCCTTCCGAAGACAATCGCCTCTGAGCCAGTATCAAGCCGCCCCTCAAGCCTGAGCCCGAACCCATCGGACCGACTACCTTCCACGCCACGATGCTGCGCAGCCTGTCCATCCGCGATTTCGTCATCGTCGATACGCTCGACCTGGACTTCACCACTGGCTTCACCGTCTTCACCGGCGAGACCGGCGCCGGCAAATCCATCCTGATCGATGCCCTGGCGCTGGTGCTGGGCGAACGCGCCGATGCCGGCGTGGTGCGCGAAGGCGCCCCGCGCGCCAGCGTCAGCGCCACCTTCTCGACCCACCCGGCACTGGATGCCTGGCTGGCCGAGCGCGAGCTCAACAGCGAAGCGGAAGACGGCGTGCATACCGTGCTGCTGCGCCGCACGGTCGATGCCGGCGGCCGCAGCAAGGCCTTTATTAACGGCGCCGCCGCCACCCTGGCGCAGCTGCGCGAAGTCGGCGACCAGCTGGTCGACATCCACGGCCAGCACGCGCACCAGCTGCTGCTGCGCCCCGACGCGCAGCGGCTGCTGTTCGACGCCCACGCCGGCCTCACCCAGCAGGCCGGCGCCGTGGCCGAGGCCTGGCGCGCCTGGCGTGCCTGCGTGCGCCAGCGCGAGGCGGTAGAACACCAGTCGCGCGAGATGCAGCTCGAACGAGAACGGCTGGAATGGCAGGTCGGCGAACTGGACAAGCTCAACCCGCAGCCGGGCGAATGGGAAGAGATCCAGTCCGAGTACAACCGGCTGTCGCATGCCGCCGGCCTGATCGACGGCAGCCGCGCCGCGCTCGACGCACTGTCCGAGGCCGACGGCTCGGTGCTGTCGGCGCTGAATACCATCGTGCACAAGCTGCAGCAGCTTGCCGATGTCGATCCCGCGCTGCGCGACGTGCTGGCCGCGCTCGAGCCTGCGCAGATGCAGGCCGAGGAAGCCGCGCACTCGCTCATGCGCTATGTCGACCGGCTCGAACTCGATCCCGAGCGGCTGCAGGCCGTGGACGAACGCATGCAGGCGCTGCACGCCACCGCGCGCAAGTACCGCCTGCCGCCCGAGCAACTGCCCGACGAGCTGGTGGCCCGCCGCCAGCAGCTGGACGACCTGCAGGCCGCGCAGGACCTGAACAAGGTGATGGCGCGCGAGGCCGCGGCCAAGGCCGCCTACCTGACCCTGGCACAGCATCTCAGCCACGCCCGCAAGCAGGCCGCGCAGGCGCTGTCCGCCGCGGTCACCGACGCCATGCAGGGCCTGTCGATGGCCGGCGGCAGCTTTGTCGCCGCACTCAATGCGCTCGACGAAGGCCAGAGCCATGGACTGGAGCAGGTCGAATTCCTGGTCGCCGGCCATGCCGGCGTGAGCCCGCGGCCACTGGCCCGGGTGGCCTCGGGCGGCGAACTGGCGCGTATCAGCCTGGCGATCTCGGTGATCACCAGCGAGGCCTCGCCCACGCCCACGCTGATCTTCGACGAGGTCGATACCGGCATCGGCGGTGCGGTGGCCGAAGTGGTCGGCCGGCGCCTGCAGGAGCTCGGCCGCGCGCGCCAGGTGCTGTGCGTGACGCACCTGCCGCAAGTGGCGGCGCAGGCCGGCACCCACCTGCTGGTCAGCAAGGAAACCACCGATGCAGGCGACGGCTCGGTCACACGCTCGCGCATCCGGGTGCTGGACCCCGCCGGGCGCGTGGTCGAGACCGCCCGCATGCTGGGCGGCGCCACTGTCACCGCCACCACGCTGCAACATGCGGAAGAAATGCTGGCGCAAGGCATGGCCGGCGGCCAGGGCAGCCAGCCCGCACGCGGCACGGGCGGCAAGGATGGCCGGCGCAGCCGCCGCGCCGCCGGCTGAAAGCCGCCCCCGCACGTGCGCCAATCCATATACTGACAGGAGCTTCACCATGACCCGCCAAGCGCAAGCCGGCCTCCGGCAACGCCCGCGCGCATCGCTGCGCGCCGTGCTGGCCATCGCCACCGCCGCATCGGCCGCACTGCTGGCGCTGTCCGCCTGCCAGGCCCAGCCTAAGTCCTCGGCCCCGCCGCCGGGCAGCATCAGCGACGACCGTTCCCTGGGCGACATCATGGTGCGCTTCAAGCCGCCCGCGGTGAACCTGTCGGAGGACGCCGGCAAGCTGCTGGCCGAGATCAAGGGCCCGATCCGCTACGTGGTCAAGCGCCCGATGTCCGGCGGCGTCTGGCTGGTCACCGCGATCTCGCCGTCGGCGGATGCCACCCTCGACCAGGCGGTCGAGACCCTGCGCGCCACGCCCCGCATCGAGACCGCCGAGCCCGACCGCGTGCTCAAGCCCAACCGCAACATTCCCACCAGCCGCGACATGCCGCAGAGCTGAGCCCGGATGCACGACAGGACTTAAGCCTTCGGTTGCCCTTGCGCAACCACGCTGGATCGTATTCGCTACATAACAAGCCCCTCGCGCGCTACGCCCCAGGAGGAATACATGCCGCAACCCGCGCAGTCCGACTTCCGTAGCAGCCCCGTGACCCGCCGTTGGCGGGCCATTGTCTTCGCCGCCGCTGTGTGCGGCGTGATGCCGGCCAGCGCGGCACTGGCTGCCGGCGCCCATGCCGCACCCGCCTACACTGGCCAGATCATCGTGCGCTGGCGTGACGGCGCCAATGGCACCGCCAGCGATGGCAGCAGCAAGACGCCTGCAGCCGCGGCGGATGCGCTCAAGCAGCTGAGCGAGCGCACCGGCATTGCCGTCACGGCGCGCCGCGCCATGGGCGGCAACCTGCACCTGCTGCAGGTGCCCGACGCACTCGCTGCCGACCCGGAAGCCGCGGCGGCCCGGCTGCGCCAGGACCCACGCATCGCCGATGCCGTGCCCGACCGCTGGCTGAAGCTGCACGACACCGTGCCCAACGATCCCGAGTTCATCTCGCGCCAGCCTTACCTGATGGGTACCGGCACGGCGGTGGGCGGCGTCAACCTGCCGCGCGCGTGGGACCGCAGCCGCGGCAGCAGCGGCGTGGTGATCGCGGTGGTGGACACCGGCATCCTGCCGCACCCCGACCTGGCGGCGCGCGTGTTGCCGGGCTACGACTTCATCAGCAGCAGCACCATTTCCAATGACGGCGACGGCCGCGACGCCGATGCCACCGACGCCGGCGACAATGTCCCGGCCAACTTCACCTGCCCGGGCAGTTCAACGCCCACGCAGACGGCGACCAACAACAGCTGGCACGGCACGCGCGTGGCGAGCGTGCTGGGCGCGCAGACCAACAATGCGCAGGACATCGCGGGCGTCGACTGGAACGCGCGCATCCTGCCCGTGCGCGTCTCGGGCCGCTGCGGCGCGCTGCTGTCCGATACCGTCGACGCCATGCGCTGGGCCGGCGGCTTGTCGGTACCCAACGTGCCGGCCAATGCGACGCCGGCGCGCGTGGTCAATATCAGCCTCGGCGGCGGCACCTGCAGCAGCATTGAGCAACAGGCCGTCAACGACCTGAACGCGCGCGGCGTGGTGGTGGTGGCCGCCGCCGGCAATGAGCGCGGCGCGGTGGAAGCGCCGGGCGACTGCAGCGGCGTGATCGCGGTCACGGCGCATGCCAACGACGGCGAGAATGCCAGCTATGCCAACGTCGGCCCGCAGGTCGCGATCAGCGCGCCGGGCGGCGGATGCGGCAACTCGCAGGTAGTCAATGGGCAGTGCACGACCACGCCCTCGGTCATTCGCACCTTGAACAACGATGGCAAGACTGGCCTTGGCAACTATGTCGTGACGTCATCCGCGGGCACCAGCTTCGCCGCGCCGATGGTTTCGGGCGTGGTGGCCATGATGTTCGCGGTCAATGGTTCGCTGACTCCGGCCCAGGTCACCGCAGCGCTGAAGGCTTCGGCACGCCCGCATCCGTCCGGCACCTATTGCACCACCAATCCGGGCGTCTGCGGCGCCGGCCTGCTCGATGCCGACGGCGCACTGGCGGCCGCGGCGGGCACACCACCGGCGCAGGCTGCGCCGGCACCGGGCAATGGTGGTGGCGGTGGCGGCGGCGCCATTGCGCCCTGGACCGCGATACTGCTGGCGCTGTCCGGCCTGCTGGCCTTCGCGCTGCGGCGTCGCCTGTAACCCCGGCGCCCGGCCGGCTCAGGCGTCGTCGCCGCGGGCCGGGCGACGCGCCAGCCACCACTCCTGCAAGACCCAGCACAGCAGGCCGGCCACGGCGCCGGCCGCGTGCGCGAGGCGCACCACGCCAAATCCCCAGGCCGGTTCGAACACCACCGGCGCCAGCCACGACTGTTCCACCCAGACCTTGGCCAGCACGCCCAGGCATAGCAGCACGCCGGTGACGCGCGCCAGGCCCGATGCCCGCAACAGCGCGAGCGCGCCCCACAGGGCCAGCCCGTGCAAGGCGCCGGAGAGCCCGCCATACCATGCAATCGCCGGCGCGCGCAGCAGCACCACCTGCACGCCGATGCCGCAGGCAACCAGCACCAGCAACAGGGTGTGCGCACGCGCCGCGCGCGCGGCGATGGCCAGCACGCCGGTGGCCGCCAGCGCGTCGGCCAGCCAGTGGTGTCCATCCAGGTGCACCCACATGGCGGTGGCCAGGCGCCACCACTGGCCGTCCAGCCGCACGGCATCGCGCAGGTAGAGGCCATGCGCATGCCACCATGGCATGAAGGTGAACCAGGCCGACAGCGCCCACACCAGCGCGATCGCCGCCAGCAACCCCGGCCACGATGCCCCGGCCGGTGCCGGCGGAACTGCCGCGTCAGGCCTCACCGAACACGGCCTGCCACAGCGCGCGCACCTGTCCGGTCTGCTGCGCCACCGACGCGGGCGCGACGCGCGCATGCGCCTGCCCCTCGAGCCGCAGCTGGTGCTGGCGCGCGCGGAACAGCCGGTAGGCATCGCCCACCGCCAGTGCCAGCGTCGCGTCGATCAGGCCCAGCTCGCCCGCTTCGCGCAGCAGCGCGATATTGCCCGCATTGCGCGTGAGCTGCGGGTGCGCCCGGCTGTGCAGCAGCACCAGGTACTGCACCGTGAATTCGATATCGACCATGCCGCCGCGATCGTGCTTCAGGTCGAACAGGTCGGTCGGGTTGGGATGGCCTTCGGCGACCTTGCGGCGCATCTGCACGATCTCGTCGCGCAGCGCGGCGGCATCGCGTTCCTGGCACAGCACCTCGCCGCGCAGCGCCTCGAAGCGGTCACCGATGGCGGCGTCGCCGGCGCAGAAGCGCGCGCGCGTCAGCGCCTGGTGTTCCCACACCCAGGCGGTGTTGTCGCCTTCGCGCAGCTGGTAGCGGCGGAACGCCTCGAAACTGGTCACCAGCAGGCCGGCCGCGCCGTTGGGGCGCAGCCGCGTGTCGACGTCGAACAGCGCACCGGCGGCGGTATGGCTGGTCAGCCAGGTAATCAGCCGGCGCGCATAGGCGGCGTAGACGTCGGGCGCGCGCTCATGGTCGTCGTCGTACAGGAAGATGATGTCCAGGTCCGAGGCATAGCCCAGTTCCTTGCCGCCCAGCCGGCCGTAGGCGATCACCGCGAAGCGCGGCGTGTCGCGGTGGCGCGTGGCCAGCTGGCGCCAGACCGTTGCCAGCGTGGCCTCGAGCATGGCATCGGCCAGGTCGGACAGGCGGTCGGCCACCTGCTCCACCGTCAGCATGCCCTGCAGGTCCTGCAGCAGCACTCGGAAGGTCTCGACATGATGCTCGCGCCGCAGGATGTCCATCTGCTGCTCGATCTGGCCTTCGGCGGCCAGCAGCCGTTCATGCAGGCGCTTGCGGAAGGCGGCCCAGTCGGGCGCGCCGGCCAGCGCATCGCTGTCGAGCAGTTCGTCCAGCAGCTGCGGGTGCCGCGTCAGGTAGGCCGCGGCCCAGCGCGAGGCATGCAGCGTCTGCGCGACGCGGTCCATCGCCTGCGGATACTCGGACAGCAACGACAGGTAGGAGGCGCGGCGGCTGATCGCCTCGAGGAAGTCGATAAAGCGCGCGATGGTGCTGTCGGCGTCGTCCTGGCGCGCGGCCAGGTCCAGCGCGCGGTTCACCAGCTGATCGAAGCGCGCGCGGCTGGACTCGGACAGCGCGCGGTAGCGCAGCGACGAGGCGATCGCGCGCAGCCGGTCCAGCAGCCCGTTGCAGTCGGTGAAGCCGGCGGCCTGCAGGCGCTGACAGGGCGCGGCGTCATCGTCGCAGGCCGCGTCGTCCTGCTTCTGTTCCAGGTTGTCCTGCGCTTGCGCGGCGTTGTCGTCGAACACGATGCCCGGCCACAGCGCTTCGCACGGGGCGGCATCGGGATCCGAGAAGGTGGCTTCGAACTGCTGCGCCACCGGCTCCTGCAGCGCCGCGAGGCGCGCCAGCAGTTCCTGCCAGTCGGCGCAACCCATCATCCGCGCCACCGCCAGTTGTTCGTCGGGCGAAGTCGGAAGGTGGTGGGTCTGGGCGTCGTCGCGGTACTGCAGCCGGTGTTCGAGCTGGCGCAGGAAACGGTAGGCATCGCCGAGCTGCTCGGCCTGGCCGGCGGGCAACAGCCCGCGATCGACCGCCACCGCCAGCACTTCCAGCGTCGGGCGCACGCGCAGCACCGGGTCCTGGCCGCCGCGGATCAGCTGGAACACCTGCGCCATGAATTCGATCTCGCGGATGCCGCCGCGGCCCAGCTTGATATTGAACGAACGCTGGTTGACGCCGTGCCCCGCCAGCCCGCCGCTGCGCTTGGCGGCCTCGCTGCGGATCTGCGCATGCAGCGAGCGGATGGCGGCGATCACGCCATAGTCCAGGTAGCGACGGAACACGAAGGGCGTGGTCAGCCGCGCCAGCAGGCTGGCGGTGCGCTGCGCGTGCGGCGTGTCGAGCGCCGACACCACGCGGCCCTTGATCCAGGCATAGCGCTCCCACTCGCGCCCCTGCACCACCAGGTATTCCTCCAGCATGCCCAGGCTGCACGCGAGCGGGCCGGCATCGCCGTTGGGGCGCAGCCGCATGTCGACGCGGAACACATAGCCATCGGCGGTCACCTCGGCCAGCAGGTTGATCAGGCGGCGGCCGAGACGAATGAAGTACTCGTGGTTGGACAGGCTGCGCGAGCCGCCCTGGGTCTCGCCGTCCTCGTCATAGAGAAAGATCAGGTCGATGTCGGACGAGACATTGAGCTCGCGCCCGCCCAGCTTGCCCATGCCCACCACCACCAGCTCCTGCACCTCGCCGCTTTGGGCGCCGACCGGGCGCCCGAAGGTGGCGGCCAGGTCGTCGCCCAGCATCGCCAGGCCATGCTGGATCGCCAGCTCGGCCAGGTCGGTCATGGCGCCGGTGACCTCGCCCAGCGTGGCCAGGCCGCGCAAATCGCGCTCGATCACCGCGCACATCACTTCGGCGCGCAGACGGCGCAGGGTGCGTTTGGCGGATTCCTCGGCATCGGCCGAGGGCTCGTGCAGCGCCTGCAGCCGCGCCTGCATCCAGGCGCGCGTCAGCGGCTGGGCGGCCGCGGCGGCCAGGACGGCCGGCAAATCCGGCCGGGCCTGCAGCACGCGGCGCGCGTAGTGCGAATACGCAGCCGAGTACAATACGTGGCCGCCCGCTTGGCCAACCCCGTCAGCCGGCTGCAGCGCCTGCGCCGCGGTGATGGCAAAGGCGCCGGCAGCCATGGTGCCGGGGCCCGGCCCTGGCTGCGCATTCGCTGGATTGGCCGGATCCGGTGTGGCGCGCGCGCCATGTTGGTCAGCAGCGTCGCCAGCGGCGGAACTCGTCGGTTCAGAGGCAGTCATTCCAGTATTTGAAATGCGAGAAAAGGTGCGGCCCGTGGTTCGCCCCGCGGTTCACCCGATGCTCGCGTCCTGTTGTCCGCGCAGCGGGCGCGCCATCGTCGCTATTGTCGCGTTGGGTGCGCGCAGCTTGCGCGTTCTTGTTTCAGCCGGCCGGGCACCAGATTGGAGAGCGGCTAGTATTGTCGGATAATCTGCGCATGTCCAGCCGCGCCCCACCACCCGCTGATGGTTCCCCCCCCAATTGCGGCGCGGGCGGGCCGGAGGCCGCCTCCACCCTGGCCCCGCCACACGCCGTGAATCCCCCGGCCAACGATGCCGCCAGCGCCCGGCGCAGCGGTTCCGCCCGCGCACGCGCGGGCACGTTCCTGCGCGCCTGCGCGCGCGGCGTGGCGGCAGCCGTGCGCCACCCGTTCTGGCGCGGGCTGGGCCGCGCGCTGGTGCGGCTGGCACTGGTGCTGGCCGCGCTGGCGCTGGTGGCGGGCCTGCTGATCCGCTTCGTGCTGTGGCCACAGGCATCCACCGCGCGCCAGTGGCTGGAAGAGCGCGGCTCGGTGGCGCTCTCGGCCAAGGTCAGCATCGGCGCGCTCGATACCTACTGGGACGGCTGGCACCCAGCCTTCCGCGCCCGCGGCCTGCGCGCCGTGGACCCCGAACGGCGCGTGCTGCTTGCGGCCGCCACGCTCGACGGCAAGCTGTCGTGGCGTTCGCTGTTCAGTATGAACCTGCAGTTCGTCAGCCTAGGCGCGACCAGCACCGACATCCTGGTGCGGCGCACGCCCGAGGGCAGGCTGCTGGTGGGCGGCATGGTGGTGGACGCGACCGGCGGCCAGCAGGACGACGACCGCTTCCTGGGCTGGCTGATGTCGCAGGGGCGCGTGGCGCTGTCCGACGGCAAGCTGCGCTGGCTGGACGAAAAGGCAGGCCTGCCGCAGCTCGATATCGGCGAGATCCGCCTCGATACCCGCCGCGATGGCGTGCGCCATACGCTGGAACTGGAAGCGCGCTCGCCGGCGCTGGGGCCGAGCCCCCTGGTAGTGCAGTCCACCTTCCGCAACGACTACCTGCACAGCGCCGGCAACTGGCGCTACTGGACCGGGCAGGCCAGCTGGGACCTCGGCCAGCTGCAGTTGCCGGTGCTGCAGCGCTACCTGGCGATGTTCGAGCGCGTCGCCAGCGGCACCTTCAGCACCGACGGCAGCATTGAATTCCGCCAGGGCCGCATCGTGCGCAGCCAGACCCGGCTGCGCGCCAGCGGCGTCGACCTGCAGCTGGCCGGCGCCTCCGCCCCGCTGCGCCTGGCCAATGCGCAGGCCTTCCTGCTGCACCGGACCGAGCGTGACGGCAGCAACCTGCTGACCGTCGACACCCTGCTCTGGCAACCCCTGCCCGCCAGCGACGATGAGGGCACCCCCGCCGACAGCACCTGGCGCGAAGGCATGCGCAAGGTCACCCTCGGCTGGGCCACCGCCAATGACGGCACCCTGCGCAAGTTCTCGCTGAAGGCGCCCACGCTGGACCTGAACACGGTGCGCGCGGTGTCCAGCTCGATGCCGCTGGACACCGCGGTGCTGCGCCGGCTGCGCGCGCTGCAGCCGGCGGGCCACATCGACAACCTGAACGTGACCTGGAGCCGCGATCGCGCCGGCATGCTCGAGCGCGGCGGCGGCAAGCCGCTCTACAGCGTGCAGGGCACGCTGCGCGACGTCTCGGTCAATGGCCAGCCGGCCGTGCCCGCGATGGACGCCAGCGGTCACCCGCGGCTGGGCACGCCCGGCTTCTCGCACCTGTCCGGCACCTTCTCCTTCGATGACCAGCAGGGCAATGCCCGCTTCGAAGGCAATGACGCGGCACTGGTGCTGCCCGGCCTGTTCGAGGAGCCGCGGCTGCCGTTCGACCAGATCGGCGGCGAAGTGCACTGGACCCACACCGGCGGCAAGCTCGCGGTCACGCTGGACGGCGTGCGCTTTGCCAATGCCGATGCGGCCGGCTCGGTGCGCGGCACCTGGCGCGCAGGCGGCGACGGTGTATCCGGCATCGCCAACCTGACCGGTGACATGACCCGCGCCCAGGTGGCGCGCGTGCCGCGTTACCTGCCGCTGAGCATTCCGGCCGGCACCCGGCACTACCTGGCCGGCGCGCTGGCGGGCGGCGAAGCGGCCGGCGTGAGCTTCGTGCTGCGCGGCGACCTGGCGCATTTCCCGTTCCGTGCCCCGCACGAGAAGGCCGGCGAGTTCCGCGTCGAGGTGCCGATCGAACACGTCAGCTACCAGATCGCCCCGCATGAGACCGCGAGCGGCACCACCGCCGGCGTACAGGCGTGGCCCACGTTCACCGACATTGCCGGGCGGGTCGTGTTCGACCGCGGCGGCATGACGTTCCTGGCGAGCCGGGCCACGGTCCAAGATATCCCCGGCGTCACGCTACAGGACGTCAAGGGCCGCATCGACGACCTTGGCCCGCACGGCAAGCTGGTGATCGACGGCGGCGCCAGCGGACCGGTGCAGGGCTTCCTGCGCTACATCAACGCTTCGCCGGTGCGCGAATGGACCGCGCACGTGGCCGATGCGGCGCAGGCCAACGGCAACGGCGAGCTCAGGCTCAAGCTCGACATGCCGCTGGAACACGCCAATGCCGCCAAGGTGGACGGCCGCTTCCGCTTCCCCGGCAACGAAGTCGTGCTCAGCCCGCAGTTGCCGCAACTGGGCCATGCCAACGGCACCATCACGTTCAACGAACACGGTTTCGGGCTGGAGAACATGCGCGCCCGCTTCCTCGGTGGCGAGATCCGGCTCGGCGGCGGCACCCAGCCGGACGGCGCCACGCACGTCACCGCCAGCGGCAGCGTCTCGGCCGCGGGGCTACGCGAGGCTGCCGCGGGCTCGGCGCTGGCGCCGGTGGCCGCGCGGCTCGAAGGCAGCACCAGCTACAGCGCCGTGATCGCCACGCGCGAGCGCCAGCTGCAGGTGCAGCTGAGCTCCGAACTGAATGGCATGGCGAGCGGCCTGCCCGCGCCCCTGGCCAAGGCCGCGGCGCAAGACCTGGCGCTGCGCGTGGACCTGCGCCCGGCCAGCGCCCCGGGCCGCGCCGGCGCCAGCGAACTGGTGGTGCAGCTGGGCCATGCGCTGAACGCGCGCTACCTGCTGCGCCGCGACCAGGGCGGCGGCATCGACGTGCTCGCCGGCGGCATCGGCGTGCAGCAGGCGGCGCCGCTGCCTGCGGCCGGTGTCAGCGCCGCGGCCACCTTCGACCAGCTCGATATCGATGCGTGGCGGGCGGCCTTCGGTGGCGGTGCCGGCACCGCGGGCCCCGCTGAGGCGCCCTCGCCCTTCCTGCCTGGCCGCATTGCGCTGCGCGCGCGAGCGCTGCACGCCATGGGCCGCACGCTGGATGAGGTGGTGCTCGACGCCAACCGCGAGGCCGGTGGCTGGAACGCTAAGATCGACTCGCGCCAGGTGGCCGGCGCGGTGCAGTGGCGTCCGGCCGGGCCCTCGGCCACCGGGTCGCTGCAACTGCGCCTGGCGCGCCTGAACGTGCCCGATGCCAGCGACGAGCACAACGTGGTGGACGCGCTTGCCAGCAGCATCGACGAGCTGCCCGCGATCGACCTGGTGGCCGATCAGTTCATGCTGCGCGGGCATGACTTCGGCAAGCTTGAGGTCAAGGCCCATACCGGCACCAGCGCTGCCGACCCGGTCTGGACCCTGGACAAGCTGCAGATCGAGCAGCCCGGCGCCACCCTGACCGGCAGCGGCAGCTGGCGCGTGCCGCGCCGGCTGCGCGCCGACGCCAATGCCGAGCGCCGCACCCTGTTGTCCTTCACCATCGACGTGCGCGATGCCGGCGCCACGCTGGACCGGCTGGGCCTGGCACACACGCTGAGCGACGGCAAGGGCAAGCTCGAAGGCCGCGTGGCCTGGCGCGGCTCGCCGCTGTCGATCGACTACCCGACGCTGTCGGGCAAGCTGTCGCTGGACCTGGAGAATGGCCAGATCCTGAGCGTGGACCCCGGCGCGGCGCGGCTGCTGGGCGTGCTCAGCCTGCAGGGCCTGCTGCGCTTTGCCACGCTGGACTTCCGCACCCTGTCGGGCCGCGGGCTGGTGTTCGACCGCATTGCCGGCACCGGCACGATCGAGAACGGCGTCGGCACGATCCAGGACTTCGAGCTCAGGAGCCCGCAGATCATGGCCAGCATGAGCGGCACCGCCAACCTGCTGCGCGAGACCCAGGACCTGCGCGTGGAGGTGGTGCCGCGCATCAACGCCACCTCCACCTCGATCGCGGCCGCCTTCATCAACCCGGTGCTGGGCATCGGCACGCTGGCCGCGCAACTGCTGTTTGCCGACGAGTTCTCCAAGGTGTTCACCCAGCACTACCGCATCAGCGGTAGCTGGGCTAACCCGCAGATCGGCAAACTGGAGGACAATAAGGCGCAAGCCCCGACCTTCCAGAACCGCGCCGACCCCGCCTTCCCGCGCTGAGGAAAACAACGCCCGCCCCGCCTATGACTGCACCCGCCGCCCCCGCCCCGTTCCGCGTTGCCGCCATCCAGACCGTGACAGGCACCTCGCTCGATGCCAACCTGGCGCGCGCCGGCGCGCTGATCGCCGAGGCCGCCGCCGGCGGCGCCGCGCTGGTGCTGCTGCCCGAATACTTCTGCATGATGGGCCGCTCCGAATCGGACAAGGTGGCGGTGCGCGAGCATGACGGCGACGGCCCGGTGCAGCAGTTCCTGGCCGATACGGCACGCCGCCACGGCATCTGGCTGGTCGGCGGCACGCTGCCGATGTGGTGCGACGACCCGGCGCGCGTGTACAACACCTCGCTCGCCTTCAACCCGCGCGGCGAGCGCGTGGCGCGCTACGACAAGATCCACCTGTTCGGCTTTACCCGCGGCACTGAAAGCTACGACGAGTCGCGCACCATCCTGGCCGGGCGCACGCCGGTCAGCTTCGATGCGCCCTGCGGCCGGGTGGCGATGTCGGTGTGCTACGACCTGCGCTTCCCCGAGCTTTACCGCGGACTGGCCGCCGGCGACGGCACCAGCTTGATTCTGATGCCGGCCGCCTTCACCTACACCACGGGGCAGGCGCACTGGGAGATCCTGCTGCGCGCCCGCGCCATTGAAAACCAATGCTATGTGCTGGCCGCGGCACAGGGCGGCAAGCATGAGAACGGCCGGCGCACCTGGGGCCATTCGATGCTGGTCGATCCGTGGGGCGAGGTCCTGGCAACGCTGCCTGAAGGCGAAGGCGTGGTCGGCGGCGTGATCGACCCCGCGCGCCTGGCAGAGGTCCGGCAGAACCTGCCGGCACTGCGACACCGGGTGCTGTAGCATGTACGCAACCGCGGGGGCCGCCACCGGCGCCCGCCCAGAGAATTTTTTGCCGCGCCGGCCGCAAGCCGGCGCGTTCCCAGGAAGAAAGGACATCTCATGAACGCCGGCGATCTCGGAATCCGCAACCTGGCCACCGCGCAGCAACTGCTGCTGACACCGTACGGCCTGGACGAGGCTAAGCTCCAGCGCGTGCTGGCCGATATCTTCACGCACAAGGTCGACTATGCCGACCTGTACTTCCAGTACACCCGCAACGAGGCCTGGAGCCTGGAAGAAGGCATCGTCAAGTCGGGCAGCTTCAGCATCGACCAGGGCGTGGGCGTGCGCGCGGTCTCGGGCGACCGCACCGCCTTCGCCTATTCGGACGACATCAGCCTGGCGGCGCTGTCGCAGGCCGCGGCGGCCACGCGCACCATCGGCCGTGCCGGCAGCGGCCGCGTCAAGGTGGCCGGCGAGCTGGCCACGCACGCCGGGCGCAACCTGTACACGCCCAACGACCCGCTCGACTCCATGAGCGCGGCCGAGAAGGTGGCGCTGCTGGAGCGCGTCGAGCGCATGGCGCGCGCCAAGGATCCGCGCGTGGTGCAAGTGATGGCAGGCCTGGCCGGCGAATACGACGTGGTGCTGGTGGCGCGCAGCGACGGCGTGATCGCCGCCGACGTGCGTCCGCTGGTGCGGGTCTCGGTCACGGTGATCGCCGAACACGGCGGGCGCCGCGAGGTCGGCTCTTCCGGCGGCGGCGGCCGCTATGCCTATGGCTACTTCACCGACGAGCTGCTGCAGAAGTATGTGGACGAGGCCGTCTCTTCGGCCCTGGTCAACCTGGACGCGCGCCCGGCCCCGGCCGGCGCGATGACCGTGGTGCTGGGCCCGGGCTGGCCTGGCGTGCTGCTGCATGAAGCCGTCGGCCACGGCCTGGAGGGCGACTTCAACCGCAAGGGCTCGTCGGCCTTTGCCGGCCGCATGGGCGAACGCGTCGCGGCCAAGGGCGTGACCGTGGTCGACGACGGCACGCTGGCCAACCGCCGCGGCTCGCTCAACCTGGACGACGAAGGCAACCCGACCCAGTGCACCACGCTGATCGAGGACGGCATCCTGCGCGGCTATATCCAGGACACGCTCAACGCGCGCCTGATGAAGATGCCGGTCACCGGCAACGCGCGCCGCGAAAGCTATGCCGCGCTGCCGATGCCGCGCATGACCAACACCTACATGCTCAACGGCGACAGGGATCCGCAGGAAATCATCGCCAGCGTCAAGCGCGGCCTGTATGCGGTCAACTTCGGCGGCGGCCAGGTGGACATCACCAACGGCAAGTTCGTGTTCTCGGCCAGCGAGGCCTACATGATCGAGGATGGCAAGATCACCTATCCGGTCAAGGGCGCGACGCTGGTCGGCAACGGCCCGGAATCGCTGAAGGACGTCACCATGATCGGCAACGACATGCGCCTGGACTCGGGCGTCGGCGTCTGCGGCAAGGAGGGCCAGAGCGTGCCGGTGGGCGTGGGCCAGCCGACGCTGCGCATCGAGAACATGACGGTGGGCGGCACCGCCTGAGCGGTCCGGCGATGACGAAGACGGGACCCCGCGGGGTCCCGTTTTTCATGGGATCGTCCCAGCCTTACGGCCGCACTTCATACACCAAATTGAACGGCGTCTGCGCCGCGCGGCGAAAACTGCGGAAGCCGGCCTGCTCAACCACCGCGCGCATGCGCGTCTCGCCCGCCTGCGCGCCCAGGCACAGGCCAACTTCCTGCGCGCGCGACGCCGGCGTGCAGATGAAGGTGGACGCGGAATAGAACACCCGGCCGACCGGGTTGAGGTTCTGCTCCAGCGTGTCGTTGGCAAACGGCTCCACGATCATCCAGGCGCCATCGGCACGCAGGGTCTCGCGCACGTGGCGCGCCGCGCCGACCGGATCGCCCATGTCGTGCAGGCAGTCGAACACCGCCACCAGGTCATAGTCCTTGCCGCCGTAGTCCTTGGCGGTGGCCACTTCGAAGCGCACGCGCTCGGCCACGCCGGCGCGGCGCGCGGCTTCGGCGGCATGGCGCACCGAAGGCTCGTGGTAGTCGAAACCGACAAAGCGCGAGGCCGGATACGCCTGCGCCATGATGATGGTCGACGCGCCGTGGCCGCAGCCCACGTCCGCCACCGACGCGCCCGCCTTGAGCCGCGCCTCCACGCCGTCCAGCGCGGGAATCCATTCGGAGACCAGGTGCGCCGCGTAGCCGGGCCGGAAGAAGCGCTCGGTGCCGTGGAACAGCGCGGGATCGTGCTCGTGCCAGCCCAGCCCGCGGCCGTTGCGGAAGATATCGATCATCTTCGGGATGGCGCGGAACTGCGCCACCGCGATCTGGAACGCGCCCGGGATAAATGCGAGGCTGCCCTCCTGCGCCAGCGCATAGGCCTGCTCTTCGTTCAGGCTGAACTGCCCGGTTGCCGGGTCATAGTCGACATAGCCGCTGGCCGCCTGAGCCGACAGCCATTCGCGCAGGTAGCGCACGTCGGTATGGGTTTTTGCCGCCAGCACTTCTGCGGTCATGGCTTTTTCCGCCATCGCCTTGTACAGGCCGAGTTCATCGCCCACGACCACGGTCGCGGCATGCATCACCGCGCCGATATCGTTGATGAATTTTTCCATGAAGGCATTCAGCCTCGCTTCATCGACGCTCATGATGCACCTCCCCGTGCTCACCGCTCCCCGGTTCCAATATAGCCCCCGGTTATGTTGGGAAAAGCCGAAAAGCGGCGGCGGGACAAGGCTTGCGCGGCAAGGCTGCAAGCCGCCGGAGATCGGTGCGCCAGCGCACCGCATGGCCTCGTCGACACTTGCCAACCCTGGCAAAAGGCGCTATAAAGATGCTTCGCCGCGCGATAAGCAACGGACGCACGCCGAAAATTGACCGACCGGCGCGCAATTTCCTGCCTTTCTGCTACGCAGTGCAGCATAAATTCGGCGCCCACGACGATAATCGATTCAAGCTGACCCAAGCCAACGCCTTTTTCCGCCATGTCCGCCAAGTTTTACTTTTACTTTTTTAGCGATCTCACACCGCTGGCGGATAGGGAGGGACGGCTGTAAGCAGCGCCCCGAATACAAAAAAGACCGCCAGCGACCCTGGCGGTTTTTTTATACCTGTTTGTTACCCCACACACTCACGACCTCACAAGATTCCTGGAGCCATCATGCTGAAGAACACCGACGACCTGCGCATTCGCGAACTCAAGGAACTGCTGCCGCCCGCGCACCTGATCCGCGAGTTCGGCTGCTCCGAACAGGCTTCGGACGTGATCTACGGCGCGCGCCAGGCCATGCACCGCATCCTGCACGGCATGGATGACCGCCTGATCGTCATCATCGGCCCGTGCTCGATCCACGATACCCGCGCCGCGCTGGACTACGCCAAGCTGCTCAAGGTCCAGCGCGACCGCTTCGCCGGCGAGCTGGAGGTGGTGATGCGCGTGTACTTCGAGAAGCCGCGCACCACGGTGGGCTGGAAGGGGCTGATCAACGATCCGCACATGGATGGCAGCTTCAAGATCAACGATGGCCTGCGCACCGCGCGCGAGCTGCTGCTGAACATCAGCGAGATGGGCGTGCCCACCGGCACCGAGTACCTCGACATGATCAGCCCGCAATACATCGCCGACCTGGTCAGCTGGGGCGCGATCGGCGCCCGCACCACCGAGTCGCAGGTGCACCGCGAACTCGCTTCCGGGCTGTCGTGCCCGGTGGGCTTCAAGAACGGCACCGACGGCAACGTCAAGATCGCGGTCGATGCGATCAAGGCCGCGTCGCAGCCGCACCATTTCCTGTCGGTGACCAAGGGCGGCCACTCGGCAATCGTGTCGACCTCGGGCAACGAGGACTGCCACGTGATCCTGCGCGGCGGCAAGGCGCCCAACTACGACGCAGCCAGCGTGCAGGAAGCGTGCGACGCCATCGCCAAGGCCGGCCTGGCCTCGCGCCTGATGGTCGATGCCTCGCACGCCAACAGCAGCAAGCGGCATGAGAACCAGATCCCGGTGTGCGAGGACATCGGCCGCCAGATCGCCGGCGGCGACCAGCGCATCATCGGCGTGATGGTGGAATCGCACCTGGTGGCGGGCCGCCAGGACCACGTGCAGGGCCAGCCGGTCGAGGAACTGACCTACGGCCAGTCCGTGACCGATGCCTGCATCGGCTGGGACGACTCGGTCAAGGTGCTCGAGGGCCTGGCCGAGTCGGTGCGCCAGCGCCGGCTGGCCTCGGGCAGCGGCAACTGATGCCGCGGCGGGGCCCGGGCCCCGCGCTGCCGCACACAACAAAAAGCCGCTTCCAGGGAAGCGGCTTTTTGGCATCGGCACGGCAGCCGCCGCGCGTTCTTACTTCTTGAGCACCAGGTCGCCAGGCAGCGACTCGATGTAGGCGGCGATGTCCTTCAGCTCCTTGCGGGTGAACGGGCGCGGCTTGCCGTCCTTGTCGGTCACGGCCGGATTGGCGTTGACCTGACCGGCCATGATGGCGTTGGAGCGGCCCACCAGGGCGTTGCCCGACACCTGGTACGACGCCAGCGCGTGGTACAGGTAGTCGGCGTGCTGACCCGCCAGCTTGGGGTAGTCCGGCGAGATCGGGGCGTTCAGGCCCGCGCCATGGCAGGCCACGCAGGCGCCCTTTTCCACCAGCGCCTTGCCGGCGGCAAGGTCGGCGGCCGAGGCCGGCATCGCGGCAGCACCCAGCACGAGTGCGCCGAGCGCGAACGAAAGCGTCTTGAGCGTATTCATGAGGGTCTCTTACTTGAGGGAATTGTTCTGCGTACCGGCCTTCTGCTGCGAGTAGTAGGCCGCCACGTTGGCGATGTCCTGCTCGGTCAGCGTCGCGGCGATGCTGCGCATGGTCGGGTGCTTGCGCTCGCCCTTCTGGTAGGCCTTGAGCGCGTTCTCGATGTACTTGGCGCTCTGGCCGCCCAGCATCGGCACTTCATAGATTTCGGGGAATGACGCACGGTAGCCCGGAATGCCGTGGCATCCGATGCACATTGCAACCTTGTCCTTGGCAGCGTCTCCATTGCCCTTGACTTCCTGTGCCTGCGCAGCCGTTGCAGCCGCGCCCAGCACCACCATCGTGAGGAGCTTTTTCATTGTCTTTGCGGATTGGAAGTTAAACCGTGTGACCTGCCCTGCCGGGCGGAGACGGTTTCAGAATGCTTCTGCGGGGAAAACCAGGGCAGCCGGACGGATTGCCGAGGTGCAACCCGCCAGACATGTCGCATCCGCTCTGTTGCAGGGATGTGGAACACCATTCTGGAACCACCTCTCGCAATCGCCGCGACCCGGAAGGGCCGCTGGGACTTCTGAACGCGGACTGCCGGATGCTGGAGAACTGGACGTGGGGGCGCGTCAAACCGCCGCATTGTACCGCAGCCGGCACCTGCCAGTCCAGCAACCGGCCCGGACCACCGACGGCCTGTCAGCGTGCCCCAACACGAACCGCAAAGGTCTTTTATACTGGCTGATCCCGGGAATCTGCACGACCGTTCGCGAATGCTGCCGCCAGCAGCTTGCGGGCGCCCTGCACCGGACCCTGTTTCCATAATGAAAGCGCGCATGACAGCGCGAAGAGACCGCGCCAAGCACGCCAACCCGGCCCTCGATCCGAGGCCGTCACCTCAGGTTGCCTCATGTCAAACACCGCCAACGCTTCCACCCAAGCTTCCATCGCCCAGCAGGCCCGTTTCGAGGGCAGCGACCAGTATGTCGCCACCGACGACCTCAAGCTGGCCGTCAATGCCGCGCGCACGCTGCAGCGCCCGCTGCTGATCAAGGGCGAGCCCGGCACCGGCAAGACCATGCTGGCCGAGGAAGTCGCCGCCGCGCTGGGCATGCCGCTGCTGCAGTGGCATATCAAGTCGACCACCAAGGCGCAGCAGGGCCTGTATGAGTACGACGCGGTGTCGCGCCTGCGCGACTCGCAACTGGGCGATGACCGAGTCCACGACATCCGCAACTACATCGTCAAGGGCGTGCTGTGGCAGGCCTTTGATGGCGACGAGCAGGTCGTGCTGCTGATCGACGAGATCGACAAGGCCGACATCGAATTCCCCAACGACCTGCTGCGCGAACTCGACCGCATGGAGTTCTATGTCTACGAGACGCGCGAACTGGTCAAGGCGAAGCATCGCCCGCTGGTGATCATCACCTCGAACAACGAGAAGGAGCTGCCCGACGCCTTCCTGCGCCGCTGCTTCTTCCACTACATCAAGTTCCCCGATGCCGAGACGATGCAGCAGATCGTCGACGTGCACTACCCCGGCATCAAGCGCGAGCTGGTAGCTGCCGCGCTGGAATCGTTCTACGAGATGCGCAACCTGCCGGGCCTGAAGAAGAAGCCGTCCACCTCCGAACTGATCGACTGGCTCAAGCTGCTGATGTCCGAGGACATCCCGCCCGAGGCGCTGAAGAGCCCGGACAAGAAGGCCGCGATTCCGCCGCTGCATGGCGCGCTGCTGAAGAACGAGCAGGACGTGCACCTGTTCGAGCGCCTGGTGTTCATGAACCGCGCCAACCGCTGAGGCACCGCCCGCCATGACTGCGTTCGTCAAACCCGTCACGCTGGTGGGCCGGCACGTCACGCTGGAGCCGCTGCGCGCCGAGCATGCGGATGGCCTGCGCAGCGCCTGCGCCGACGGCGAGCTGTGGAAGCTCTGGTACACCAGCGTGCCCGCGCCCGAGCGGATCGAAACCGAGATCCCGCGGCGCCTGGCGCTGCAGGAACAGGGCTCGATGCTGCCGTTCGCGGTGCGCGACGCCGCCGGCGAGCTGGCGGGCATGACCACCTACATGAATGTCGACGCGACCCACCGGCGCGTGGAGATCGGCTCCACCTGGTATGCGCGCCGCGTCCAGCGCACGCCGCTGAACACGGAATGCAAGCTGATGCTGCTGGGCCATGCCTTCGAGCATCTCGACTGCATCGCCGTGGAATTCCGCACGCACTGGATGAACCAGCAGAGCCGCGCCGCCATCGCGCGCCTGGGCGCCAAGCAGGACGGCGTGCTGCGCAACCACCAGCGCATGCCGGACGGCTCCTTGCGCGACACCGTGGTGTTCTCGATCATCGCCAGCGAATGGCCGGCGGTGCGGCAACACCTGCAATTCCAGCTCGACCGTCCGCGCTGAAGCGGCCGCCGACTGAAAGCGAGGCATCATGCTGATCGATTTCTTCTTCTCGCTGCGCCACGCCAAGCTGCCGGTCTCGGTCAAGGAATACCTGACCATGCTGGAAGCACTCAAGGCGCAGGTCATCTCGCCGTCGATCGACGAGTTCTACTACCTGTCGCGCATGACGCTGGTCAAGGACGAGAAGCACTTCGACAAGTTCGACCAGACCTTCGCCGCCTACTTCAAGGGGGTCGAGAGCCTGGTCGACTGGAAGTCCGACATCCCGCTCGACTGGCTGCAGAAGACGCTGGAGCGCGAACTCTCGCCCGAGGAAAAAGCCAAGATCGAGGCCATGGGCGGCCTCGACAAGCTGATGGAGCGCCTCAAGCAGCTGCTGGAGGAGCAAAAGGAAAAGCACGAGGGCGGCAACAAGTGGATCGGCACGGGCGGCACCTCGCCCTTCGGCCACGGCGGCTACAACCCCGAGGGCATCCGCATCGGCGGCCCGTCCAAGGGCAACCGCACCGCCATCAAGGTGTGGGAGGCGCGCGCCTACAAGGACTATGACGACCAGGTCGAACTGGGCACGCGCAATATCAAGGTGGCGCTGCGCCGGCTGCGCCGCTTCGCCCGCGAAGGCGCCGACACCGAGCTGGACCTGGACGACACCATCCACTCCACCGCGGCCAACGCCGGCCTGCTCGACATCAAGCTGCGGCCCGAGCGCCACAACAAGGTCAAGGTGCTGATGCTGATGGACGTGGGCGGCTCGATGGACGACCACATCAAGCGCGTGGAAGAGCTGTTCTCGGCCACCAAGACCGAGTTCAAGCACCTGGAGTACTACTACTTCCACAACTGCCTGTACGACTACGTGTGGAAGAACAACCGCCGCCGCCACGCCGAGAAGCTGGCCACGTGGGACCTGCTGCACAAGTACACGCCCGACTACAAGATCATCTTCGTCGGCGACGCCACCATGAGCCCGTATGAGATCCTGCAGCCGGGCGGCTCGGTGGAGTACAACAACACCGAGGCCGGCGCGGTATGGCTGAACCGGATGACCGAGCAGTTCCCGCACTTCGTCTGGCTCAACCCGGAGCCGGAAGGCCTGTGGCAGTACCGGCAGTCGATCACAGTCATCAACCAGCTGATGAAGGGACGGATGTATCCGGTGACGCTGGCGGGGCTGGAACAGGCGATGAAGGTGCTGTCGAAGTAAGGCGGCGCTGGCTGCTGAAGCGCGCAAAGGGCGGCATCGACATGCCGCCCTTTTTCATGGGTCAGTCCACGGTGATGCCCGCCTGCCGGATGAACCTGCCATAGCGCGCGCGATCCACGTTCTGCCGCTCGGCAAACGCCTGGATGCTCAGCGGCGCCACCGCACCGCCCAGCTTGTTGACGTTGTCCTGCAGCTGCACGCCGGCGAGCGCGCGGTTGATCTCGCGGTTCATGCGCTCGACGATGGCCGGCGGCGTGCCGGCGGGCGCATAGACGCCGAAGGTCGAGTCGCCGTCGACGTCCTGCAGGCCGGCCTCGGCCAGCGTCGGCACGTCCGGGTATTGCGCCGCGCGCTTGGCGCTGGCCACCGCCAGCAGCCTGAGCTTGCCGCTGGCCACGTGCTGCAGGCCGGGGCCGGGATCGAACATGAACTGCACCTGCCCTGCCAGCAGGTCGCTCAGGGCCGGGGCCGCGCCCTTGTACGGCACGTGCACGGCGTCCAGCTTGCCGGCGCGCTTGAACATCTCGGCAGCGATATGCGGCGTGCTGCCGTTGCCGGCCGAGCCGTAGCTGAGCTTGCCCGGATGCTCGCGCACATAGGCGATGAACGCGTCCAGCGTCTTCGCCGGCACCGACGGATGCACCAGCAGGTAGACCCGCACAAGCGCCACCGATGCGACCGGGGTCAGGTCCTTGAGCGGGTCGTATGGCATCTTCTTGTAGAGGAAGGGGTCGATGGCCACCGCGCCGCCCGAGGTCAGCAGGAAGGTATAGCCATCGGCCGGCGCCTTGGCCACGGCATCGCCGCCAACGATGCCGTTGGCGCCCGGGCGGTTGTCGATCACCACCGGACGCTTCAGCGCCTCGGACAGACCGGGCGAGATGCCGCGCGCCAGCGTATCCGCGGCCCCGCCGGCGGGGAAGTTGACGACCAGCCGGATCGGCTTGTCCGGCCACGGCTGCGCGGCGGCCGGCGCGCTCACGCCAGCCAGCAGGCCCGGCGCGCACAGTGCGGCGCAAAGGGCGCGCGCGATACGGTGGGGGAATCGCATAATGGTTGTCTCCTGTCTTATGTTTTGCTACTGCCTGCCGCAGCGCTCCGCGGCGCCACTCAGAACGGATATTGCCGTGGCGTGGTCTGCACCGTGATCCAGCGCAGCTCGGTGAAGGCATCGATCCCGGCCTTGCCACCGAAGCGGCCATAGCCACTCGCCTTGACGCCGCCGAACGGCATCTGCGCCTCGTCTTGCACGGTCGGGCCATTGACGTGGCAGATGCCCGATTCGATGCGGCCGGCCACCCGCATCGCGCGCGCCACATCGCCGCCGAACACGGCCGCCGACAGCCCATAGGCGGAATCATTGGCACAGGCAATGGCCGCTTCCACGCCATCCACGCGCACCACGGCCTTGACCGGCCCGAACGATTCCTCGCGATAGATCTCCATGTCCGGCATCACGTGATCCAGCACCGTGGCCCGCATCAGCGTGTCGGTCGCCTTGCCGCCGCAGACCAGCCGCGCGCCCTTGGCCAGCGCGTCGTCGATCATCACGTTGCAGCGCTCGACGGTGCTCATGTCGACCACGGAGCCCAGAACCGCCGGGCCGGTGCGCGGATCCGCCAGCGGCAAGGCGCCGGCACGCGCGGCAAAGCGTGCCACGAAGGCGTCCGCGATGCTGGCATCCACCACGATGCGCTCGGTGGACATGCAGATCTGGCCCGAGTTGGCGAAGGCGCCGAAGATGGCACCGTCCACCGCGGCGTCCAGGTCCGCATCGTCGAGCACCACCAGCGGCGCCTTGCCGCCCAGCTCCAGCACCACGGGCTTCAGGTGGCGCGCGCAGGTCTGCGCGATCAGACGCCCCACGCGCGTGGAGCCGGTGAAGTTGATGCGGCGCACGGCCGGGTGGGCGATGATGGTCTCGACCACCGCGGCGGCATCGGCCGGGGCGTTGGTGACAAAGTTGACCACGCCCGCCGGGAAGCCCGCCTCCGCCAGCGCATCGACGATCAGGCCATGCGTGGCCGGACAGATCTCCGAACCCTTCAGGATGACCGTATTGCCGCACGCCAGCGCCGTGGCCACAGCGCGCACGCCCAGGATCACCGGTGCGTTCCACGGCGCGATGCCCAGCACCACGCCCGCGCCCTGCCGCACCGCCATCGCCAGGCTGCCCGGCACGTCGGAGGGGATCACCTCGCCGTTGATCTGCGTGGTCAGCGCGGCGGCCTCCTGCAGCATGCCGACGGCAAGGTGCACATTGAAGCCGGCCCACATCGCCGACGCACCGGTCTCCGCCGCCATCGCGGCGGTGAGTGCCCCGGCCTTGCCTTCGAGTGCCTGCGCCGCGCGCATGAGCAAGGCGCGCCGTTCGCCCGGACCGGTGTCGCGCCAGGCCGGGAAGGCGCGCGCGGCAGCGTCGGCCGCGGCCAGCGCATCGGCGCTCGTGGCTGCCGGCGCCCGCGTGGCCACGCTGTGGTCAAGCGGGTTGCGGCGCTCGAAGGTGGCACCGTTGGCGGCCTGCGTGCGCTCGCCGTTGATCAGCATGGTGATGTTTTGCATCCTGGAGTCTCCTGGAAGGGGTACTTCGTCTGTCGTCTGGCGCTGCGGCTCAGGCCACCTCGATCTCCACCACGGTCGGCACACGCATGCGCAGGGCTGTCGCCAGCGCTTCGCGCAATGCAGCAGGATGAGTCACCCGTGATGCCTCGCAACCATGCCCGAGCGCAATCGACACGAAATCCAGATCGGGCAATGCCGTGCCGACCAGCGGATCATCGCTGCCAAAGCCGAAGGTCGGCGCAAACTCCTGCAGGGCGGCATAGCGCCGGTTGTTGAGCACGATGAACGTGATCGGCAGGCCCAGTTGCGCGGCGCTCCACAGCGCCTGGATCGAATACATGCTGGAGCCGTCGCCGACCAGGCCGATCACCTTGCGCCCCGGCTTGCCCAGCGCGACGCCCACTGCCGCGGGCAGGCCGTAGCCAAGCCCGCCGCTGCACATCGTATAGAAGGTCTCGCTGCGCAGGATGGGCAGGTAGCGATGCATCACCGGGCGCGCGCTGGGCGCTTCCTCGACCACGATGGAATCGGGGTCGCGCAGCTCCGCCAGCGTCTGCAGGACATAGGCGACGGTCATCGGCGTGCCGGGCTCGGCGCGCGGTGCCGGCACGCGCGGGCGCGGGGCTTCGCGCCGCGGCGGCGCCGGGCGCGCCAGCAGGTCGGCCACGCCCTGGCGGATGCTGCCGACTGCGGCAGTGCCCACCGGCGCCCATGCGGCGATATTCGGATCGTCGATCAGCTGCACCACCTGCGCCCCGGGCGGCGCATGGGGGCCAAACCCCTCGACGTGATAGGTGAAGGCCGCCGCGCCCAGCGCGAAAACAAGGTCGTGGCCCGTGAGCAGCCCGACGATCTTCTCGCGCATCGCCGGCAGAAAGCCGGCAAACAGCGGATGGTCTTCCGGAAAGCCGCAGCGCCCCGACATCGGCGCCACCCACACCGCCGCCTGGTGCCGTTCCGCCAGCCGCACCACGTCGTCCCAGGCGCCATCGCGGTCCACGGCCGCGCCCACCACGAACGCCGGCCGGCGGCTGGCATCGAGAGCGTCGCCGATCTGCGCCAGCAGTGCCGGCTGCACGCGGCTTTCAGTGCTGACCGTGCGCGGCAGCACCGGCTCGCATGGCCGGGCCCAGTCATCGGCGGGAATCGAGATCAGCACCGGCCCGCGCGGCGGCTGCATGGCGATGTAGTAACCGCGCGCAATCGCCAGCGGCACGTCTTCGGCCCGCGCCGGCTCGCAACTCCACTTCACGTAGGGCTTGGGCAGTTCGGTGGCCTGAGCCGAGAACAAGAAGGGCTCGAACGGCAGGATCGAGCGCGCCTGCTGCCCGGCCGTGATCACCATCGGGGTGCGGTTCTTGTGGGCGGTGAAGATGCTGCCCATGGCATGGCCGACGCCGGCCGCCGAGTGCAGGTTGACGAAGGCCGCATTGCGGGTGGCCTGGGCATAGCCATCGGCCATCCCCACCACCACGGATTCCTGCAGGCCGAGGATGTAGCGGAAGTCGTCGGGGAAATCGAGGAACAGCGGCAGCTCGGTCGAGCCGGGATTGCCGAAGATGGTGGTCATGCCGAACGCGCGCACCAGGTCCAGCACCGCGGTGCGCACGGTGGTGGGAGTGGCGGAGGCGGCAGGCGAGGCAGAACTGGCCATGGTCGAGGAAGCTCCAGTGCGGAATTAGAGACAAAGCTTGCCGACCAGTATGGACAATCAGGCCTTGCCCAGAAATTGCCGTTTCGGGGCAAAGTCATTACGATTCGGCATGACCCTCGATCTGCGCCAGCTTCTTGCCTTCCTTGCGGTGTGCGAACACGGCAGCCTGGGCCGTGCGGCCACACAGCTGAACGTGACCCAGCCGGCACTGAGCCGCACCATCCAGCGGCTGGAAGCCCAGCTGGACGCGCCGCTGTTCGAACGCTATGCCACCGGCATGGTGCTGACCGCCTGCGGCGAGGCCCTGCTGCCGCACGCCAACCTTTTGCGCCACGAGGCCGAGCACGCCACCGAGGCCGTGCGCGCGCTGCGCGGGCTGGCCGCCGGCACCATCCGCGTGGGCACCGTCGCCAGCGTGGCCAGCGTGGTGCTGCCGGAGGCGATCGAGGCGGTGCTGGCACGCTGGCCCGGGCTGCGCGTGCGCATCGTCGAAGGGGTGGGAGATTTCCTGGCCGATGCGCTGCTGCGCCGCGAGATCGACCTGGTTATCGGCATCGCCTTGCCGGAGAACGAGGAAATCTGCGCCGTGGCGGATGTGGGCTGGAGCGACAGCAGCTTCGTGGTCGCCGCCGCCGGGCATCCGCTGATGGGCCGGCCGGCGCTGCGGCTGGCGGATACGGTCGGCTGCCGCTGGGTCATGCCGCCGCGCGGCACAGCGCCATTCGACGAACTGCAGCGGCTGTTTGCACGGGCCGGGCTGCCGCCGCCGGAGATCGTCGCCGAAACCCGCTCGATCATTGCGCTCAAGGCGCTGGTGGCACGCGCGGGCTTCCTCAGCTGGATGGCCGCGCCGATGTACGAGGCCGAGCAAAAGGCGGGCATGATCCAGCCGCTGCCCATTGAAGGCGCCCAGGCGCCGCGCCGGCTGGCGGTGTACCGGCGCCGCCAGGGCATCCTGCCGGCGCCGGCAGCGAAGCTGCTGGAGCAGTTGCGCCAGTTGACATCGGACGTGGGCTGAACGTCAGGCGGGCCGCGCCAGGTCGGCCCCTTCCATCACCCATGCGCGGAATGTGCGCAGCGCCGGCAGGTGCTGCTTCTGCTCCGGATAGCACAGGTAATAGCCCTTCTTGGCCAGCACCTGGGCCGGATGCGCCACCACCAGCGCCCCGGTGGCCAGTTCTTCCTCGATCAGGCAGCGCGGGATCAGCGCGATGCCCAGACCCGACAGCGCGGCTTGCGTGAGCAGCGAAAACTGGTCGAAGCGCGCGCCGCTCCAGGCCTCGCGGGTCGGCACGCCCAGCGTGGCGAACCAGTCGGGCCAGGCTTCGGGAACGGTGGTGTGGTGCAGCAGCGGATAGCGCAGCAGCGCGGCGGGCGTGGGCGCCACGCCGCCGGGCTCGGACGCCAGCAGGCCCGGGCGGCACACCGGCAGCACCTCGCGCCCGGTCATGTAGTCGGCCAGGCTGCCGGGCCAGACGCCGTCGCCGAAACGGATCGCGGCGTCCAGGTCCGGCTCGGAAAAATCGTAGCCCTGCGCGTGCGGCACGAATTCCAGCGTCACCTCCGGATGGCGCGCGAAAAACTGCGGCAGGCGCGGGATCAGCCACTTGGCGCCCAGCGTCGGCATGCTGGCGATATGCAGCACGCCGCCCCGCCCCTGCCGCGCCATCAGCTCGACGGTGGCGGCCTCCAGCTCGTTCAGGCTGGGGCCGATGCGCTCGAGGTAGCGCTCGCCCGCCTTGGTCAGCATCAGGCGCTGGCGCACGCGCTGGAACAGCTCCACGCCCAGGTAAGCCTCCAGGCTGCGCACCTGCTTGCTGACCGCGCCTTGCGTGACATGCAGTTCACGCGCGGCTACGGTAAAACTGTTATGACGCGCCGCAGCCTCGAAGGCCTGCAACTCGGTCAGCGACGGACATAGGCGTCGCATAAATCACCTCTACTTTACGACCAAATGGAATGAGCTAAGGATTTTATTTCGTTTGCGGCACGCTTGCCCGGGCGCGCAGAATCGTGAAATCCACTTTATTCCTCCCCTTCCCCTGGACCCCGTCATGCAACGTCGCCATCTTCTCCGACTCCTGGCCGCCGCTTCGGCCGCCGCCGCTGCCGGCATCTCCTTCAGCGCCTTCGCCCAGGCCGGCTACCCGACCAAGCCGATCACGCTGGTGGTGCCCTTCCCCGCAGGCGGCACCACCGACATCGTCGCGCGCATCGTCGCCGACAAGCTCGGCCAGCAACTGGGCCAGGCCGTGGTGGTGGACAACCGCGGCGGCGCCGGCGGCAGCATCGGCACCGCTTTCCTGTCCAAGGCGGCGCCGGACGGCTACACGCTGGGCATTGCCACGGCCTCGACCCATGGCATCAATCCGGCGGTCTACCCGCGCCTGTCCTACGATGCAACCAAGGACTTCACCACCATCACCAACCTGGCCTCGGTGCCCAACGTGATGAGCATCAACCCGGCGGTCAAGGCCACCGACATGAAGTCCTTCATCGCGCTGGCGCAGTCGCAGCCCAACAAGCTTGCCTATGGCTCGGCGGGCAACGGCAGCGTCTCGCACATGATGGGGGAACTGTTCAAGATGAGCAGCAAGACTGAACTGCTGCACGTGCCCTACAAGGGCGTGGGCCCGGCGCTGAACGACGCGCTGGCCGGCCAGGTGCAGGTGCTGTTCGACAACCTGCCGTCGTCGCTGCCGTTCATCGAAGGCGGCAAGCTGCGTGCGCTCGCCGTGGCAGCGCCCAAGCGCGTGGCCGCGCTGCCCAACGTGCCGACCTTTGCCGAACTGGGCCTGGGCGAAGTCAACGACGCCGCCTGGTTCGGCCTGATCGCACCGGCCAACCTGCCGGCGGATATCCAGACCAGGCTCCACACCGCCGCGGTCAAGGTGCTGGCACTGCCGGAAGTGAAGGCCAAGCTCGAGAAGCTGGGCGCGACCCCGGTGGGCGATACGCCGGCGCACTTTGCCGCCCAGATCAAGAGCGAAGTGGCCAAGAACAAGCGCGTGGCCGCCGCCGCCAAGATCTCGCTCGACTGATTCCACAGCAACACCATGACCGACACCGACCGAACCACCGCGGACAGTCCGTTCTACCTGTACCAGCCCGAGGGCGAGCCCGCGGCGCTGTTCCTGGACTCGCCGCACAGCGCGACGACCTACCCGACGGACTTCCGCCCCGACCCCGCGCTACCGCTGGAACTGCTGCGCCAGGCCGAAGACACCTTTGTCGACGAGCTCTACGCCGGCGCCCCGGCGCGCGGCATCCCGCTGCTGTGCGCGGGCTTCCCGCGCAGCTATCTGGACGCCAACCGCGCGCTGGAAGAAATCGACGAAGCCCTGCTCGACACACCGTGGCCCGGCGCCAGGCAGGAGACCTCCAAGACCCGGCTGGGCAAGGGCCTGGTCTGGCGCGTGCTGGACACTGGCGAGGCCATCTACGACCGCAAGCTGAGCGTGGAAGAAGTGCAGGCGCGCATCAACCGCTGCTACCTGCCCTATTACGCGCAGCTGCAGAAGCTGGCCGACCGCGCCGTCGCCAGCCACGGCAGCGCCTGGCATATCAACTGCCATTCGATGCCGAGCCACGCCGCGCCATTCGCCACCGAGTTCCCGGGGCTGGAGCATCCGGACTTCGTGGTGGGTGACCGCGACGGCACCACCTGCGACAAGCGCTTCACCGACCGGGTCGAGGGCGTGCTCAAGGAGATGGGCTACGACGTCTGGCGCAACCACCCGTACAAGGGCGTGGAGATCGTGCGCGTGGTGGGACAGCCCCAGGCCGGCTGCCACAGCCTGCAGCTGGAGGTCAACCGCAAGCTCTATATGGACGAGGTGGGCCTGACGCATACCGCGGGCTTTGCCAGGCTGCGCCATGACCTGAACCTGCTGCTCGACGAGCTGCTGCGCTTTACGCGCTCGATGCCGTCGCGCGTGGCCTGACCCGGGCCGGGGCTGCGCCACGCAGCCCCGCATACGCTGCGGGTTCACCGCAGTTGTGCGAGAGAAGGGATTCCTGCTAGTGCACAAGTCACTTGCTGCACGACCTCAAGCCTTGGAAGAATGGGTAACAAGATTTAGGAACTTTGTCAGATAGGTTTCCTCTATCATGGCATTCCTTGCGAACCCATCTTGCCTGCCGGCCCCTGCGGCCCCGCGGGCAAAACCCAAGAACGCACACACCGCTCACACCGTGATCCGACGAATCTCCGAACTGCTCGGCAGCCGGCTCCGCATGGTGGCTGCCGCAGTGGCCGGTGCGATCGCGCTGGCAGGCTGCGCCAATATGCCGGCCGATGATGCCAGCGCCGGCCCTGCCCCGGCACCCACCGCCGCGCCCGCCCGACCTGCCGCCGCCCCGGCACCCGCCACTTCCACTCCGCCCACCAAGACCGTCACCCTGCCCGACCGTGGCCGCGTCAGCCTGTCCGAGTACCGGACCCGCATGCGCGAACAACTGATGAAGACCGAGAACGCCACCAGCGACGTGGCGGACTGCGCCGCCCACGCCAGCTGGGTGGTGCCGCGCTCGGCCAGCTACGATGCATTGAAGATCCCCACCGGCGCGCTCGCCGCGGGACAGGCCACGACCGAGCCATGGAACGGACGCTTCTCGCCCGGCAAGCAGGCCGTGCCGGTCAGCTCGGTGGTCACCTTCGCCGCTACCGCGCACAAGCGCCGCGGCAGCGACGACTGGCAGCCGGTGAAGGTGCGCTGCGGTTATGACGACGGCATGATGCTGGCGTATGAGCTGCTGGACAGCGGCGGCGCCACCATCAGCGAACCGGCTGCCGAGCCGGCCGTGCCTGCTGCTACGCACACTTCGGCAAGCAAGAGCCGCAAGGGGGCCAAAGGCAAGAGCACGGCGTCGAAGTCGGACAAGGCGTCGGCGTCCAAGTCGTCGAAGTCAACGACCGCCAAGTCCACCTCCGGCCCGGCCAAGACGACCAGCAAGACCAAGAAGAAGCAATAGGCGCAAAGCGGGCGCACCGCGTCCGCGCCAAGGCCGTTCCGGCCCACCCGGTTTCGTCCGGTTGGGCCGTTTGCGCTGGCTCAGCCCAGGTAGTCCAGGATCGCCTGCAGCATCGCCGTCCCCAGCAGCGCGCTGCGCGCGCCGTTCCAGCCGACCGCCGGATCCGGCAGATCGGCATTGTCCTTGAACGGCATCTCCAGCGTCAGCGCCAGGCAGCCGAAGGTATGGCCGATGTACTTGGACGCCAGCTTGAGTGCATCCGCGTTGTACTTGCTGGCCGCGTAGCCGTGCACATCCTGGAAATCCGGCGAGGCCCGCTTGAAGGCCTCGATAAAGCGCTGCTGCTCGCGCCGGCGCGCCTCGGTAAAGCCCGGCAGCATCTCGCTGCCGGCGACGAAGTTGTACGGCAGTCCCTCGTCACCATGGATGTCGAAGAACATGTCGCAGCCGCTGGCCTCGATGGCGCGGCGCACGTGGTAGACCTCGGGGCTGGTATCCGGGCTCGGCGCCATCCACTCGCGGTTCAGGTTGGCGCCGGCGGCATTGGTGCGCAGGTTGCCGCGCGCCGAACCGTCCGGGTTCATGTTCGGCACGATATGGAAGACCGCGCGCTCCAGCAGCTTGCGCGCGACCGGGTCGCCCGCCCACATGCCGGTGCCGGTCAGGCGCTGCAGCACGCCTTCGACAAACCATTCGGCCATGCTCTCGCCCGGGTGCTGGCGCGCGATCATCCAGACGGTCTTCTTGCCGGGGCCGGGCTGGCCCAGCGTGACGCGGGTCATGTCGCGCCCGTCCACGGTGCTGCCCAGGTGCGACAGCCGCGCCAGCGGCGAGCGCTGGCAACTGGCCAGCAGCGACAGGTGGCGCTCATCCGGATACGGCTCGAAATACGCAAACCAGATGCTGTCGTGCTCGGGCGTGCATTCCACCGTCATCACCTGGCCGTCGAAGCGCGTCGGCACGCGGAACCAGTTGGCGCGGTCGTACGAGGCCACCGCGCGGTAGTCGCGCCATCCATCCGGATAGGTGCAGTCGCCGGCGTTCAGGAAGTGCATCCGGCACGCCTGCCCCGCCGCGCCCTGCAGGCGGAAATGGAACCACTGGCGGAAGTCGGCGTGCGAGTCGGCGCGGATGCGCAGGCGGATATCGTCGGCGCGGTCGAGTGCCTCGACCTCGATGGCGCCGGAGTCGAATTGCGAAGAGATATGCATGTCGGCAGGCATGGCTGGCAGTCTCGTGGCGATGGGTTTCAGTCTTCCAGGCGGCGGCGGAACACCCAGCGGGTGGCATCCGAGGCCGCGGCGTCGAAGGCGTAGCCGTCCTCGGCAAAGCGCTTGAGCTTTTCCGGCTCGGTCACGCGCTGCGTCACCGCGTAGCGTGCCATGGTGCCGCGCGCGCGCTTGGCGTGGAACGAAATGATCTTGTAGCGGCCGCCCTTCCAGTCCTCGAACACCGGCGTGACGATGCGCGCCTGCAGCACCTTGGCCCGCACCACCTTGAAATACTCTTCCGAGGCCAGGTTGACCAGCACCGGCGCGCCTTCCTGCTTGAGCGCGGCCATGTCGGCGTTGATCATCTGCGTAACATCGTCGCCCCAGAACGCGTACAGGTCCTTGCCGGCAACGTTATCGAGGCGCGTCCCCATCTCCAGACGGTAGGGCTGCATCCAGTCCAGCGGGCGCAGCACGCCGTACAGGCCGGACAGGATGCGGATGTGCTTCTGCGCAAAGCCGAGGTCATCGGCCGACAGCGTCTTCGCGTCCAGGCCATCGTAGACGTCGCCATTGAAGGCCAGCACCGCCTGCTTGCTGTTGGCCGCGGTGAACTCCGGCGACCAGTCGCCGTAGCGCGTCACATTGAGCACCGCGAGCTTGTCGGAGATGTCCATCAGCGCGCCCACATCCTGCGGCGCCAGCTTGCGCAGGCGCTCGATCAGCGTGGCGGAACGGTCGATAAAGCGCGGCAGCGTATGGGTCTTGAGGCGCGGAGGAGTCTCATAGTCCAGCGACTTGGCGGGAGACAAAACGATGAGCATGGCAAAATCGCGGCAGTAGCCAAGGACAAACAAGCCAAGATTGTAGCGAATGCGCCTCGACACCACCGGAACCACCCTCTTCGCCAGCCCCGCCGGCGTCACATCAGCGCCGCGCGTGGTGCTCGACTCCAACATCTGGGTGGACCTGCTGGTCTTCCGCGACCCCCATGTGGAGCCGATCCGCACCGCGCTTGAGGCCGGCACCATCGCCCCGGTGATCCGCGCCGACTGCCGCGAGGAACTGCGCCGGGTGCTGGCCTATCCGCAATTTGCCCGCTTTGACGTCGATATCGATGCCGCGCTGGCCACTGTCGACCGCCTCGCCAGCCTGGAAGCCGCGCCGCCGCAGGCCGACTACGACGCCATCAGCCTGCCGCGCTGCAAGGACACCGACGACCAGAAGTTCATCGAGCTGGCCCACTTTGCCGGCGCCGCCTGCCTGGTATCGAAGGACAAGGCCGTGCTCAAGCTGCGCAGCCGCCTGCGCCGCAGCAGCGGCGTGGAAGTGATGACGCCACCGGCCTTCGGCGCCTGGCTGGCCGCGCTTGGCGCCGCCAGCGCCGCCGATCCGCTTTAGAATGTCGGCTCCCGGCGCCGCCTACGTGGTGGCGCCGCACGCCTGATCGCACCCCGTCCCCACCGCATCGACACGTTCGCATCATGTCCGCAGACACCACCCACACCCAGTTGACGCCGCTGACCCCGCCGCCTTCGCGCCTGCCCGCCGTCGGCACCACCATCTTCACCGTGATGTCCGCGCTGGCCACCGAGAAGAACGCCGTCAACCTGGGCCAGGGCTTCCCAGACTTCGACTGCGACCCCAGGATCGTCGATGCCGTGACCGCTGCCATGCGTGCCGGCCATAACCAGTACCCGCCGATGGCTGGCGTGCCGCGCCTGCGCCAGGCCATCGCCGCCAAGATCGCCAGCCTCTATGGCCACCAGTACAGCTGGGACACCGAGATCACCGTCACCGCCGGCGCCACCCAGGGCATCCTGACCGCGATCCTGTGCGCGGTGCATCCGGGCGACGAGGTGATCGTGCTGGAGCCGTGCTACGACAGCTACCTGCCCGCGATCGAGCTGGCCGGCGCCACCGCCGTGCCGGTCACGCTGGAAGCGCCGGAATTCCGCGTGCCCTTCGACAAGCTGGCCGCCGCGATCACGCCGCGCACGCGCATGGTCCTGATCAACACGCCGCACAACCCCACCGGCACGATCTTGCGCGCGGCCGACATGGACCAGCTGGCGCAGATCCTGGCCGGCACCGACATCCTGCTGCTCTCGGACGAGGTCTACGAGCACATGGTCTACGACGGCCAGCAGCACGCCTCGGTCTCGCGCCATCCTGAGCTTGCGCGCCGCAGCTTCGTGATCTCGAGCTTCGGCAAGACCTACCACGTGACCGGCTGGAAGGTCGGCTACGTGGCCGCGCCGGCCGCGCTGATGGCCGAGTTCCGCAAGGTGCACCAGTTCAACGTGTTCACCGTGAACACGCCGGTGCAGCACGGCCTGGCCGACTACATGGCCGATCCCGCGCCCTACCTGCAGCTGTCGGCGTTCTACCAGGCCAAGCGCGACTTCTTCCGCGCCGGGCTGGCCAACAGCCGCTTCAAGCTGCTGCCGTCGGACGGCACCTACTTCCAGTGCGTCGACTACTCGGCCATTTCCGACCTGAGCGAGGCCGACTTCGCCATGTGGCTGACGCGCGAGATCGGCGTGGCCGCGATCCCGGTCTCGGCCTTCTACACGCAGCCGCGTGAATCGGGCGTGGTGCGTTTCTGCTTTGCGAAGAAGGAAGAGACACTGGCGCTGGCGCTGGAGCGGCTGGGCAAGCTGTAGGCGCAGGCCTGGCCTCTGCGCCAACGAAAAACGCCCGCGATCCAATCGCGGGCGTTTTACCTTGTGCCGCCGGTTTTGTGGCCGGCTTGTTGCCGGTTACTTGTTGCTGCGGCTCGCCATCAGCTCAAGATTGGCCTTGCGGTCGGCATTGACCTTCTGCACCGATTCGCGCGCCGACAGCGTCTTCAGGTAGTCCTTGACCGGCAGGTCGGCCAGCAGATCGGTGCCGTAGATGATCTTGGTGCACGACGACACCAGCGGCAGGTGCGCCGCGGCGGCGCAGTCGGCCAGCGTGAAGGTGTCGCCGGCGATATACGGCGAGAACTTCGCCAGCTTGGCGAAGGCGGGGACATAGCGCGTCAGCAGCTTGTGCTGGCGTTCCTTGACGCCATCGCTGACCTTGCCGCCGAAGAATGCCTCGGGGTACAGTTCGCGCGCGGTCAGCTCCAGGTACAGTTCCATGAAGACGACGATCTCGCGCACCTTGGCGGCCTGGTACGGGTCGCCCGGCAGCAGCGGCGTCTGCGGATAGGCCGCCTCTACGTAGTCGACGATGGCTTCGGACTCGCACAGCGGGCCGGATTCGGTGATGATGTAGGGCACCTTGCCCGCGGGCGTGGCTGCCGGGTCGGTCTGGCCGATCCAGGCCAGCACCTCTTCGAACGGCACGTTCTTTTCCAGCAGCGCCAGCTTCACTTTGTTGTAGTAGTTGCTGGCGGCAAAACCGCAGAGCTTCAGCATGTCGTCTCTCTCCGTTATTGGAATGATCCCCGCATCGCCCGGTGCGGATGTCGGGTGATTGTGGACCATCCGGGGTCTGCAGTGTACCGGCTGGCCGATCAGCGCACGCCGCCTGCCCCGCTGGACTGTCGCGGAAGGTGCAAAAAACGTACGATCGTGCTAATTTAACCACAACTTCTGGGACGAATGATGAGCACTTTCACCATCGATACGCTGGGTATCGTCGGCACCGGCGCCATGGGCCGGGGCATCGCGCAGATCGCCGCGCAGGCGGGCCTGACCGTCAACCTGTACGACACCAACCCGCAAGCGGTGGCCGCCGCGCGCCAGTACCTGCAGGACACGCTGGCGAAGCTCGCCGACAAGGGCAAGATCAGCGCTGCCGACGCCGAGGCCACGCTGGCCCGCGTCAAGCCCTGCGGCACGCTGGAAGACCTGGCCGGCTGCGACATGGTGCTGGAAGCCATCGTCGAGAAACTGGAAGTCAAGCGCGACCTGATCGCCAAGCTCGAAGCGGTCCTGCGTGAAGACGCCGTCATTGCCTCCAACACGTCGTCGCTGTCGATCACTGCCATCGCAGTCGGCGCCAGGCACCCGGGCCGTATCGCCGGCTACCACTTCTTCAACCCGGTGCCGCTGATGAAGGTGGTCGAGGTCATCGACGGCCTGTCGGGCAACCCCGCGGTGGGCGACGCGCTGATGGCATTGTCGCGCCGCATGGGCCATACGCCGGTGCGCTGCAAGGACATGCCGGGCTTTATCGTCAACCATGCCGGCCGCGGCATGAATATCGAAGGCCTGAAGGTCGCGCAGGAAGGCGTGGCCGGGTTTTCCGACATCGACAACATCATGCGCGAGCAGGCCGGCTTCCGCATGGGGCCGTTTGAGCTGATGGACCTGACCGGGCTGGACGTGTCGCACCCGGTGATGGAATCGATCTACAACCAGTTCTACCAGGAACCGCGCTACCGCCCCTCGCCGATCACCGCGATCCGCGCGGTCGGCGGGCTGATCGGCCGCAAGGCGGGTGCTGGTTTCTATTCGTACGCCGATGGCCAGAAGAAAGTGCCGGCCGCTGCCGCGGTGCCGGGCGCGCGCCCGTCGAGCGTGTGGGTCAGCCACGCCAGCGAGCGCGGCCACGCCATGGTGAGCAAGCTGCTGGGCGCGCTGGGCGTGACCCCGGAAGGCGGCAACAAGCCGTCGGCCGATGCGCTGATCATCGTCACCCCGCTCGGCCTGGACGCCACCACCAGCGCGCTGCAACAGGGCCTGGACCCGGCCCGCACCGTCGCCATCGACACGCTGCTGCCGTTCGAGGCCACCAAGCGCCGCACGCTGATGACCACGCCGGCCACCAGCGCCGCCGCCCGTGATGCCGCGCACGGCCTGTTTGGCAGCGACGGCGTGCCGGTCACGGTGATCCGCGACTCGGCCGGCTTCGTCGCGCAGCGCGTGCTCTGCTGCATCATCAATATCGCCAGCGATATCGCGCAGCAACGCATCGCCACGCCGTCGGACATCGACCTCGCCGTCAACCTGGGCCTGGGCTATCCCAAGGGCCCGCTGGCGCTGGGCGATGCGGTCGGCCCGCAACTGGTGCTGGAGACGCTGCGCAACATGGAAGCGCTCACCGGCGACATGCGCTACCGCCCGAGCCCGTGGCTGTGGCGCCGTGCCGGCCTGGGCCTGTCGCTGCTGGCCGAAGAGCAGTAAGCCCGCCACCGCCCCACCGACCGAGCCACGCCCATGCCCGCACAGTTGCTTTCCCACCGCGTCGATTCGACGCTGGTGCTGACCATCTCGAACCCCGAGGCACGCAATGCGCTGCACCCGGACATCTACGCGGCCTCGCAGCAGGCGCTGGATCAGGCTGCGGCCGATGACTCGGTGCGCGCAGTCATCATCACCGGCGCCGACGGCATTTTCTGCGCCGGCGGCAACCTGAACCGGCTGCTCGGCAACCGCAGCCAGCCGCAGGAGGTGCAGGCCGCCAGCATCGCCCTGCTGAACGGCTGGGTCGAGTCGCTGCACGCCTTTCCCAAGCCGATCATCGCGGCGGTGGAAGGCGCGGCCGCGGGCGCGGGCTTCTCGGTGGTGCTGGCGTGCGACTTTGTAGTGGCGGCCAGCAATGCCAAGTTCGTGATGGCCTATGTTTCCGTGGGGCTCACGCCCGACGGCGGCGGTTCGTACGAGATCGCACGCGCGCTGCCGCGCCCGCTGGCCAGCGAACTGATGATGGAAGGCAAGCCGGTGGACGCGGCGCGGCTGGCGCAGTTCGGGCTGGTCAACCGCGTCACCGAGCCGGGCCAGGCCCTGGACGAGGCCCTGCGCCTGGCCGCCGGCCTTGCCCGCCAGTCGCCGCACGCCGTGGGCCGCATCAAGGATCTGATCAACCACGCGGCCACCGCATCGCGCGCCGAACACCTGCTGGCCGAGCGCGACAGCTTCGTCGCCGCGCTGCATCACCCCGACGGCGGCGAAGGCATCAGCGCCTTCCTGGAAAAGCGCAAGCCGCAGTACCGCTGAAGCCGGGCGCCGGACGCCTGGCTTTACCCGAACGGCCAGCCCGCGGCAGACGGGCATGCCGGCACAATGCAAGGAGACAACGCATGGAATTGCCGCCGTCCTCGCGTCGCCGCATCTACCTGATGCGGCATGGTGCCGTTTCATATTTTGACGAGGCCGGGCGCCCTGCCCTGCCCGAGATGGTGCCCCTGAACGAGACCGGCCGCATGCAGGCCACCGCCGCCGGGCGCGCCTTTGCCGCCGAACAGATTCGCTTCGACCGCGTCATCGTCAGCGGCCTGCCGCGCACCGTCGAGACGGCTGAGCGCGTGCTGGCCGAACTGCCCGGGATGGACGACGTGGTGCCGGAAGTCTGGCCCGCGCTGCAGGAAATCCGTGGCGGCGACCTGTCCACCATCGCCGACCACGACCTGCGCGACGCCTTCGTCGGCGCCTTCGAGGGCGAAGTCCCCGAAGACAAGCGCTTCCTCAACGGCGAGACCATCGGCCAGTTCCTCGACCGCGTGCTGCCCGCGCTGGAGCGCCTGCGCGCCGATCCCGACTGGGACACCGCGCTGATGGTGCTGCATGGCGGCACCAACCGCGCCATCCTGTCGCAGGCCATCACCTGCGGACGGCGCGTGTTCTTCGGCTCGCTGCTGCAGACCGCGGGCTGCATCAATGTGCTCGACATGGGCGACGATCCGCTCGACTGGGTGGTGCGCATGACCAACTACTCGCCGCCCACGCCCGTTCACAGCGGCACGCGCCACACCACCATGGAAGTGCTGCTGCACCAGTATTTGCGCGGACGCCAGCCGCAGGGCTGAGTGCGCCGCGGACTTGATCGAATCCCAACCGATACCGAACAGAAAACCAACGGAGACAGCATGACGAGCAACGTATCGCACTTCGAGGGCACGCGCCCGGTGGCGGACCAGCAGCGCTTCGACACCGACGCGCTGGAAGCCTGGATGCGCCAGCACGTGGAGGGCTTTGCCGGCCCGCTGACCGTGGAGCAGTTCAAGGGCGGCCAGTCCAACCCGACCTTCAAGCTGGTCACGCCGGGCCAGACCTACGTGATGCGCGCCAAGCCCGGCCCCAAGAGCAAGCTGCTGCCTTCGGCGCACGCGATCGAGCGCGAGTACCGCGTGATGGCCGCGCTGGCCGGCAGCGACGTGCCGGTGGCGCGCATGTACGCGCTGTGCGAGGACGAGTCCGTGATCGGCCGCGCCTTCTACATCATGGAGTTCGTCGCCGGCCGCGTGCTGTGGGACCAGTCGCTGCCGGGCATGAGCACCGCCGAACGCAGCGCCATCTACGACGAGATGAACCGCGTCATCGCCGCGCTGCACACGGTCGACTACAACGCCATCGGCCTGGGCGACTACGGCAAGCCCGGCAACTACTTCCAGCGCCAGATCGAGCGCTGGACCAAGCAGTACAAGCTGTCCGAGACCGAATCGATCCCGTCAATGGACGCGCTGATGGACTGGCTGCCGCAGCATATCCCGCAGGAAGACGCCGACCTGACCTCGATCGTGCATGGCGACTACCGGCTGGACAACCTGATGTTCCACCCGACCGAGCCGCGCGTGCTGGCGGTGCTGGACTGGGAACTGTCCACGCTGGGCCACCCGATGGCGGACTTCAGCTATCACTGCATGAGCTGGCATATCGCCCCGGGCCAGTTCCGCGGCATTGCAGGCGTGGACTTCGCCGCACTGGGCATCCCCGACGAAGCCAGCTACCGCCGCCTGTACGAGCAGCGCACCGGCCGCCCGATCACCGGCGACTGGAACTTCTACCTGGCCTTCAGCATGTTCCGCATCGCCGGCATCCTGCAGGGGATCATGAAGCGCGTGGTGGACGGTACCGCGTCGTCGGCGCAGGCGCTGGACGCGGGCAAGCGCGCGCGGCCGATGGCGGAGATGGGGTGGCAGTACGCGCAGAAGGCGAAGGGCTGACGCAGCAACGGCTGCGGCAAGAAAACGGGCGCCGAGGCGCCCGTTTTTCATCCGCGTCGCGCGGCGCTCAATCCCCCAGCGCCACCCCTTCCCGCCGCGGGTCCGCACCACCCGCCCACACCGCCTTGCCGTCAGGCCCCTGCTTGCGCATGATGGCCTGCGTGCCGCTGGTCATCTCGATCTCGGCCACCTGGTGGCCGCGCTGCTGCAGTGCCTGCACCAGGCCCGGCGACACCAGCCCCTTCTCCACCTCGGTCGGGCCGTTGCGGCTGCCGAAGTTGCCCATGCCGATGGCGGCCTGCACGTCCATGTTCCAGTCCAGCATGCCGACCAGGGTCTTGGACACGTACTCGATGATCTGCGAGCCGCCCGGCGAACCGACCGTGGCGACCAGCTGGCCGCTCTCGCGGTCGAACACCAGCGTCGGCGCCATCGACGAGCGCGGGCGCTTGCCCGGCTCCACGCGGTTGGCCACCGGCTTGCCGTTCTCGCTCGGCACGAAGGAGAAGTCGGTCAGCTGGTTGTTCAGCATGAAACCGCGCACCATCAGATGCGAGCCGAAGTACGACTCGATCGTGGTGGTCATCGAAATCGCCCCGCCGCGGTCATCGACCGCAACGATCTGCGAGGTGGAAACGCGCGGCGGCGAACGGTCGGGCGCGTAAGCCATCGCCGTGCCCGGCGGCACCCCTGGCTGGGCCTTGCCCATGCTCTTGTCGCCGATCAGCTCCGCGCGCGTGGCAAGGTAGGACGGGCTGACCAGGCCGGTCACGTTGACCGGCACGAAGTCGGTATCGGCCACGTACAGGCCACGGTCGGCATAGGCCAGGCGGTCAGCTTCGGAGATCGCGTGGACCGCGTCGGGATTGGCCTCCATCACCGCCGGCGTGTTCACGCCCTGTGGCTTGAGCGCGGCCAGCGCGTACTTGGGATTCTTGGTTTCGAGCGCCTGCAGCGTGCCCAGGATCTGCGCGATGGCGATGCCGCCCGACGACGGCGGCGGCATGCCGCAGATCTTCCAGCGCTTGTAGTCGGTGCAGACCGGCACGCGCTGCTTGGCCCGGTAGCTGCCCAGGTCAGCCAGCGACAGCGAGCCGGCATTGCTGCCATCGTTCACCTTGGCGACGATATCGCGCGCGATCGGTCCGCTGTAGAGCACGCCGGCACCGCGCCGGGCGACATCGCGCAGGGTCTGCGCCAGCTTCGGGTTCTTCAGCACCGTGCCGGCCGGCTTGGGCTTGCCCTGTGCATCCAGGAAGTACGCGGCCATCTCCGGCGAATTGGCCAGGAACTTGTCGGCCGCCACTTGCGTGTACAGCCGCTCCGAGATCGGGAAGCCCTTCTCCGCCAGGTCGATGGCGGGCTGGAACAGCTTGGCCCAGGGCAGGCGGCCGTGCTTCCGGTGCGCCATTTCCAGCGCGCGCATCACGCCGGGCGTGCCGACGGAGCGTCCGCCAATCTGGGCCTCGCTGAACTCCATGGGCTTGCCGTCGGAACGCAGGAACAGGTTTTCGGTGGCGCCGGCAGGGGCGGTCTCGCGGCCGTCGAAGGCCTGAACGTTCTTGCCATCCCAGTACATGATGAAGGCGCCGCCGCCGATGCCGGTGGCCTGCGGCTCGACCAGCGTCAGCACGGCCTGCATCGCGATGGCGGCATCGATGGCCGAGCCGCCCTGGCGCAGGATGGCGCGCCCGGCCTCGCTCGCGAGCGGGTTGGCCGCGGCCGCCATATGGCGCTGCGCGTAGGCCGTGGACATGCCGGGGCGATAGCCGGACGACACTTCCGGTGCCGGCGGCATGGCGGCCGGTGGCGTGGTCGCGGTCGGGGCGGCAGGCGCGGCCGGCGTGGCGGTCCCTCCGCCCTGGGTACCACAAGCACCGAGCAGCGCCGTCAGGGCAAGGGCCAGCGCGCCGCGCCACGCCATCGAAGAGAGGTCAGGGTGAGCCATGCGATATCTCCTGGGGGAAGGATCAAACGATTGTAGTGGCGATCGGCGCATTCTGGGGCAAGAAAGTCTGACTGCCGCCACATGCGGGGGCCACATGAAGGCGCAGCAAAAAATTCTCCCGGTTTAACCCCGATCGCTAATCTGCGCCGTTTCATCGACAGGCCGTCATGACCGGGAACCCGCCCCGCGGCCGCTCAGGAGAAAAACATGCAACTTCGCGCACCGGCCGTCATTTCCAGTCTTGCTGCCGCACTGGCGCTGTCGGCCTGCGGCGGGCATTCGCCGTCGCTTCCCCAGGAAGTGGCACAGCCTGTGCCGCCACCCGCAGCGCCGGCGCCCACGCACGACCAGGCCGCCAAGGCTGGCCAGGCAACGCCCGCCATGGAATTGCATGCCGTCGCCCCGCGCGCCGCGCTGGCCATGCCCTACCACCTGCCGCCGCCTGCGCCGGCCGAGCGCGAACGCTACGGCGTCATCGAGGAAAACGGCGTCAGGCTGGTGGCGCAGGCGCCGGTATCCACCTTCAGCATCGATGTCGATACCGGTAGCTACAGCAATATGCGCCGCATGCTCAATGCCGGGCGCGTGCCGCCGGCCGATGCGGTGCGCGTGGAAGAGCTGCTGAACTACTTCCCCTATGACTATGCCCAGCCCGCCGACGGTCGCCCGTTCGCCGTGCATGCCGCGCTGGCGCCCGCGCCCTGGCACCCGGCCAATGTGCTGCTGCGCATCGGCATCAAGGGCAAGGACATGGCCAGCGGCGCGCTGCCGCCTGCCAACCTGGTATTCCTGGTGGATGTATCGGGTTCGATGAACTCGCCGGACAAGCTGCCGCTGCTGAAGTCTTCGCTGAAGCTGCTGGTGAACAAGCTGCGCCCGCAGGACCGCATCACGCTGGTCACCTATGCCAGCGGCACGCGCGTGGCGCTGCCGCCCACGCCGGGCAGCGACAAGACCGCCATCAGCGCCGCCGTCGACCAGCTCGTGGCCGGGGGCAGCACCGCCGGCGCCAGTGGCATCGCGCTGGCCTACCAGGCCGCGCAACAGAGCTTTATCGCCGGCGGCATCAACCGCGTGCTGCTGGCCACCGACGGCGACTTCAACGTGGGCGTGACCGACTTCCGGCAGCTCAAGAGCATGGTGGAAGAGAAGCGCAAGTCCGGCGTGTCGCTGTCCACGCTCGGCTTCGGCACCGGCAACTACAACGAGCAGCTGATGGAGCAGCTGGCCGATGCCGGCGACGGCGCCTATTCGTATATCGACAACCTGATGGAAGGCAACAAGGTGCTGGTCAGCGAGATCAGCTCGACGCTGGCCACCATCGCGCGCGACGTGAAGATCCAGGTGGAATTCAATCCGGCAACGGTGAAGGAGTATCGCCTGATCGGCTACGAGAACCGCATGCTGGCGCGCGAGGACTTCAACAACGACAAGGTCGATGCCGGCGATATCGGCGCGGGCCACACCGTGACGGCGCTGTATGAGCTGACGCTGGCCGGCCAGCCCGGGCTGGTCGATCCGCTGCGCTACCAGCTGGCCGCACCCGTGCCGGGGCGCGACGGCGAACTGGCGCACATCAAGCTGCGCTACAAGCTGCCCGCCGCCAGCACCAGCCAGTTGATGGACATCACCGTCGCGCGGCAGGCCATCCGCCCGCTGGCGCAAGGCGATGACGACTTCCGCTTTGCCGCGGCGGTGGCCGGTTTCGGCCAGGTGCTGCGCGGCGGCAAGTTCACCGGCGACTGGCGCTACGCAGATGCCCGCGCGCTGGCCCAGGGCGCCCGCGGCACCGACCGCTTTGGCTATCGGGGCGAGTTCCTCAAGCTGGTGGACCTGGCACAGAGCCTGGGCACGGCCAGTCCGACCGGCGCCAGCAGCGGCGGGCCGGCCGAGCATGCGGCACGCTGACACCAGCCCGGGCCGCGAGCCGGCGCAAGGCGGCGCGGCAGACTGTCGCGCCGCCTTGCGCTCTCCTATACTCGGGCGCATGCAGGCACCCGACCCCGTCCCTTCCGCCGCGCCCACAGCCGCCACGCCCGGCGCAGCGCTGTCGGCGCTGCCCGACCATGACCTGATGCTGCTGGTGGCGGGCGGCATCATCGAGCAGCCCGTCACCGAGCTGTTCCGCCGCCATAACGCCGGCCTCTACAACTACGTGGCCTGGCTGTGCCAGGGCAACCGCGGCGAAGCGGAAGACATCGCGCAGAAGACCTGGGTCAAGCTGATGACCCGCTGCGGCGACTACCAGCCGGACGCGGCGTTCCGCACCTTCCTGTTCCAGATCGCGCGCAATACCTGGCTCGACCAGGTGCGCAGCGCCGATGCGCGCCAGCGCGAAGCCCTGGACGACCAGCCAGCGGAGATGCCGGCCGACGACCTGTCGCCGGAAGCGGAGCTGCAGTTGCGCCAGCACGCGCACCACGTGCATCGCGCGCTGCTGCAGTTGCCCGTCGCCCAGCGCGAGGTGGTGGTGCTGCGCTTCTTCAGCGACATGAGCGTCGAAGAGATTGCGCAGATGCTCGGCGAGAAGTTCGAGACGGTGAAGAGCCGGCTGCGCTATGCGTTTGCGCGCCTGCGCGCAGACCTGGCCGGCAGCGTGCCGGGCTCGCAGGAGACGCCGTCGTGAACGCGGCCGACCGATTTATCGACGGCAAGGACCGGCTTTCGGCACTGCTGCGGGAGCTGCCCGCTTACGCGTCGTCCGCTGCGCTGGCGGAGTCGGTGCACGCGGCCGCACGTGCGGCACAACAGGAAGCGGATCGCCTGCGGGCCGGCGCGGCGGCCTTGCCCTTCGCCGCGCCGCCAACGCTTGCCACGGCGGTGTTGGAAGAAGCCGCGCGCCTGCAGGCGGCGCAGGCTGCGCGACGCGATGCGCTGCTTGCGCGCGTGGCGTCAGGCGAGCCCGCAGCGGAGATTCTGGGTGCCCCGGTCGGTGCCGCTGCCAGCGCATGGCTGCAGGCACAGGCGGCGGAGGCGGCAACACCAGCACGGGCAACACGGACCACAGCGCAGTCCATGGCAGCGCGCGCCGCGCGCGCGCGGCGCTGGTGGCGCTCGCTGGGGCTCGTGGCCAGCGTCGCGGCGGTGGCCGGGCTGACCACCAGCATCGTACTGCGGCAGATCGATGACGGCGCACTGCTGCCGGCATCGGCGCCTGAACAGGTGTCCGCCCCGGCCGCGGCACCCGCCGCAGAGATGGCAGCAGCGCCCGCACCACAAGCTGCGGCGGAGTCTGGGACCGCCGCGCCGGCAAACCCGCCGCCAGCCCCGAAAGCTGCCCCGGCCGCGCGGCGGGAAGAGCGGCCTGCCCCGGCGCACGCCGGGCAGCTCAGCCGCGCGCCGGCAACGGCCCGGGGCACGGCGCCACGCGAGGCCGCCACGCAAGCACCGCCGCAGGCGACCGAAAGCTTATCCGCCCAGGCGCCGGCTGTGGCCGCCGCACCGGCCGCTCCCGCGTATCCGGCCATGGCAGAGGCAGTCCCGCAGCCGGCAATGCCGGCACCCGCGGCACCGCCGGCGGCCGCGCCGCAGGCAGACTTCGCCCGCAAGGCGGCGCCGCCGATGGCGGCCGCACGCGCCCCCGCCGCGCACACCGCATCCAGCATGGTCGTGTCCATCCAGGACGACCCCGCCGCCACGGCTGCGCGCATGCCGGCGGCGGCATCGGTCACGCTGCTGGCGGCCGAACCGGACAGTGAGGCAATCAGGGAATGGGCAGGACGGCTCTGGCAGTCGATGCCGGCGGCACAACGCCCGCCGGTGCCATTTGCCGTGCAGGCCGACCGCACGCTGGCCCCGGGCCAGGTGCGCATCGAACTGCGCCACGGCGCGCCGCAATGAGCGCGCCGGTGCGTTGGCGAGTGCTGGTCAGCGCGTGGTGAACGACCAGCTCAGGTCCACGGGCTGCGAACCCAGCCGGCCGGTGACCCGCACGCTGTAGCGCTGCTGGCTGGCCAGCGGCGCCACCGGCGTGCAGATCGCCAGGCCGCGTGCCGCGCTGGAGAGGCCCGACGAACGGCTGTCAACCTTGAGGCAGCTGACATTGTTGCCTTGCGCGTCGGTGATGACGAAGTTGTCGGCATCGAACTGCAGCGAGGTGTTGATGGCCTGCAGCGATACCGGATAGCCCACGGTCTTGCCCTCGTAGCCCGGCGCGGGATTGGGGCTTTCCGAGTTGACCCAGCTGGCCGGCACGTCGGCCTGACCGTTGTACGGGTAGGCCACCATCTGGTTGTCGCTGCCGCCCTTCGATGCATCGGCCAGGTCGATGGTCTGGTAGTAGCTGGCCGAGGTGCCGCTGCCGTCCGGGCCCACGCGCTCGGCAAAGCCGCTGCCGGCCGAGCCGTAGCTGCCCAGCAGCGCGGCGCGGTGGAACGGCGCGTTGACCAGGTCCGACACCAGCGCGTCCTTGGGCGACATCGACAGCTGCGCATTGGCAACCGAAGTCCAGCGGTTGGCACCGGCCACGACTTCCGCGGTGGCATTGGTCGGATAGGCGGCCTGGATGCGCTCGTTGGGCGTGGCGCCGGTATAGCCCGGCTTGCCGCTGGTCTCGTCGTGCGTCAGCGTGGCGTTGGCCAGCATGTAGGCAGTGTGGTTCTGCGCCACGGTATTGAGCGGATCGCGTGCCGCCAGCGGCGGCAGGCCCACCTGCTCGCGCCGATAGTTGGCGTAGCACAGGCCGGCGGTGCGCGGCTCTTCCAGCACGCGGTAATTGCTGACCGCACTGCCGCGCGCCGGCAGCAGCGAGACGCCGCCGCCCGCCGCGGGTGCCGGCGCCGTGCCGCTGACGGTATAGCAGGCACCTGCGGTGGATGGCGTGGTCGAGCCCGAGCCGGACGGCGCGCTGGCCTGCCCGTTCGCTTGCGATGCGTTCGACGAAGTACCGCCGCCGCCCCCATCGCCCCCATCGCCACCACCGCCGCCACATGCGGACAGTGCCAGCGCCGCAGCGGCGCAAAAGGTGGTCAGGGCGAGCGTGGTGCGCCGCGCGCGTCGCGGAGGCATGGGTTGGTGATCAGCAAGCAAGCGTTTCCCGGTCATCGTTCTGAATCGTCGTGGTCATCGGAGGAAGGAACCTGCCCCGGGGGATCCGCAGGCGCGGACAGCCGGCGCGGCAACCATCGCCAGCACCGTGTGGACACGGGCTCGCGGCGGCGGCGCCGGGGGCAGAAAGACCGGACGATGGTATGGGCGCGGACCGGGAGGGTCTAGCCCATGAACAATTCCTTACGTGTGACCCGCGCGCGCCGCACCGGGGCGCCGCGCGGGGTGCTTGCGGTGCCAGCCATGCGGGCGCGGGCGCACTTAGCTGGCGGCAGCCACGTCGGCCATGCCGGTGCCGAGCGCGGCCATCACGGCCATCAGCTGCTCGCGCAGCCAGCGGTTGGCACCGTCGTTTTCGCCGCCCGCATGCCAGTACAGGTGCAGTTCCAGCGACGGCACCTTGAACGGCAGCGACAGCAGGCGGTTGGCATAGGGCTCATTGGCGATGCGCGCATAGCGCAGCGGCAGCGTGGCCAGCAGGTCGGTGCAGCTGACCACGCGGCACGCGGCCGCATAGTGCTGGCAACGCAGGCGCACGCGCCGCGTCAGGCCCATGCGGTGCAGGGCCTGGTCTTCCAGCCCGGCGCCGCGGCGGCGCGACGACACGTGCACATGCTCGGCCGCCAGGTAGCGCTCAAGCGTCAGTTCCTTCTTCACCAGCGGATGGTCGCGCCGCGCCAGCACCACCATCGGATCGGCCATGAACGGCGCGTGGTGGATGGCGGGCGAGACCGGCAGCAAGATGTCCAGCGCGGCGTCCAGCGTGCCGGCCAGCAACTCGGACTCCATCTCGCGGCGGTCGAAGCGGATCGCGGCGATCTCCACCTGCGGCGCCATTGCCGTGACACGCGCCATCAGCGGCGGCAGCAGCGTGGATTCCAGCGCGTCGCGCATGCCGATGGTGAAACGCCGCACGGTATTGGTGGGATCGAAGTGCGGCGTATCCTGCAGCGTGCGCGCGAACGATTGCAGCGCGCTGCGCACCTCGGCGGCGAGCGAGCGCGCCAGCGGCGTGGGCGCCATGCCCTGCCCGCGCCGCTCGAACAGCGGGTCGTCGAACAGCGTGCGCATCCGGCCCAGCGCATGGCTGACCGCGGGCTGCGTCAGGTTGAGCTGGCGCGCGGCCGCGGTGATGCTGCCTTCGCTGTAGATGGCGTCGAACACCACGAAGAGATTCAGGTCGATGCGGGAGAGCTGCATGCCGAAGATTCTGGCACGGAATGCAGGGAATTGATACTGGCAAATCCAGAAAATTCATTTTTCTTATTACCGGCTTTCAGATAGAGTGCATTCCATCGGCCCATGCCGCACTGATGCCGGGGCCTGCCGAGGCCAACGAGGCGCCGCCACCCACCCCGGCGTCCACTGATTCCGTAGCGAGGAGACCACATGGATTTCGAATACAGCCCGAAGGTCAAGGAAATGCAGGCCAAGCTGCTGGCCTTCTTCGACCAGCACATCTACCCGAACGAAAAGCGTTTCGCGGAGGAAATCGACGCCAATCGCCGCGCGGGCAACGCCTGGGTACCGACCAAGGTGATCGAGGAACTGAAGCCGCTGGCGCGTGCAGCCGGGCTGTGGAACCTGTTCCTGCCGCGCTCGCCGCGTGCGCCGCAAGGCCTGTCGAACCTGGAGTACGCCACGCTGTGCGAAATCATGGGCCGGGTGCCCTGGTCGGCCGAGGTCTTCAACTGCGCGGCCCCCGACACCGGCAACATGGAGACGCTGGAGCGCTATGCCTCCGAGGAACTGAAGGACAAGTGGCTCGAGCCGCTGCTGGCCGGCGAGATCCGCTCGGCCTTCCTGATGACCGAGCCGGCCGTGGCCTCGTCGGACGCGACCAATATCGAATGCCGCATCGAGCGCGACGGTGACCACTACGTGATCAACGGCACCAAGTGGTGGTCGTCGGGCGCAGGCGACCCGCGCTGCAAGGTCTACATCGTGATGGGCAAGACCAATCCCGACGCCGGCCGCCATGAGCAGCAGTCGATGATCGTGGTGCCGGCCGATACCGCGGGCATCACCATCAAGCGCTTCCTGCCGGTGTTCGGCTACGACGACGCGCCGCACGGCCATATGGAGATCGAGCTGAAGAACGTGCGCGTGCCGGCTTCGAACATCCTGCTGGGCGAAGGCCGCGGCTTCGAGATCGCGCAGGGCCGCCTGGGCCCGGGCCGCATCCACCACTGCATGCGCAGCATCGGCGTGGCCGAGCGCGCGCTGGAACTGATGTGCAAGCGCGCGCTGTCGCGCGTGGCCTTCGGCAAGCCGGTGTCCAGCCAGGGCGTGACGCAGGAACGCATCGCCGAAGCCCGCTGCGAGATCGAGATGGCGCGCCTGTTGACGCTCAAGGCAGCGTACATGATGGACACCGTGGGCAACAAGGTGGCCAAGGCCGAGATCGCCATGATCAAGGTGATCGCCCCGAACGTGGCGCTGAAGGTGATCGACTGGGCCATCCAGGTCCATGGCGCCGCCGGCGTCTCCAGCGACTTCCCGCTGGCCAACTGGTGGGCGCACCAGCGCACGCTGCGCCTGGCCGACGGCCCGGACGAGGTGCACCGCAACGCCATCGCCAAGCTGGAGCTGGCCAAGCACATGAATCTGAACCCGGACGACATCAGGATGCCGGTGGCACGCGGGTTCTGACCGCCTGGCAACGCCGCGGGGCTTCGGCCCTGCCGGCAGTATGGAAAACGCGCAGCCAGTCTGCGCGTTTTTTTCTTCTGTGCTTAAATCGCCCGGTTCGCCACGTCAGTGGTTGATGTGGCCATCCCCAACGATCGCAGCCAGGAGATCTTTTGCGATGATCGACGTCTACACCTGGGCCACGCCCAACGGCCACAAAGTCCACATCATGCTGGAAGAATGCGGCCTGGAGTACAAGGTCCATCCGATCAATATCGGCGCCGGCGACCAGTTCGGCGAGGACTTCCTGAAGATCAGCCCCAACAACAAGATCCCCGCCATCGTCGACCCCGACGGCCCGGACGGCAAGCCGATCTCGCTGTTCGAATCGGGCGCCATCCTGCTCTACCTGGCCGGCAAGACCGGCAAGTTCCTGCCCGAGGACGTGCGCGGCAAGTACGAGGCGCTGCAGTGGCTGATGTTCCAGATGGGCGGCGTGGGCCCGATGCTGGGCCAGGCGCACCACTTCCGCATGTACGCGCCCGAGAAGATCGAGTACGCGGTCAACCGCTACACCAACGAGGCCAGGCGCCTGTACGGAGTGATCGACACGCAGTTGTCAAAGCACGCCTACCTGGCCGGCGAGCAGTACACCATCGCCGACATCGCCACCTTCCCGTGGCTGCGCAGCTGGCAGAACCAGGGCGTGGACCTGGACGACTACCCGCACCTGAAGCGCTGGTTCAACGAGATCGCAGAGCGCCCCGCGGTCAAGCGCGGCGTGGAGGTGCTGGCCAGCGCGCGCAAGGCGCTGCAGGACGACAAGGCACGCGAGGTGCTGTTCGGCGCCACGCAATACAAGCGGCACTGAGCCTGGTATTGCAGCAGCCGGGACCCTGGCCCCGGCTGCCTCGCCTGGCATCAGGCCGGCGCCAGCGCGTGGCACGCAACGGCATATCCGTCCGCGCGCCGGCCGCCGCGGGCCGCAACGCCAAGGTCCGCGTCATCGCCCGGTCCGAAGCAGCACAGCAGGCCGGTGCCCGGCAACAGCCGGCATGACTCGTGCGGGTCCGGCGCGTAGAGCGTGCCGGGCTGCAGGAAGGCCATGTCCCCGCCGGCCCGCACCAGCGCGCCATGCCAGTGCAGGCCGATGGCGCCGCGGTAGCACAGCGCCCAGCGCAGCCCGCGCGCCTGCAGCCGCTGCGCCCAGTCTTCGCCTGACTGGTCGAGCCGGATGAACTCCGGCCGCATGCCCTGCTCCGGCTGCGGGTCCTGTGCCCGCACCACCTCGGCTGGCAATACGTGCATGCCGGCCATCCCCTCTGCGCCATTGGCCTCGACCGCGGCAATGCCGCCCAGCGCGCAGTGCCATCCGCCCGCAGGCAGCGCCACCGGCCGCGAGGCATCGGCAGGCCCTTGCGGCACGGTGCGCACCAGGATGGTGTCGACCATTGCCTGCACCTGCATCGGCACGCCTGGCGCCGGCGCAAAATAGCTCGCCGCCGCCCAGCAGCAGGCAGCCGCGCCCGGGCGACCACAGCCGCAGGCCCCCGCGCAGGCAGCCCCACCATTCATGGCGGTCCGCGGCAAATTCAGCCTGGGTCTCGCCTGCGCAGAGAAAGAAGACGCCAGCCAGCTGCAGGTGGAACAATCGCGCGCGCCCTTCGGCAACCGCCAGCGCGCGGCGATCGAGGCCACCGTGCGCCATATGGCGGAGCTGACCGAGCCCGAGCTGAACCTGATGGCCGCGGTGGCACGGGCGCTGGCGGGCAAGGGCAGCTTCCGCCCGTCGCTGACTCACACCCCCAGCGCCGCATCCGATGCCAAGGGCGACAACAAAGACTAGACGCCCAGCATGCCCTGCCGTTCGATAAAGCGGATCACCTCGTCCAGGCCCTGCCCGGACTTGACGCTGCCCATCACGAACGGCCGGGCGCCGCGCATCTTGCGTGCATCGCTCTCCATCACTTCCAGCGATGCCCCGACGTATGGCGCCAGGTCCGTCTTGTTGATCACCAGCAAGTCGGACTTGGTGATGCCCGGCCCACCCTTTCTCGGAATCTTCTCACCGCCGGCTACGTCGATGACGTAGATCGTCAAATCAGAAAGTTCTGGACTGAAGGTGGCGGCGAGGTTGTCGCCGCCGGACTCGATGAAGACCACGTCAGCATCCGGGAAGCGCGCCAGCATGCGGTCCACCGCCTCCAGGTTGATCGAGGCGTCTTCGCGGATCGCGGTGTGCGGACAGCCGCCCGTTTCCACGCCCATGATGCGTTCCGCCGGCAGCGCGCCGGAGATCGTCAGGAGGCGCTGGTCTTCCTTGGTGTAGATGTCGTTGGTGATGGCGACCAGGTCATAGCGGTCGCGCATCGCCTTGCACAGCATCTCCAGCAGCGTGGTCTTGCCGGAGCCAACCGGGCCGCCGACGCCGACGCGCAGCGGAGGGTTCTTCTTGGTACGGGCCTGGGTCATGGTGCGGTATGAGTTCAGGATCGGAACAGCCGGGAGTACTGCGTTTCGTGGCGCGCGGAAAGCAGGCCCAGCATCGGGGAAAAGGTGGAGAGTTGCGGCGGCGTGGCTTCGGCGCGGCGCGCGGCTTCATCGACCGTGTCGAGCACCGCGCCGTGCAGGCGCCGCAGCATGTGCTGCCCCGCCACCTGGCCCAGCGGCACCGCCTTGATCGCCGCGGCGACCTGGTTCTCGGCCCAGTTAAAGCAGTAGGCGGCGAGGCCATCGCGCGCCTCGACCTGAAGCGCCACGCATGCCGCAGTGAACGCCGTCGGCAGGCAGACCGGTGACAGCGCCGCCAGCGTCTCGCGTAGCACCGGCGCGCCCCACTCCATCTGCGCAATCAGCCTGGACAGCGACCAGCCCATCTGCTCGGTCTCAAGCCGCAACTCGGAAGTCTCGCGCGTGGCGCGGAACCAGTCGTTCCACGTCCGTACTTGCCCAGCGTCGCCGGCCAGCCAGTGACGATGCAGCAGCAGCCACAGTGGCGCTTCGCATTGCGCCTGCACATGCAGCAGGTTGTCGCGAATCCAGCGTTCGGCGCTCGGCGCATCGTGCACGCTGCCACAATCGATCGCAGCTTCCAGTCCTTGTGAATAGCTGAAGCCGCCGATCGGCAGGGATGGCGATGCCAGATGTAGCAGCGAGATCAGTTGGGGCAGGCCGGTCATGGCACGCAATCAATGCTTGTGTCCGCAATGCTCATCGTGGACATGGTGCGGATCACCGTGATCGTGGGAATGACCATGTCCGTGCGAAGGTCCATGCGAATGCCCGTGGTCGTGCCCATGATGCTCATGAAACACCGCCTGCGCCGCCGCATAGTCCTCCGCAAACGTCGCATCGTGCCCATGCTTGTGCCCGCCGCCATAGGCCCCCGCCTCCGGCTCGAACGGCAGCTCGGCACGCTCGGCGCGCACGCCCAGGCGCTGCAGCATGTCGGCAAGCACCGGGTCGTATTCCAGCCGCAGGTAGTCGCGCCCGATCTCCACCGGCGTATGGCGGTTGCCGAGGTGATAGGCCGCACGCATCAGCGCATGCGGGTCTTGCGCGCGCACTTCCAGCACTGCCTCGGTAGCGGCCTGCACTTCCACGAAGCTGCCGTCTTCAGTCACCAGCAGGTCGCCGCCGCGCAGCACGGTGCCGCGCGGCAGGAACAGCGCGGCTTCGTCGCCGTTGTCGAGCACCGCGCGCAGGCGGCTCTTGCTGCGTTCGGCGAAGGGCAGGATCAGCTTGGGCGCGCGGCGCACCAGCACGGGCGCGATGCCGTGCGGGGCGCTCAGGAGTTTGTCGATCTTCAGCATGGGCGATGCGGGGCGCGGGCGCCGGCCAGTCAGAACAGGAAATAGCGTTGCGCCATGGGCAGCTCGGTGGCGGGCTCGCAGGTCAGCAACTGGCCGTCGGCAACGACCTGGTAGGTCTCCGGATCGACCGTGACATGCGGCTGCCAGTCATTGTGCACCATGTCGCGCTTGCTTACCGTGCGCGTGCCGCGCACCGCCGACAGCGTCTTGGCCAGCCCGTAGCGCTCGCCGATGCCGGCCGCCAGCGCCGCCTGCGACACAAAGGTCAACGACGAACGGTGCAGCGCCCCGCCGGCCGAAGCAAACATCGGCCGGTAGTGCACCGGCTGCGGTGTCGGGATCGACGCATTGGGATCGCCCATCGCGGCCGCGGCAATCATGCCGCCCTTCAGGATCAGGCTGGGCTTGACGCCGAAGAACGCCGGACGCCACAACACCAGGTCGGCCCACTTGCCGACTTCAACCGAGCCCACTTCATGGGCGATGCCGTGCGTCAGCGCCGGGTTGATGGTGTACTTGGCGACATAGCGCTTGACGCGGAAATTGTCGTGCCCGCCGCGCGCATCGTTGGGATCGCCCGGCAGCTTGCCGCGCTGCAGCGCCATCTTGTGCGCGGTCTGCCACGTGCGGATGATGACCTCGCCGACGCGCCCCATGGCCTGCGAGTCGCTGGAGATCATCGAGAACGCGCCCAGGTCGTGCAGGATGTCTTCGGCGGCGATGGTTTCGCGGCGGATGCGGCTTTCGGCAAAGGCAATGTCCTCGGCAATCGACGGGTCCAGGTGGTGGCACACCATCAGCATGTCGAGGTGCTCGTCCAGCGTATTGACCGTGTACGGGCGCGTCGGGTTGGTCGACGACGGCAGCACGTTGGCCTCGCCGCACACCTTGATGATGTCGGGCGCATGGCCGCCGCCCGCGCCTTCGGTGTGGTACGTATGGATGGTGCGGCCCTTGAACGCGGCGATGGTGGCCTCGACAAAGCCGGCTTCGTTGAGCGTGTCGGTATGGATCGCCACCTGGGTGTCGGTCGCGTCCGCCACCGACAGGCAGGTGTCGATCGCCGCCGGCGTGGTGCCCCAGTCCTCGTGCAGTTTCAGGCCGATGGCGCCGGCTTCCACTTGCTCCAGGAGCGGCCCCTGCTGGCTGGCGTTGCCCTTGCCCAGCAGGCCGATATTCATTGGATAGGCATCGGCCGCCTGCAGCATGCGCTCCATATACCACGGCCCCGGCGTCACGGTGGTGGCGAAGGTGCCGGTGGCCGGCCCGGTGCCGCCGCCGATCATGGTGGTGACGCCGCTCATCAGCGCCTCTTCGATCTGCTGCGGGCAGATAAAGTGGATATGGCTGTCGATGCCGCCGGCGGTGACGATCATGCCCTCGCCCGCGATCACCTCGGTGCCCGGTCCGACCACGATGGTCACGCCCGGCTGGATATCCGGATTGCCGGCCTTGCCGATCGCCGCGATGCGCCCGCCCTTCAGGCCGATATCGGCCTTGACAATACCCCAGTGGTCAACGATCAGCGCATTGGTGATGACGGTGTCGACGCAGTCCTTCGCCATGCGCTGGCTCTGCCCCATGCCGTCGCGGATCACCTTGCCGCCGCCGAACTTCACTTCCTCGCCATAGATGGTGAAGTCTTTCTCGACCTCGATGATAAGCCCGGTATCGGCCAGCCGCAGGCGGTCGCCGGTGGTCGGGCCGAACATCTCGGCATAGGCCTGCCTGGAGATCTTTGCCATCACAGCGCTCCCATGATCTTGCCGTTGAAGCCGTAGACGATGCGGTCGCCGTCCAGTGCCACCAGTTCCACCGTGCGCGTCTGGCCGGGCTCGAAGCGCACCGCGGTGCCGGCGGCGATATTCAGCCGGAAGCCGCGTGCGGCTTCGCGGTCGAACGCGAGCGCGGTGTTGGTCTCGTAGAAATGGAAGTGCGAGCCGACCTGGATCGGCCGGTCGCCGGTATTGGCCACCGTCACGCTGACCGTGGCGCGGCCGGCATTCAGTTCGATCTCGCCGTCGGCGGGCATCAGTTCACCGGGGATCATGACCATTCTCCTCAGGCCACCAGCAGGCTGGCGCCGTACAGCGCCACGCCGGCACCGGCCGCGCGGGCCAGCCAGCCGGCATGGCGGCGCAACAGCGTGCCGGCGCCGATGCCCAGCAGGTGCAGCGCCATGGTGGCGGCGGCAAACCCGCCTACGTATGCGAGTACCGCAGGCAGCGCGCCAGCGGTGGCGGGCAGTTCGGCCCCGTGGGCATAGCCGTGGAACACGGCAAAGCCGCCGACCAGCAGCGTACCGGCCCACGCCGGCAACTTCGCGCGCAGCGCCAGCAGCAACCCGATCACCAGCAATGAGGCCGCGATCATCGGTTCGACTGCGGGCAGCGCCACACCGGACAGGCCGATTGCAGCCCCCACCAGCATCAGCGCCACGAAGGCCAGCGGCAGGCGCAGCGTATCGGCAGCCGAGCGGGCAATCAAGGCGCTCCACACGCCCACCGCCGCCATCGCCAGCAAATGGTCGGCGCCGGTGAAGGGGTGCGCCAGGCCGGCCCACAGGCTGGCACTGACGGTGGCGGCATCGTGGCCTGGATGTGCCAGGGCGGCGCCGGCGGCAACGGTCAGGGAAGTGCCCAGGGCAAGACGCAGGCAGGCGGTACGGTTCATGTCGGCTCTCGGGTTGGTCTTGTTATCGTGGTCAAAATCGGGGAACGGTCATGTTCAGACAATGGGATGGTGGACGGTCACCAGCTTGGTGCCGTCCGGAAAAGTGGCCTCCACCTGGATCTCGGGGATCATCTCGGCCACGCCATCCATCACGTCCTCGCGGCTCAGCACGGTGGTGCCCTCATGCATCAACTCGGCCACGGTGCGGCCATCGCGCGCGCCTTCCATGATGGCGGCGGTGATCAGCGCCACCGCTTCCGGGTAGTTCAGCTTCAGCCCGCGTGCCTTGCGCCGCTCGGCCAGCAGCGCGGCGGTGAAGATCAGCAGCTTGTCTTTCTCTCGCGGCGTCAGTTCCATCTCTTGTTCCTGGTTCTTGGGTTCGGTTGTCTCTGTTGGCCGCCTACGTGGCCCACAGCCGCAGCGGCCGCGCCGCGACACCGTGGATCGGCATGCGCAGCGCCTGCCAGCTGTCGACCATGACGTGGCGCACGGCTTCCATCTGCCGGCCCAGCACGCGCAGCAGCAGCATCGACTGGCCGTTGGCGGCCAGGCAGGTCACGCCGGCGCGCAGCTCCGGCCGATAGGGCAGCTGTTCGGCCAGCGCTTCGGCCAGTTCCTGCGTCGCGCCCTCGCCTACCGCCCACAGCGTGCCCAGCACATTGAGTCCGTCGAGCCCGGCCACCGCGGTGCGCAGTGGCGACGCGGCCTCAAGATGCGATTGTTCGATCCACAGCGCGCGTTCACCGGCGCCGATGCGGGTATCCAGCCACAGCGCGCCGCTGGCCCACTGCTCGCCAGATGCCTGCCGGCCCAGCACCACCGCATCCCAGCCGATCGCGCTGCCGCCGGGCGCGACGTCGAGCACGGTCGAAATCCGCGCACGGGCGTCGTCGAAGACGATGTTCTCCTGCGGCAGCCAGTCCAGCCGCGCGCCTGCGCCCACCGACAGGCGCACATGCTGCGCCGCCTCGCGGCCAAGCGACTTGTACCACTTGGTGGCGCCCGGCGTGGCCAGCACGGCGTGCGCGCCAGCCTCCACTGTCACGTCGATATCCAGGCTGTCGCCGCCTGCCACGCCCGCTGGCGGATGCAGGATCACCGCATGGCAGATGCCTCCTTCCGGGTACAGCGGCTTCTGCACCAGCAGCGGCCCCTGGTGGCGCCGCTCGGTCAGCGCGGTGCGTTCGCCGCGCTGCGCAAAGCGCAGCCGCAGGGTGGCCTGCCATGCGGCCGGCACGGCGAGGGCGGAAGGAAAATCGGGATGGCGCATGGCAAGGACAGCCGGCGGTGGGGACGCGCGCAAGGGCGGGAGTTGCAAGCAATCATAGCGCGCTGTCCGCCTTGGCGGAAGCAGCGTATGGCCCACAAATCCCGGCGCTGCCGCGCAGCCGCCCTACACGGCGATCAGCTCCCGCACGCCGTCCTGCTCCATGCTGGCGCCGGCACCCCGCGCCACCACTTCGCCGCGGCTCATCACCACGTAGTGGTCGGCAATATGCCGCGCGAACTCGTAGTACTGCTCGACCAGCAGCACTGTCATGCCGAACTCGTCAACCAGCAGGCGCAGCGCCCGGCCGATGTCCTGGATGATGGAAGGCTGGATGCCCTCGGTGGGCTCGTCCAGGATCAGCAGGCCCGGCTCGCTCATCAGCGCGCGCCCGATCGCCAGTTGCTGCTGCTGGCCGCCGGACAGGTCGCCGCCGCGGCGCAGCCGCATGGTGCGCAGCACCGGGAACAACTGGTAGATCCGGTCCGGCACGCCGGACGGCCGCGCCCGGCTGGCGGCGCCGATCAGCAGGTTTTCTTCCACCGTCAGCCGCGGGAAGATCTCCCGGCCCTGCGGCACATAGGCCAGCCCGGCAGACACGCGTTCATACGGCGCCTTCTTCTCCAGCGCCTGCCCTTCCCATTGGATGCTGCCGCTGCGCGTGGGCACCACGCCCATCAGGCACTTGAGCAGCGTGCTCTTGCCCACGCCATTGCGGCCCAGCAGCGTGGTCAGCTTGCCGGCGGGCACGTCGAAGCTGACATTGCGCAGGATATGGCTGCCGCCGTAGAACTGGTTCAGTGCATTGACCTGCAGCATGCTTATCTTCCCAGGTAGGATTCGATCACGCGCTCGTCGCGCTTGACGCTGTCGAGCGTGCCTTCGGCCAGCACGCTGCCCTCGGCCAGCACCGTGACCTGGCCGGCATCGCCTGCGAGCGCGGCGACGAACTCCATGTCGTGCTCGACCACCATCATCGAGCAGCTGCCGCGCAGGCCGTTGAGCAGCGCCGCCAGCTGCATGGTCTCTTCATCGGTCATGCCGGCCACCGGCTCGTCCAGCAACAGCAGCTGCGGCTGCTGCATCAGCAGCATGCCGATCTCCAGGCGCTGCTTCTGCCCGTGCGACAGCAGCCCGGCGGGCCGGTAGGCCTCGGCCTCCAGTCCGGTCAGCGCCAGCGTTTCCTCGATGCGGCGATGCCCCTCTGCCGTCAGCCGCGCGCGCAGCGACGACCACCAGCGCTTGTCGGCCTTCATCGCCAGTTCCAGGTTCTCCCACACCGCGTGCTGCTCGAATACCGTCGGCTTCTGGAACTTGCGGCCGATGCCCACCTGCGCGATGCGCGGCTCGGTCATCCGCATCAGGTCGATGGTCTGGCCCAGGAACACGCGCCCGCTGACATTGGCATTGCGCGGCCCGGTCTTGCCGGTGATGACATCCATCATCGTGGTCTTGCCGGCACCGTTGGGGCCGATCACGCAGCGCAGCTCGCCATGGTCGATCGACAAGGTCAGCTTGTTCAGCGCGCGGAAGCCGTCGAACTGCACCGTCAGGTCTTCCAGGTACAGGATCGGCCCGTGCGAGACATCGATGGTGCCAGGCTCGACGATGCGGCCCAGGCCGGTGGCATCGCCGCTTTCGGCCTGGCCGTGCTGGAGTGCGGCATTCATGCTTCACCTCCGGTGCGGCCTGCCACGGCAGGCGCGGAAACAGGGTCTGCAGCGGCTGGCGGTGCGGCCGCACGCCGCTCGCGCAGCCGGTTCCACAGCCCGGTCACGCCATCGGGCAGGTACAAGGTCACCAGCACGAACATCGCACCCAGCAGGAACAGCCAGTATTCGGCGAAGTGGGCGGTGAACAGGGTCTTGGCGCCATTGACCAGGAATGCGCCGATCACCGGCCCGATCAGCGTGCCGCGCCCGCCCACGGCAACCCACACCGCCATCTCGATCGAGTTGCCGGGCGACATCTCGCCAGGGTTGATGATGCCCACCTGCGGCACATACAGCGCACCCGCGATGCCGCACAGCACTGCCGAGAAAGTCCACACGAACAGCTTGTAGCCCAGCGGGTTGTAGCCGGAGAACATCACCCGCATCTCGGCATCGCGCACTGCGGTGACCACGCGCCCGAGCTTGGACGTGACGATGTAGCGGCAGGCGATGAAGCCCGCCAGCAGCGCCAGGAAGGTCAGCACGAACAGCGCCGTGCGCGTCTGCGGCGCCGCAATCGCAAAGCCGGCAATGCGCTTGAAGTCCGTGAAGCCGTTGTTGCCGCCGAAACCGGTCTCGTTGCGGAAGAACAGCAGCATCGCCGCATACGTCATCGCCTGCGTGATGATCGACAGGTACACGCCCTTGATGCGCGAGCGGAAGGCAAAGAAGCCGAACAGCCACGCCAGCACGCCCGGCACCAGCACCACCAGCAGCAGCGCGTAGCCCAGGTGCTCAGTGCCGTGCCAGAACCAGGGCAGCTCCTTCCAGTCGAGAAACACCATGAAGTCCGGCAGCTCGCTCTTGTACACGCCCTCGCGCCCGATCGCCCGCATCAGGTACATGCCCATGGCGTAGCCGCCCAGCGCGAAGAACAGCCCGTGGCCCAGGCTCAGGATGCCGCAGTAGCCCCACACCAGGTCCAGCGCGATCGCGGCCAGCGCAAAGCACATGATCTTGCCGACCAGCGTCAGCGCATAGGCCGACAGGTGCAGCGGATGGCCCTCCGGCAACACCAGCGCGCACACCGGCACGCCGATGCCGACGATCACCGCCAGCGCCGCCAGCGCCATCCAGCCGCGCCGCGAGAACAGCGCCTGGCGCTCAGGCACGGCAAGCCGGAACGGGGTAGCGGAAGAATTCGATTGGAATCGCTGCATCATGCCTCCGCGCTGCGCCCCTTGAGCGCGAAAAGTCCCTGCGGCCGCTTCTGGATAAACAGCACGATCAGCACCAGGACAAAGATCTTGGCCAGCACCGCGCCATAGAAGGGCTCGATGAACTTGTTGATGATGCCCAGCCCGAAAGCGCCGACGATGGTGCCCGCCAGCTGCCCCACCCCGCCCAGCACCACCACCATGAAGGAATCGATGATGTAGGCCTGACCCAGGTCGGGACCGACATTGCCGATCTGCGACAGCGCGCAGCCGCCCAGCCCGGCAATGCCGGCGCCAAAGGCAAAGGCGTAGCTGTCGACCTTCCAGGTGCGCACGCCGACGCAGGCCGCCATGGTGCGGTTCTGCGTGGTGGCGCGCACGAACAGCCCGAGCCGCGTGCGGTTCAGCACCGCCCACGCCACCGCCACCACCGCCAGCGCGAACAGGATGATGACGATGCGGTTGTAGGGAATCACCAGGCCCGGCATCCACTCGATGCCGCCGCTCATCCACGCCGGGTTGGCCACTTCCACGTTCTGCGCGCCGAACAGCGTGCGCACTGCCTGCATCAGCAGCAGGCTCACGCCGAAGGTGGCCAGCAGCGTTTCCAGCGGGCGGCCGTACAGGTGGCGCAGCACCAGCCGCTCCAGCACGAAGCCCACCACGGCTGCCGCCAGGAACGAGGCCGGCAGCGCCGCCGGCAGGTACCAGTCGAACGCACCCGGCGCGTAGGCGCGGAACAGCGACTGCACCACGTAGGTGGCATAGGCGCCGATCATCAGGAATTCACCGTGCGCCATGTTGATGACGCCGATCAGGCCATAGGTAATGGCCAGCCCCAGCGCGGCCAGCAGCAGCACACTGCCCAGGCTCAGCCCGGCGAACAGGTTGCCGATCAGCTCGGCGCGGCGCTGGTCGCTGCGCAGCGTGTCCAGCGCCTGCTGCGCGGCCAGGCGCACGTCGGCATCGGGCTCGCGGTAGTTGCCGGCACTGTCGCGCTCCACCAGCGGCGCCAGCTTCTGGCGGCTCTGCGGGTTGCTGTCGCTGCCGAGGATGCGGATGGCTTCAAGCCGCGCGTCATGCGCTGCCGGATCGGCCGGCTCGGCCAGCACCAGGTTGGCCCAGATCACGTCCAGGCTGGTGCGCAGGCCGGCATCGGCCTCGTTCTTGCGCGCGGCTTCGACCGCGGCGCGCGAGGCGCTTTCCGGCTGGGCGCGCAGCGTGGCGACCGCCTGCGCACGCACCGCGATGTCGGGTGACTGCAGCAGCAGGCTGCTGGCGGCGCTGTCGACCAGCGCACGCAGGCTGTTGTTCAGGGTCAGGGACTCCAGTTCGTCGGCTTTCACCGCGACCGGCTTGCCGGTAATGGCATCGACGGTCTTGTCGCCGTCCTGGCGCACCATGCCGACCGATGGTGCATATTGCAGCGCGTCGTCCTGCAAGGCTTTCAGGATCGGGCCGGCTTCCGCCGGGGGTGCCTTGGCTAGTGCGGCCAGCGCGGCGGTCTTGGCATCGAAATCGTCTTCGGCCAGCGGCTTCAGGTCGGCCTGCGTCAGCGCCGCGGCCCACGGCGCAGCCGCCAGCAGCAGCGCCGCCAGCAAGGCGCGCAGCCATGGCATGGCCATTGTCGGAAGTAGTTTGGGCATAGTGGCTGGCGCAGTGGCGGCGCTTCAGCGCCTTGTTGTTCTGGGTGTGCGAAAGGGGGCGATGCGCTCCCCTCCCCCGCCTTGCGGGAGAAGGAAGCCATCGTCAGGGGCCGGACTGGCGTCCGCTTACATCACCTTGTCCGGCTTGCCTTCATTACCCGCGATGAACGGGCTCCACGGCTGCGCACGCACCGCCTTCGGCGTCTTCCACACCACCGAGAACTGGCCATCACCCTTCACTTCGCCGATCATCACCGGCTTGTACAGGTGGTGGTTCTCGCCCATGGTCAGGGTGAAGCCGTCCGGTGCCTTGAAGGTCTGGCCGTACATGGCGGCGCGCACCTTGTCGGTGTCGGTGGTGCCGGCCTTCTTCACGGCCTGCGCCCACATGTGAATGCCGACGTAGGTGGCTTCCATCGGATCGTTGGTCACGCGTTTGTCGCCGCCGGGCAGATTGTTGGCCTTGACCCATGCCGCCCACTGCTTGCGGAAGGCATCGTTCTCGGGGTTCTTGACCGACATGAAGTAGTTCCATGCGGCCAGGTGGCCCACCAGCGGCTTGGTATCGATGCCGCGCAGTTCCTCTTCACCCACCGAGAACGCCACCACCGGCACGTCCTTGGCCTTCAGCCCGGCGTTGCCCAGCTCCTTGTAGAACGGCACGTTGGAGTCGCCGTTGATAGTGGAGATCACCGCGGTCTTGCCGCCCTGCGAGAACTTCTTGATATTGGCGACGATGGTCTGGTAGTCGCTGTGGCCGAACGGGGTGTAGACCTCTTCGATGTCCTTGTCGGCCACGCCCTTGCTCTTCAGGAAGGCGCGCAGGATCTTGTTGGTGGTGCGCGGGTAGACGTAGTCCGTGCCCAGCAGGTAGAAGCGCTTGGCGCCGCCGCCTTCCTTACTCATCAGGTATTCCACCGCCGGGATCGCCTGCTGGTTGGGCGCTGCACCGGTGTAGAAGACGTTCTTCGACATCTCTTCGCCTTCATACTGCACCGGGTAGAACAGCAGCGAGTTCAGTTCCTCATAGACCGGGAGCACCGACTTGCGCGACACCGAGGTCCAGCAGCCGAAGGTCACTGCGACCTTGTCCTTGGTGATCAGCTGGCGCGCCTTTTCCGCGAACAGCGGCCAGTTCGAGGCCGGGTCCACCACCACCGGCTCCAGCTTGCGTCCCAGCACGCCGCCGCTCTTGTTGATCTCATCAATGGTCATCAGGGCCACGTCCTTCAGCGACGTCTCCGAAATGGCCATGGTGCCGGACAGCGAATGCAGGATGCCGACCTTGATCGGCTCCTTGGACTGCGCCAGCGCCAGCGGGCTGGTACCGATCATCGCCGCGGCGGCTATCGCCGACAGCTTCAGCATGTCACGTCGTTGCATTTTGCAGCTCCCGTTTATGGTGTTGGTCAGGGACTACGCTCCCCGGGTGATGCTTCTGCAACTAGCGTGCCATGGAGGCAAACGGCCTGATACCCACTGCGCCGGCGGCAGACGGCCTGCTGGCGCGGCGCGCAGGCGCTACCGCTGCCGGCGATCGCGTATCCGCACCAGGGCAGTGCGGGCGGCGCGCGCACCACTCCCGTGCATCGGTGCAATTCCGTGCGGGCGGCATGCGAAAGGCGCCAGGCGCTGCGCGCCCCGCACCAGGGCCGGGCACCATGCCCCAAGGCTGGCATGGGCAAAAAAAAGGGCCCCTTCCGGGGCCCCGCTTTCGATGCCAGGACGCTGGGTCCTTACATCACCATCATGTTGGCGTTCAGGTTGTGCATGATCCACAGCGAACCCGCCACCACGATCACCAGGATCAGCGCGGTGAACAGCAGCGCGATCACGTTGCTGCGCTGCTCAGACGACGTGTCCAGGTGCAGGAAGTACTTCAGGTGGACCAGCATCTGGACCACGGCCATGCCGAGGATGATCCAGAGGATGGTGCCCTTGTCCATGCTGCCGTCCATCACAAGCTTGAACGGGATCACGGTCAGGATCACGGCCAGGATGAAGCCGATCGCGTACGACTTGAAGCTGGCGTGGGTGTCGTGGCCCGCGTGCGAATCGTGCGAGTCGTGGGCGCCGTGCGCCGCCGGTGCGTTGTGTTGTGCCATCACAGATGTCCCATCAGGTAGACCACGGTAAACACGCCGATCCAGACCACGTCCAGGAAGTGCCAGAACAGCGACAGGCAGGTCAGGCGCTTGGTCAGGGTCGGGGTGATGCCCTTCTTCGACAGTTGCCACATCAGCACGATCATCCACAGCATGCCGCTGGCAACGTGCAGGCCGTGGGTGCCGACCAGGGTGAAGAATGACGACAGGAACGCGCTGCGGCCCGGGCCGGCACCTTCGGCGATCAGGTGATGGAACTCGTTGATTTCCATCGCCATGAAGGCCAGGCCCAGCAGGAACGTGACGCCGAGCCACACCTGCACGCGGCTCAGGCTGCGGTTCTGCAGCGAGATCATCGCCATGCCGTACGTGATCGAGGAGAACAGCAGGATGAAGGTCTCCACCAGCACGTAGTTGAGCTCGAACAGCTCCTTCGCCGACGGGCCGCCTGCCAGCTCGCCGCGCAGCACGGCGAAAGCCGCGAACAGTCCGGCGAAGATGATGCAGTCGCTCATCAGGTAGATCCAGAAGCCATACACCGTATTGGCACTGGTATCGTGGTGCGCATGGTCATGGCCGTGCGCGTCGGCGTGAGCCGAGGCGCCTGCCTGCGCGGGGATGCGGTCTAGGACTTGAGTCGACATGGTTCTCAGGCTTGCGAAGCAATGCGCTGCAGTTGGCGCGTTTCGATCTGCTCGACCTCGGTGGCCGGCACGTAGTAGTCGATGTGGTCGTCGTTGCTGCGGTGGATGAACGCCCAGATCATGCCCACCAGGCCAACCGCGGCCATCCACCAGATATGCCAGGTCAGGGCAAAGCCGAACACCAGGCTGAAGGCGCCGATGATGAAGCCCGCGCCCGTGTTCTTGGGCATGTGGATCTTCTCGTAGCCTTCGGTCGGCAGGGTCTCGCCGCGGGCCTTCATGTCGGCGAACGCGTCCAGGTCACGCACCACAGGGGTGTGCGCGAAGTTGTAGAACGGCGGCGGCGACGAGGTGGCCCACTCCAGGGTGCGGCCGCCCCACGGGTCGCCGGTCACGTCGGCCAGCTTCTTGCGGTCGCGGATCGACACCACGATCTGCAGCACCTGGAAGAAGATGCCCAGCGCCACGAACACCACGCCGACCACGGCCAGGTACAGCCACGGCGTCCAGGCCGGGTTGTCGGTGTGGTTCAGGCGGCGGGTCATGCCCATCAGGCCCAGCACGTACAGCGGCATGAAGGCGAAGTAGAAGCCCACCAGCCAGCACCAGAAGGCGTACTTGCCCAGGCGCTCGTTCAGCTTGAAGCCGAACGCCTTCGGCCACCAGTAGGTGATGCCGGCCAGGTAGCCGAACAGCACGCCGCCGATGATCACGTTGTGGAAGTGAGCGATCAGGAACAGGCTGTTGTGCAGCACGAAGTCAGCAGCCGGCACGGCCATCAGCACGCCGGTCATGCCGCCGATCACGAAGGTGATCATGAAGCCCAGCGTCCACAGCACCGGCGTGGTCATCTGGACCCGGCCGCGGTACATGGTGAACAGCCAGTTGAAGATCTTCACCCCGGTCGGGATGGAGATGATCATGGTGGTGATGCCGAAGAACGCGTTGACGTTGGCGCCCGAACCCATCGTGAAGAAGTGGTGCAGCCACACGATGAACGACAGCACCATGATGGCGGCGGTCGCGTACACCATGCCCTTGTAGCCGAACAGCTTCTTGCCCGAGAACGTGGCGATCACTTCAGAGAAGATGCCGAACGCCGGCAGGATCAGGATGTACACCTCGGGGTGGCCCCAGATCCAGATCAGGTTCACGTACATCATGGCATTGCCGCCACCATCGTTCGTGAAGAAGTGCATGCCGAGGTAGCGGTCCAGGCCCAGCAGCGCCAGGGTCACGGTCAGCACCGGGAAGGCGGCCACGATCAGCACGTTGGTGCACAGCGCGGTCCAGGTGAACACCGGCATGCGCATCAGGGTCATGCCCGGGGCGCGCATGCGCAGGATCGTCACCAGGAAGTTCACGCCGGTCAGCAGCGTGCCCAGGCCTGAGATCTGCAAGCTCCACAGGTAGTAGTCCACGCCCACGCCCGGGCTGAAGTCCAGGCCCGACAGCGGCGGGTAGGCCAGCCAGCCGGTCTTGGCGAATTCACCGACGCCCAGCGAGATATTGACCAGCATGGCGCCCGCGACGAACAGCCAGAACGAGAGCGTGTTCAGGAACGGGAAGGCCACGTCGCGCGCGCCGATCTGCAGCGGCACGACCAGGTTCATCAGGCCGGTCATGAGCGGCATGGCCACGAAGAAGATCATGATTACGCCGTGGGCGGTGAAGATCTGGTCGTAGTGCTCAGGCGGCAGCACGCCGGTCGCGCCATTGGTGGCGAGCGCCAGCTGGGCGCGCATCATGATCGCGTCGGAAAAGCCGCGCAGCAGCATGATCAGGGCGACCAGGCAGTACATCACGCCGATCTTCTTGTGGTCGACCGAGGTGAACCACTCGTTCCAGAGGTAGCCCCACTTCTTGAAATAGGTGATCGCGCCTAGCAGCGCGGCCCCGCCCACGGCGACGCCGGCCAGAACGACCATGATGATCGGCTCATGAAACGGAATCGCCGACAAACTCAACTTGCCAAACATCATTGCTCCTAGGATTGCGCGCCCAGCGCCAGCTTGGCCGGCGTGGTCATCGACAGCTGCTCTTCACCGAGGGTGTTGCGCGACGTGCAGATCGGGCCGCCCTTGAACCCGTCGGCGGCGACAGCCGTGCCGCTGTGGTCCATGTACTTGTGCAGGATGTTGCGGAAGAGCTGGTCTTCCACCTTGCCGTAGTACGTGACCGGCTCCTTCTCGCTGGGTTGTGCCAGCGTCTTGTAGCCTTCAACGCCCAGTTCGGTGGACGAGGCGCGAACCTTGGCGACCCACTGGTCGAACTCGTAGTTCGACATGGCCATCGCCTTGAACTTCATGCCCGAAAAACCACCGCCGCTGTAGTTGGCGGACACGCCGTCGTAAGAACCGGCTTCGTTGGCGATCAGGTGGAGCTTGGTCTCCATCCCTGCCATGGCGTACACCTGGCTGCCCAGTTGCGGGATGAAGAACGAATTCATGATCGAATCCGAGGTGATCTTGAAGTTCACCGGGGTGTCGACCGGGAAGGCGATCTGGTTGACCGTGGCGATCTTCAGTTCCGGATAGATGAACAGCCACTTCCAGTTCAGCGCCACCACCTCGACGGTGACCGGCTTCTTGCTGGATTCAAGCGGCTTGTACGGGTCCAGATCGTGCGAGGACTTCCAGGTGATGATGCCCAGCGCAATGATGATCAGGCAGGGGATCAGCCATACCACCACTTCGATCGCGGTGGAGTGCGACCAGTCCGGCTCATAGCGCGCCGAGGTATTGGACGCGCGGTACTTCCAGGCGAACACCAGCGTGAGCACGATCACCGGCAGCACCACCAGCAGCATGAGCCACGTAGCGATCAGGATGATGTTCTTGATGTCGACGCCGACCTGCCCTTTCGGGTCGAGCAGCGTCATGTTGCAGCCGGCGAGCAGGAGCAGGCCAAGGCAAGGCAGGAACCGCGTCCAACGCGGCAGTATGGGTTTCTTCATGTCACGACTGGTTTGGTTACACCGCGCTTCGGGCAAAAGCGCGGCTAAACCGCCTGATGCTCGCGCAAGAGGCGTGGGGCTGAGGGAAAACCGGAAGGACGTGTCCTTAGCTGGCGTTGCGGTCGGGCGGCGGATCGATCGCCGAGGGACCATGCGGCCTTGCAACGCCATGAACACGGAAGGACAACTGACTGCGTGCGCTGCAGGCCCTGTAGGACCTTGCCGGCGCTGCGGCACCTGGCCGAAACCGCGAACGGTCCCGGCTCAGTACAGCGGCCGGGTAGCGTTGGAATACGAAGTTTTTGCACTTCCCGACGGACTTGCCTTCATGGCAAGCGCGGTTTTCGGCCGGGGAGCGCAACACGTAAAACATCGTGGGCGCGACTGTACCGCAACGCAACATTAGGGGTAAACCCAACGGCACAAAACACAGTGTCCGTTTTATCGGACAATCGACCTCGAGAATGGCTTTCCGTGCATTGACCGGCGTCAAGCGCACAAATTCGGCTTTGAATATGCAGAAAGCCGCGCATGCGCGGCTTTTCGGGGTGCGACAACACTATGTGGCATATTGTCGCACTGCGTCAGAACCCTTGGCGCGGATCAAGCCGCAGTTCATCCATATCGGCGCGAAATCGACTCCGCCACGCACACCGGACGGTCGCTGCCCTCGCGCTCGATCGTCACTTCCCAGGTGGACTGAGCGCCCACCAGTTCAGGAGACTTCGGCAGCGGATCGAGCCGATCGACCTTGAGCAGCTTGATTCGTGCCCGCAGTTTGCTGCCTACCGGCACAGGCGCCGTGAAGCGCACGCGGTTCAGGCCGTAGTTGACGCCGATCTTCGATGGCATGTGCAGCGCGTTGTGCATGAACTTGGGCAGCAGCGACAGCGTCAGGAAGCCGTGGGCGATCGGGCCGCCATAGGGCGACTCCTTCTTTGCGCGCTCCACGTCGATGTGGATCCACTGGTGGTCGCCGGTGGCATCGGCAAACTGGTTGACCTGCTGCTGGGTCACCTCGATCCAGTCGCTGACCGCGACTTCCTGGCCCTGCAGGCCTTCCAGTTCTTCAAGCGATGCGATGGTGCGCATGTCGGTTGTCTCCTCGATGGTGGGTTGAGTGTTCTCAGGCGGGCCGGCGGCCGTACATGCCCATGCCCTTGACGGTGCAGACCAGTTCACCGCGCTGGTTGGTGGCTTCCCACTGGGTGTGGACCACGCCGCGGTCCGGCTTGGACTGCGACGGCCGGGTATCGAGCACATTCAGCACGACGCTGAGCGTGTCGCCGGCATAGACGGGCTTGAGCCAGCGAATCTCATCCACACCAGGCGAGCCCATGCTGGCTGACTTGCCGGTGCTGCTCAGCACCAGCAGCCGCATCATGATCGAGCACGTCATCCAGCCGCTCGATATCACACCGCCATAGATGCTCCTGGCAGCGGCCTCCTTGTCGATATGGAACGGCTGCGGATCGTACTGGCGCGCAAAAGCCAGGATCTCTTCCTCGGTGACGAGGTACGAACCCAGTTCGCGGCGGCTGCCGACTTCAAAGTCCTCGAAATACAGCATCGGTTGTCTCTCTGTAGTGATTGGCGCCAGGGCACTTTGTCCAGGCAATGATCGCATGGCCGCCGGGGGCTGGCGTCCGTATTTGCCGAACCCGCCCCTAACGGTCTCCAAAGAAAAAAACCGCGCCTGGACTACAGCGCGGTTTTGACTGGACGGGCAGGATCAGGCAGCTTCCTGGAACCCGGGCTGGGCAGCAAACCTGCCCAGGTGGTGATCCACGTCACCGAAGGTCGTGTTGATCAGCGTCAGCCGCTTGAACATGTGCGCGGCCGGCAGTTCGTTGGTCACGCCCATGCCGCCGTGGATCTGCACCGCCTCCTGGCCGACCGTGCGCGCTGCCTGCCCCACGCGCGCCTTGGCGGCGGAGACATAGCGGCGCCGCTCTTCCGGCGTTACTTCTTCGAAGCGGGCAGCGGCCAGCAGCGTTATCGAACGCGACTGCTCGGCGTGGATGAACATCTCGACCATGCGGTGCTGCAGCGCCTGGAAGCGCGCGATCGGCTGGCCGAACTGCTGGCGCGTCTTGGCATATTCCAAAGTGGCGGCATTGAGCGTATCCATCACGCCCACGGCCTCGGCGCACAGCAGCACGGCGGCGTAGTCGGCCACTTGCTCGATCACCGGGAAGGCCTTGCCGGCTTCGCCCAGCAGTTGCGCGGGGGCATCCTGGAAGGTGATGTCGGCCGCGCGCAGGTTGTCGATGGTGCGGTAGTCCTTGATGCTGACGCCGGCGCCCTTCGCATCCACCAGGAACAGCGAGATGCCATCCCGGTCGGCTTCGGCACCGCTGCTGCGGGCCGACACGATCAGCTTGTCGGCCTGGCCGCCATGCACCACCACGACCTTGCGGCCGCTGAGCTTGCCGTCGCGGGCGGTGACGCGCACGTTGTTCAGCTCGTAGCGCGCCTGCGGCTCGTTGAAGGCCACGGCCAGCTTCAGTTCGCCGCCGGCGACCTGCTCCAGCAGTGCATCCTGGCCACCGGCCAGGCCCAGGGCGTAGGCGCCGACCACCGTGGCCAGGTACGGCTCCACGATCAGGCCGCGGCCCAGTTCCTGCTGCACCACCATCATGTCCAGGGCCTTGCCCGCGAAACCGCCCTGCGCTTCCGGCACCGGCAGCGCGGTCAGGCCGAGCTCGACCAGCGAGCCCCAGGCGGCGCCGCCGTAGCCGGCGGCGCTTTCGTAGTTCTTCTTGCGGGACTCGAAGCCGTAGTCCTTGTCGATGAAACGGCGGACGGCGTCGGCCAGCTGCTTCTGTTCGTCGCTGAGATTGAAGTTCATGTTGCGTGTCTCCTCACAGCCCCAGAATCATCTGGCTGATGATGTTCTTCTGAATTTCGTTGGACCCGCCATAGATGGAGGTCTTGCGATAGTTGAAGTAGTACGCGGCCAGCGGCGCGGCGTCGTCGTAGCCGGTCACGGCGTGCTCGGTCTCGCACTCCAGGTAGGCGGTGTCGAACGGCTGGGCGTACGGGCCGACGGCCTCGACCATCAGCTCGGTCAGCAACTGCTGGATCTCGGTGCCCTTGATCTTGAGCATCGAGGCCTCGGGGCCGGGGCCCTTGCCTGCCGCTTCGCTCGAGACCACGCGCAGCACGGTGATTTCCAGCGCCATCAGTTCGATTTCCAGCGCGGCCACCTTGGCGCCGAACACCGGGTCTTCCAGCAGCGGCTTGCCGTTCTTCTGCTGCTGGCGCGCCACGCGCTTGAGGAAGCCCAGCTCGCGCTTGGAGTTGCCCACGCGGGCAATGCCGGTGCGCTCATGGCCCAGCAGGTACTTGGCGTAGGTCCAGCCGCGGTTCTCGTCGCCGACGCGGTTCTCGACCGGCACCTTGACGTTGTCGAAGAAGACTTCGTTCACCTCATGCTCTTCGTCGAGCATGATGATCGGGCGCACGGTGATGCCCGGGGTCTTCATGTCGATCAGCAGGAACGAGATGCCCTCTTGCTTCTTGGCTTCGGGATCGGTGCGCACCAGGCAGAAGATCATGTCGGCGTGCTGGCCGAGCGTGGTCCAAGTCTTCTGGCCGTTAACGATGTAGTGCTTGCCGTCCGAAGTCAGCTCGGCGCGGGTCTTCAGCGAGGCCAGGTCCGAACCCGAGCCCGGCTCCGAATAGCCCTGGCACCACCAGTCGGTGCAGTCCAGGATGCGTGGCAGGTAATACGACTTTTGCGCCTCGCTGCCGTACTTCATGATTACCGGCGCGACCATCGCCACGCCGAACGGCAGCACGCCGGGCGCGCCGACGCGGGCATTCTCTTCATCCCAGATATGGCGCTGGGTGGCGTTCCAGCCGGTGCCGCCATACTGGACGGGCCAGTGCGGTGCCGACCAGCCCTTGCCGGCCAGGGTCTTGTGCCAGCGCACCAGGTCGTCGCGGTTCGGACGCCGGTGGTTGAGAATCTTGCTGCGGATGTCCGCCGGCAAGTTGGCTTCGAGCCAGCTACGCACTTCCTCGCGGAAGGCGTTGTCGGACGCCGAGTAGTTGAGATCCATGCCCGTCTCCAGTGGTGCCGGCTTGGCGTGGGGCCGCCGGCGGTTGTTCTGCCTGCACGTCAAGCGCCGACAGCAACGGGCACAAGACGCAATTCAGTGAGCCGTCTGCTTCAGCGCATCCGGCACCACGAGCGGGAAAGTCTCGATGCCCTCTTCGGCCAGCGCCTGCACCTCCTCCGCCGAGGCCGAACCGCGAATGCCGCGTTCCGGCGCCTCGTCATAGTGCATGCGCCTTGCCTCTTCGGCAAAGCGCTCGCCAACGTCCTCGGTCTGTGCCAGCACCTGCTTCACTGCCTTCATATAGAGCGCTTGCAGTGTCGCCGGTGCGGCAGCCGGCTGCGCCGGCCTGGCGCCGCCTTCGCGTGCGGTCGCGCCCGACAGGTTCAGGCGCGGCGCGCTGGGCAGCCGCGTCACGGCGTGGTCGCCACAGACCGGGCATTGGACGAGGTCACGCGAGATTTGCGACTGCGCATCTTCCTCCGAGGCAAACCAGCCCTCGAAACCATGGTCATGCGCGCAGCGCAGGTCGAGCACCTTCATGATCTTTCCAGCCCGTCAAAAGCTATATTATCCGCGAATCGAAATTTTGTGAACGGTCGTGCTAAATTTTTTAGAACGACCGTTCGTGAACAACCGCATGGCGCAGAATCCACGCGGCTCACTACTCACTATACGGCGTAATGCGGCAGCGGCTGTTCGCCCGGTTGCCAGGCACCCGAGATCACTTTTTCCAGCCAGAACGCGCCAATGATGGTTTTTACGTCGGTGATGCGGCCGCTGCGGACCCAGTCGATCACCTGCCCCACCGGTGTGATGAAGGTTTCCAGGAACTCGCCGTCGTCGAGCTGCGCCTCGCCGTGCGTCAGGTCGCGCGCCAGGAAGACGTCGATGAACTCGGTGGAATAAGAGATAACCGGGTGGATGCGCGTCAGGTAATCCCAGCGCGCCGCGCTGTAGCCCGTCTCCTCCAGCAGCTCGCGTTCGCCGCAGCGCTGCGCGCCCTCTTCCGGATCGAGTTTGCCGGCAGGGAATTCCAGCATCACTTCGCCGATCGGATAGCGGAACTGGCGCTCCATCAGCACGGTGCCGTCATTGAACAGCGGGATCATCATCACCGCGCCCGGATGGACTACGTACTCGCGCCCGGTCTGCTTGCCGTCCGGCAGCCTGACGATGTCTTGCTTGAGGGTAAGGAACTTGCCGCGATGGACCGTGGCCGAGGCGACGCACACTTCCTTCAGTGCGTCGTCGTTCCCGGTAGGTTCATCGGTAGACGAGGTGCCGCGTTGGATCTTGTCGGTCATGGACGCTCCGGATCAGGCAGGGCCCGGCGCCGACAAGACCGGCTTCAGGCCGTGCGGTGTTTGACGAGGTATTGCCAGGTGAAGCCCGGGAAGGCAAACACCAGCATCATGCAGGCGGTGATGGCGTAGAACTGCCAGCCCTGCGGGAAGGCATTGCCAAGGCTGGCCTCCACAGCAAAGCCGGCGGCGCCGGCCACCGCGAACCAGACGATCAGTTCCAGCAGGCGCAGCCACAGCGGCTTGCGCGCCTGCCGCAGGGGGATCAGCGCGAACAGGCGCTGGTTCACAAACGGCAGGTTCGCACTGATCAGTGCCAGCAGGATGACAAACCAGCCGCTTGCGGATGCGCTCATGGGGTGTGGCGGATCAGGAACCCAGCGTCGAGCGGATGGCCTGGTAGCACAGGTTCATCAGCGCGGCCGGGAAAATGCCCAGCAGGATGACCGCGGCACCATTCACACTCAGCATCGAGCGCAGGCCAAAGGTCGCTTCCAGCTGCTCTTCGCCCACCGGTGCATCGAAGTACATCAGCTTGACGATGCGCAGGTAGTAGAACGCGCCGATCAGCGAGAACATCACGGCCACCACGGCCAGCCAGGTCATGCCTGACTTGACCACCGCATCCAGCACCGCCAGCTTGGCATAGAAGCCCACGGTCGGCGGGATGCCGGCCAGCGAGAACATCATCACCAGCATCAGGAAGGCAAACCACGGGTTGCGGCGCGACATGCCCTTCAGGTCTTCCAGGGTCTCGGCCTCGAAGCCCTTGCTGGTGCGCAGCAGGATGATGCCGAAGGTGCCCAGCGTGGTCAGCAGGTAGGTCACCGAGTAGAACATCGCCGAGCTGTACGCATCGGCGGCGCCGTCAGCCTTGTTGGCCACCACGCCCGACAGCAGGCCCAGCAGCACGAAGCCCATGTGCGAGATGGTCGAGTACGCCAGCATCCGCTTCAGGTTGCTCTGCACGATGGCGGTCAGGTTGCCGATGGCCAGCGAGATGATCGACAGCACCACCAGCATCATTTGCCAGTCGCTCGCCAGCGGGAGCAGGCCTTCCACCAGCACGCGGATGAACAGCGCGAAAGCAGCAACCTTGGGGCCGCCGGCGATCAGCAGCGTCACCGCGGTCGGCGAACCCTGGTAGATGTCCGGGATCCACATGTGGAACGGCGCAGCACCCAGCTTGAACGACAGGCCGGCAACGATAAAGACCACGCCAAAGGCCAGCATGGTGGTGTTGACGCGGCCCGACTCGACCACGCGGAACACCTCGCCCAGGTTCAGCGAACCGGTGGCGCCATACATCATCGAGATGCCGTACAGCAGGAAGCCCGAAGCCAGCGCGCCCAGCACGAAGTACTTCATCGCCGATTCCGAGGTCACGCGCGATTCGCGGCGCAGTGCCACCAGTGCGTACGACGACAGCGACAGCAGTTCCAGGCCCAGGTACAGGGTCAGGAAGTTGTTGCCGGTGATCATCACGATCTGGCCGCCCAGCGTGAACAGGGCCAGCATGTAGAACTCGCCGGCGAACATGTCGCGCTCAGCCAGGTAGCGGCGCGTGTACACCAGCGTGACGAACAGGCCCGCCGCGCAGAACGCCGATAGCACGTTGGCCATCGGGTCGATCACGACCAGGTTGGCGAACGCGTAGTGCGTCTCGCCGGCGGCGGCGTTCAGGCCAAACCACACCGTCAGCACCAGAGTGGTCAGCAGCGACAGCGGATAGGCAACGCTTTGCTTGCCCTTGCCGCGCGCAAGGTCGACCCAGTTGATCGCAGCGATGGCGATCGCCAGGAAAATGATCGGCGCCACAGGGCCGAGTGTCGAGGACGGTTGCATGTTGATTTCTCTCCCCGATTACAGCTTGGACTGTGCCGCGTGGGACAGCAGGTTCACCACGGACGCGTGCATCACGTCGGTAAAGGGCTTCGGGTGCAGGCCCATGTACAGCGTCATGATGGCCAGAAGGCCGAGCATGACGAACTCACGCTTGTTCAGGTCGGCCAGCTCGCGCACGTGCTGGTGGACGACGTCGCCGAAGATCACGCGCTTGACCATCCACAGCGAGTAGGCGGCGCCGAAGATCAGGGCGGTGGCAGCCAGCAGGCCGATCCAGAAGTCGAACTTGACCGCGCCCAGGATCACCATGAATTCGCCGACGAAGCCCGAGGTGGCCGGCAGGCCGCAGTTGGCCATGGCGAAGAACACTGCCAGCGCGGCGAACTTGGGCATGGTGTTGACCACGCCGCCGTAGTCGGCGATCTGGCGCGAGTGAACGCGGTCGTACAGCACGCCGATGCAAAGGAACATCGCGCCGGAGATAAAGCCGTGCGAGATCATCTGCACGATGCCGCCCTCCACGCCGATGTCGCTGAAGATGAAGAAGCCCAGCGTGACGAAGCCCATGTGGGCGATCGACGAGTACGCCACCAGCTTCTTCATGTCGGCCTGCACCAGGGCGACCAGGCCGATGTAGATCACCGCGATCAGCGAGATGGTGATGATGAACGGGGCCAGGTAGTGGCTGGCGTCAGGCGCGATCGGCAGCGAGAACCGCAGGAAACCGTAGGCGCCCAGCTTCAGCATGATGGCGGCCAGCACCACCGAACCGCCAGTCGGCGCTTCCACGTGGGCGTCGGGTAGCCAGGTGTGCACCGGCCACATCGGCACCTTGACGGCGAAGGCGACGAAGAAGGCAATGAACAGTGCGATCTGCTCGTTCATCGACAGCTTGGCCTGGTGCCATTGCAGGATGTCGAAGGTGCCGGTCTTGTTGTACAGGTACAGCAGTGCGATCAGCGTCAGCAGCGAGCCAGCCAGCGTGTACAGGAAGAACTTGAACGCGGCATAGACACGGTTCGGGCCGCCCCAGACGCCGATGATGATGTACATCGGGATCAGCGTGGCCTCGAAGAACACGTAGAACAGCATGCCGTCCAGCGTGCAGAACACGCCGACCATCAGGCCCGACAGGATCAGGAACGAGGCCATGTATTCCGCCACACGCTCGGTGATCACTTCCCAGGCCGAGATCACCACGATCACCGTGATGAAGGCGGTCAGCACCACGAACCACATCGAGATGCCGTCAACCCCAAGCAGGTAGTTGATATTGAAGCGCTCGATCCAGTTCGCCTTCTCGACGAACTGCATGGCCGCGGTGGTGCGGTCGAAGCGGAAGACCAGCGGCAGCGTGACGACGAAGCTCGCGATCGAGCCGAACAGCGACATCCACCGCACGAAGCCCGGACTCCGGTCCGAGCCGAAGGCGAGGATCAGCAGGCCGAAAAAGATAGGCAGCCAGATTGAGAAAGACAGAACCATTTCTATGTATTCCTTACTTGGTGCCTATCACTTGGTGCCGATCACGCCCGTGACCGTCAGCGTCAGCAGCACCAGCATGCCGACGATCATCGCGAATGCGTAGTGGTAGATATAGCCCGACTGCAGGTAGCGGCTTGCCGAAGCAAACGAAGCCACCACGCGCGCCGCGCCGTTGACGAACAGGCCGTCGATCAGGCTCTGGTCGCCGCCCTTCCACAGGCCGGTACCGAGCAAGCGTGCGCCGCGGGCGAACACGGCCTGGTTGATGGCGTCCATGTAGTACTTGTTGTCGAGCAGCTTGTACAGGCCCGAGAAGCGGTTCTTGATGGCCTCGGGGATGTCCGGGCGCTTCATGTAGAAGAACCACGACAGCACGACCCCGGCGATGGCCAGCCACAGCACGGGCGTGGTCAGCGAGTGCAGCGCCATCGGCACCCAGCCGTGGAAGGCTTCCTCCAGCTCGGCCATGGCGTGGTGGTTCTCGCCGACGAAGATCACGTCCTTGAAGGCGATGCCGTGCTTGAAGAAGTTGCCGAACAGCATCGGCTCGATCGCGATCGCGCCGATGATCACCGACGGGATCGCCAGCAGCACCAGCGGCAGGGTCACCACCCACGGCGACTCGTGCGGCTTCTCGCCGGCGGCCAGGCCATGGTGGTGGTCGAGCGTGACTTCCTCGTCCTCGTGGTCGCCCTCATGGTGCTGGTGGGCATGGTTCTGGCCCCAGCGCTCCTTGCCGTGGAAGACCAGGAAGTACATGCGGAACGAGTAGAACGCGGTGACGAACACGCCGGCCAGCACGGCGAAGTAGGCAAAGCCCGAACCGGCGATATGCGACTCGGCCACGGCCTCGATGATCGAGTCCTTGGAGTAGAAGCCCGCGAAGAACGGCGTGCCGATCAGCGCCAGCGAACCCACCAGCGAGGTGATCCAGGTGATCGGCATGTACTTGCGCAGGCCGCCCATATTGCGGATGTCCTGGTCGTGGTGCATGCCGATGATGACCGAACCGGCGCCCAGGAACAGCAGTGCCTTGAAGAACGCGTGCGTCATCAGGTGGAACACGGCCACCGAGTAGGCCGAAGCGCCCAGCGCCACAGTCATGTAGCCCAGCTGCGACAGGGTCGAATACGCGACCACGCGCTTGATGTCGTTCTGGATGATGCCCAGGAAGCCCATGAACAGCGCCGTGATGGCACCGATCACCAGCACGAAGGACAGTGCGGTATCCGACAGCTCGAACAGCGGCGACATGCGCGCGACCATGAAGATGCCGGCGGTCACCATGGTTGCCGCGTGGATCAGTGCCGAGATCGGGGTCGGGCCTTCCATCGAGTCAGGCAGCCAGACGTGCAGCGGGAACTGCGCCGACTTGCCCATCGCGCCGATGAACAGGCAGATGCAGGCCACGGTGATCATCAGCCAGTCGGTGCCCGGGAAGATCACGGTCGCCAGCTGGTCGCGCGCGGCGAACACTTCGGTGTAGTTCATGCTGCCGGCGTAGGCCAGCAGCAGGCCGATGCCCAGGATAAAGCCGAAATCGCCGACGCGGTTGACCAGGAAGGCCTTCAGGTTGGCGAAGATGGCCGTCGGGCGGGTGTACCAGAAGCCGATCAGCAGGTACGACACCAGGCCCACCGCTTCCCAGCCGAAGAACAGCTGCAGGAAGTTGTTGCTCATCACCAGCATCAGCATCGAGAAGGTGAACAGCGAGATGTAGGCGAAGAAGCGGTTGTAGCCGGGGTCCCCGTCCATGTAGCCGACGGTGTAGATGTGCACCATCAGCGAGACGAAGGTCACCACGACCATCATCATCGCGGTCAGCGAGTCGACCAGGAAGCCGACCTCCATCTTCAGGCTGCCGATGGCCATCCACTCGTAGACGGTGCCGTTGTAGCCGGCGCCGTTCATCACGTCGAGCAGCACCATCACCGACAGCACGAAGGAAATGGCAACGCCCAGGATCGTGGCCGTATGCGCCACGATCCGGCCGCCGCGCGACTCCGAGGAAAACAGGTCGAAGAACTTGGTACCGAACAGGCCGGCGATCGCGGAGCCGACTAGCGGCGCCAGCGCAATCGCAAGCAGCAGGTTGGGGTTGAGCGTGGTTGCCATAGGACGCTTAGTGGTGTGCGGTCGGTGAGTCTTGGGTATCTACGTAGTGCGCCACGGATCAGCCCTTGAGGGTATCCATGTCGTCCACGTTGATCGTATCCAGGTTGCGGAACAGCACAACCAGGATGGCGAGACCGATTGCCGACTCGGCGGCGGCCACCGTGAGGATGAAGAAAACGAAAACCTGACCAGCCAGGTCGCCCAGGTAATGCGAGAAGGCGACGAAGTTGATATTCACCGCAAGCAGCATCAGTTCGATCGCCATCAGCAGCACGATCACGTTCTTGCGGTTCAGGAAGATGCCGACGATGCTGATCGCGAACAGGATCGCAGCGAGGACGAGGTAGTGAGCGAGAGAGAGCACAGCGTTTCTCCGGGCTTTAGTTCTTATTGGCGGCAGCCGCGGCTTCCGTCTGCTGGGTCTGGCCTTCGGACTGCATCGGCACCAGGCGCACGCGGTCGTCGCGGCGGGTGCGCAGCTGCGCCGATACGTCCTGGGCCTTGACGTCCTTGCGGCGGCGCAGGGTCAGCGCCACGGCGGCGATGATCGCCACCAGAAGGATGATGCCGGCCACTTCGAAGGCGTAGATATAGTCGGTGTAGATCAGCTTGCCGAGCGCGGCGGAGTTCGAGTAGCCCGGGTCCTGCGAACCGCTGGCGGCCACCGGCGTGGTGGTGCCGATGAAGTTGCGCACCAGCACGATCGCCATCTCGGCGATGATCAGCGCGCCCACCACCGAGGCCATCGGCACGTAGGTCCAGAAATCCCGCCGCAGGTGCTCGATGTCGATATCGATCATCATCACCACGAACAGGAACAGCACCATCACCGCGCCGACATAGACCAGCACCAGCAGGATGGCGAGGAATTCCGCCTTGAGCAGCATCCAGATCGCCGCGGCCGTGAAGAACGACAGCACGAGGAACAGTGCGGAATGCACCGGGTTCTTCGCAGTGATGACTTTCAGTGCGGAGAGCACCAGCACCAGCGCAAAGACGTAGAAGATGGTGGTCGTGAGTTCCATGGTCCCTATCGGATCCTCTCTGGGCCGTCCGGCACAAGCCATCCCCTCGGGTGGCCCGCTCCTGCGGCATCCTTGCATTGGCCCCTTGCATTGCAGGGACCGCATTCAAATTCGGTGGCGGCGGCTGCCAGGTCTGCTGCTTGCGGCAGCCGCCAACCGGCGTTACTTCTGGCCGAGATTTCCGGCCGGTGATTCAGCTTAGCGGTACTTCGCGTCGGCAGCCTTGGCTGCGGCGATCTGCGGCTCGTAGCGGTCGCCCACTGCCAGCAGCATGTCCTTGGTGAAGTACAGGTCGCCGCGCTTCTCGCCGTGGTACTCCAGGATCTGCGTTTCCACGATGGCGTCGACCGGGCAGGCCTCTTCGCAGAAACCGCAGAAGATGCACTTGGTCAGGTCGATGTCATAGCGGGTCGTGCGGCGCGTGCCGTCGGCGCGCGCGTCGGACTCGATCGTGATGGCCAGCGCCGGGCACACCGCCTCGCACAGCTTGCAGGCGATGCAGCGCTCTTCCCCGTTCGGGTAGCGGCGCAGCGCGTGCAGGCCACGGAAGCGCGGCGAGATCGGCGTTTTCTCTTCCGGGAACTGGACGGTGATCTTGCGCGCGAAGAGATAGCGGCCGGTCAGGGCCATGCCCTTGAAGAGTTCCTTCAGGAGCAGGCTGTTGAAGAAGTCCTTGATGGCGAGCAGCATGATGCTTCCTAGTATTTCCACACGGTGCGCGCCACGGCGCGCACCGTCGTTTGGCCGTTCAGTGCCAGATGTTCCAGGGCGACTTGATCCAGATCGCCACGATGATCAGCCACGCCACCGTCAGGGGGATGAACACCTTCCAGCCCAGGCGCATGATCTGGTCATAGCGGTAGCGCGGGAACGAGGCACGGATCCAGATGAAGACGGACAGCAGCAGGAATACCTTGATCACCAGCCAGAAGAAGCCCGGGATCGCGTTGGTCAGCACGCTATCGACCGGGGGCGCCCAGCCGCCCAGGAACATCAGCGCGGTCATCGTCGAGATGATGATCATGTTGATGTACTCGGCCAGGAAGAACAGCGCGAAGCCCATGCCCGAATACTCGATCATGTGGCCGGCCACGATTTCCGACTCCCCTTCCACCACGTCGAACGGGTGGCGGTTGGTTTCGGCCACGCCCGAGATGAAGTAGACGGCGAACATCGGCAGCAGCGGCAGCCAGTTCCACGACAGGATGTTGATGCCCATGTCGGCAAAGTAGCCGGTGTTCTGGCCGTTGACGATGGCCGACAGGTTCAGGCTGCCGGCAACCATCAGCACCGTCACCAGCGCAAAGCCCATGGCGATTTCATACGACACCATCTGGGCCGCGGCACGCATGGCGCCGATGAAGGCGTACTTGGAGTTCGAGGCCCAGCCGGCCAGGATCACGCCGTACACGCCCACCGAGCTGATCGCCATCACGTACAGCAGGCCGGCGTTCACATCCGCCAGCACCACTTCGGCCTGGAACGGAATCACGGCCCAGACCGCCACGGCGGGCATCAGCACCATCAGCGGGGCAATCAGGTACATGCCCCGGCTGACCTGCGTGGGCATCATGACTTCCTTGAGCAGCAGCTTCAGCACGTCGGCGATCGGCTGCAGCAGGCCCAGCGGGCCCACGCGGTTCGGGCCGATACGGACGTGCATCCAGCCGATCAGCTTGCGCTCCCACAGGATCAGGTAAGCCACGCACAGCAGCAGCGGCACCACGATGATCACGGCGCGAATCAGGATCCACAGCGGTGTCCAGTAGGCACCCAGCAGGCCCTGTCCTTGCGAGGTAATCCAGTCAATCATGTCTTGTTCTCGCTGTTGTTCTTACGCCGTGGCCACGGTGCCGGTGGCCGGCGCCAGGTCAATGGCCTTCTCTACGGTGACCGTGCCGTACATCGCGCCCAGGCTCATGGCCGCCGGCGTTGCCGCCGGCACGCGCACGGTGTTGGCCGGGAGCGTGGCTTCGAGCACGGCCGGCAGCACCACGCTGCCCTGCCCTTGCGTGACCCGCACCGGATCGCCGGACTGGATGCCAAGGCTGGCGAACAGGTCGGCCGGCAGCGCGATCTGCATGGCGCGGCGCGCGGCAGCGCTCAGCTGCAGCGACTCGGCGCGGCGCACGATCGGGTCGGCGTGGTAGATCGGCACATCGGCAATGCGTTCGATGCCGTTGGCGGCAGCGGCGGCCACGCGGATCGGCGCGTCGGTGGTGTTGTCCAGCTGCGCGTCGACCGGGGCCGACAGCACTTCGACACGCACCGACTCGGCGGTTTCATAGTCGAAGCCAACCACGTCCAGCAGGTTGCCCAGCACGCGCAGTACCTTCCAGCCCGGACGCGATTCGCCCAGGGCGCGCACCACACCGTTGAAGCTCTGCGGCTTGCCTTCGCAGTTGACGAAGGTGCCGGCGGTTTCCGTGAACGGCGTCACCGGCAGGATCACGTCGGCGTACTGCATGGCCGCTTCCGAACGGAACGGCGACAGCACCACCACCGTGCCGGCCTGGGCCAGCGCGGCCAGCGCCTTGCGCGGGTCGGCGGCGTCGAACTCGGGTTCGGTGTTCAGCAGGATGTAGGCCTTGCGCGGCGTGTCCAGCATCGCCTGCGCATTGGCGCCGCCCTGCTTGGGCAGCGCGCCCGCGACATAGCCGCCGACGGTGTTGGCGGCTTCGGTCAGGAAGCCCAGGGTCGCACCGGTTTCGATGGCGATCCACTGTGCCAGCGCGTGCAGCGCCGAGAACTGCGGATGGCGCACCGCCTCGTTGCCGAGGAACACCGCACGGCGCTCGCCCGACAGCAGCGCTTCGGCCACTTTGCCAGCGGCTTCGCCGCCGTCGAATCCTTCAGTGCCGGCCGGGGCAGCAACGCCCTTGGCGGCAGCCACGGCACGGGCCACGCCGGCGAGCGCCGCGGTCCAGCCGGACGGCGCCACGTCGATGCGGGCGGCCAGCGGCATCAGCAGGTCTTCACCGCCGGCACCCAGCACGGCCACGCGGGCACCCTTCTTGGTGGCCTGGCGCAGGCGCGAGGCCAGCAGCGGATGATCCTTGCGCAGCGACGAGCCGATCACGAGCACGCGTTGCAGGGTGGTCACGTCGGCCACCGGCATGCCCAGCCACGGCGCGCCCTTCAGTGCGGCCGAGAAGTCGGTCTGGCGCAGGCGGAAGTCGACGTTGTCGCTGCCCAGGCCGCGCATCAGCTTGCCCAGCAGGAACAGCTCTTCCAGCGTGCTGTGCGGGCTGGCCAGCGCGGCGATCTGGTCGGCGCCATGATCGCGCTTGATGCTGGCGAGGCCGTTGGCCACGTATTCCAGCGCGGTCTGCCAGTCGGTTTCCATCCATTCGCCGCCCTGCTTCAGCAGCGGGCGGGTCAGGCGGTCGGCGCTGTTCAGGCCTTCATACGAGAAGCGGTCCTTGTCGGAGATCCAGCACTCGTTGATGTCTTCGTTTTCCAGCGGCAGCACGCGCATCACGCGCTGGTTCTTGGTCTGCACCACCAGGTTCGCGCCCAGGCCATCGTGCGGCGACACCGACTTGCGGCGTGCCAGCTCCCAGGTACGGGCCGAGTAACGGAACGGCTTGCTGGTCAGCGCGCCGACCGGGCACAGGTCGATCATGTTGCCCGACAGCTCCGAATCGACGGTCTTGCCGACGAAGGTGGTGATTTCCGAATGCTCGCCGCGGCCCAGCATGCCCAGCTCCATCACGCCGGCCACTTCCTGGCCGAAGCGCACGCAGCGGGTGCAATGGATGCAGCGGGTCATCTCCTCCATGGAGATCAGCGGGCCCACGTTCTTGTGGAACACCACGCGCTTCTCTTCCTTGTAGCGCGACTCCGAGGCACCGTAGCCCACGGCCAGATCCTGCAGCTGGCATTCGCCGCCCTGATCGCAGATCGGGCAGTCGAGCGGGTGGTTGATCAGCAGGAATTCCATCACGGACTTCTGCGCCTTGACCGCCTTCTCCGAATTGGTGAAGACCTTCATGCCAGGGGTCACGGGCGTGGCGCAGGCGGGCAGCGCCTTGGGCGCCTTCTCGACCTCGACCAGGCACATGCGGCAGTTGGCCGCGATGGACAGTTTGCGGTGGTAGCAGAAGTGCGGGATGTAGGTGCCCAGCTTGCGGGCTGCTTCCATCACCAGGCTGCCTTCAGCAACCTCAACCTTCTTGCCGTCGATCTCTAGTTCAACCATGTTCTGCCACGCTTAGATGTAGGCCGGAACCATGCACTGCTTGTGTTCGACGTGATATTCGAACTCTTTCCAGTAGTGCTTGAGCATGCCGCGGACCGGCATCGCCGCGGCATCGCCGAGCGCGCAGATGGTGCGGCCCATGATGTTTTCCGCGACGTTGTTGAGCAGGTCCAGGTCTTCCTGGCGCCCCTCTCCGTGTTCGATGCGATTGACCATGCGGTAGAGCCAGCCGGTGCCTTCGCGGCACGGCGTGCACTGGCCGCACGATTCCTCAAAATAGAAGTACGACAGGCGCAGCAGCGAGCGGACCATGCAGCGCGTCTCGTCCATCACGATCACCGCGCCCGAGCCCAGCATCGAGCCGGCCTTGGCGATCGAGTCGTAGTCCATGTCGGACGCCATCATCAGGTCGCCCGGCACCACCGGCGCGGACGAGCCGCCCGGGATCACCGCCTTGATGCGCTTGCCGCCGCGCATGCCGCCGGCGAGTTCCAGCAGCTTGGCGAACGGCGTGCCCAGCGGGATCTCGTAGTTGCCGGGACGCTCGACGTCGCCCGAGATCGAGAAGATCTTGGTGCCGCCATTGTTCGGCTTGCCCAGCTTCAGGTAGTTCTCGGGGCCGACGGCCAGCAGGAACGGCACCGCGGCGAAGGTCTCGGTGTTGTTGATGGTGGTCGGCTTGCCGTACAGGCCGAAGCTGGCCGGGAACGGCGGCTTGAAGCGCGGCTGGCCTTTCTTGCCTTCCAGCGATTCGAGCAGCGCGGTTTCCTCGCCGCAGATGTAGGCGCCGTAGCCGTGGTGCGCGTGCAGTTGGAAATCAAAGCCCGAACCCAGGATGTTGTCACCCAGGAAGCCGGCAGCGCGCGCCTCTTCGAGGGCTTCCTCGAAGATCTTGTATTCGTTCCAGATCTCGCCGTGGATGTAGTTGTAGCCCACGGTGATGCCCATCGCATACGCGCCGATGGCCATGCCCTCGATCAGCGAATGCGGGTTGTAGCGGATGATGTCGCGGTCCTTGAACGTGCCGGGCTCGCCTTCATCGGTGTTGCAGACCAGGTATTTCTGACCCGGGAAGGTGCGCGGCATGAAGCTCCACTTCAGGCCGGTCGGGAAGCCCGCACCGCCACGGCCGCGCAGGCCGGAGGCCTTGACGTCGGCGATCACCTGCTCGGGCGGGATCTTCTCGGTCAGGATGCGCTTGAGTTGCTGGTAGCCGCCACGCTTGACGTAGTCTTCCAGGTGCCAGTTCTTGCCGTCCAGGCCGGCCAGGATCAGCGGCTGGATATGGCGGTCGTGCAGACAGGTCATGTTACTTGCCCCCCTTGGCAGCCTCGGCCTTGAGCTCGTCGACCAGTGCGTCGAGCTTGTCGTCGCTCATCCAGCTGCACATGCGGGTATTGTTGACGATCATCACCGGCGCATCGCCGCAAGCGCCCATGCACTCGCCCTCTTTCAGGGTGAAGCAGCCGTCAGCGGTGGTCTCGTTGTAGTCGATCCCGAGCTTGCGCTTCAGGTACTCGCCGGCCCGCTCGCCGCCCGACAGGGCGCACGGCAGGTTGGTGCAGACGGCGAGCTTGAATTTGCCCACCGGCTTGGTGTCATACATGTTGTAGAAGGTCGCCACCTCTTCCACCCACACGGGCGGCATCTCGAGGTAGTTGGCGACGAACTGCATGACTTCGGGTGAAACCCAGCCCACCTCGCCCTGCGCCACGGCAAGCGCCGCCATCACGGCCGACTGCTTCTGGTCGGCCGGATACTTCGCGATCGCGCGATCGATTTCCTTGAGAGCTTCTGCTGATAGCATGGTCATTGCAGTAAAACGGCGTCAGGCAGCGCCACTGGGCGTTCCCTTCCGCAGGTTTGCAGCCGTCGCTGCCCGTTCCGCCGGCAGGCCTGAGGCCCTGCCGGTCCGCCGCGGGTTTTCCGCCCGCTCCCCTGGGGAGCGCCGTGGAAAGCGCCCGGATCGTCGTCCGGGCCGGCGGTCCGTGATTAACGGTCGATCTCGCCGAAGACGATGTCTTGCGTGCCGATGATCGTTACCGCGTCAGCAATCATGTGTCCCTTGGCCATTTCGTCGAGCGCGGCCAGGTGGGGGAAGCCAGGTGCACGGATCTTCAGGCGGTACGGCTTGTTCGCGCCGTCCGAGATCGCGTAGATGCCGAACTCGCCCTTCGGGTGTTCCACCGCTGCATACGCTTCGCCTTCGGGCACGTGCATGCCTTCGGTGAAGAGCTTGAAGTGGTGGATCAGTTCTTCCATGTTGGACTTCATGTCCACGCGCGAGGGCGGCGCCACCTTGTGGTTCTCGGTGATCACCGGGCCCGGGTTGCGGCGCAGCCATTCCACGCACTGTTTGATAATGCGGTTGGACTGGCGCATCTCTTCCACGCGCACCAGGTAGCGCGCGTAGCAGTCGCCGCCCACGCCTACCGGGATGTCGAAGTCCAGCTTGTCGTACACCTCGTACGGCTGCTTCTTGCGCAGGTCCCACTCGATGCCGGAGCCGCGCAGCATCGGGCCGGTAAAGCCCATCTGCAGCGCCCGTTCCGGGCTGACCACGCCGATGTCCACCAGGCGCTGCTTCCAGATCCGGTTGTCGGTCAGCAGCGTCTCGTATTCGTCAACGTACTTCGGGAACCGGTTGGTGAAGTCCTCGATGAAGTCCAGCAGCGAGCCCGAACGCGCCTCGTTCATGGCCTTGATGGCGCGCTCGTTGTGTACCTTGGACGCGCGATATTGCGGCATCGTGTCAGGCAGGTCGCGATAGACGCCGCCCGGACGGTAGTAGGCCGCGTGCATGCGCGCGCCCGACACCGCCTCGTACATGTCGAACATGTCCTCGCGCTCGCGGAAGGCGTACAGGAACACCGCCATCGCGCCCACGTCCAGCGCGTGCGAGCCGATCCACATCAGGTGGTTCAGCAGGCGGGTGATCTCGTCGAACATCACGCGGATGTACTGCGCGCGCACCGGCACCTCGAGGCCCAGCAAGCGCTCGATTGCCATCACGTAGGCATGCTCGTTGACCATCATCGACACATAGTCGAGGCGGTCCATGTACGGCACGTTCTGGATCCAGGTCTTCTGCTCGGCCAGCTTTTCAGTGGCACGGTGCAGCAGGCCGATATGGGGGTCGGCGCGCTGGATGACTTCGCCGTCCAGCTCCAGCACCAGGCGCAGCACGCCGTGCGCTGCCGGGTGTTGCGGGCCGAAGTTCAGGGTGTAGTTCTTGATGTCTGCCATGGCGCGTTATCAGTGCAAGCCGCCGTAGTTGTCCTCGCGGATCACGCGCGGGGTGATTTCGCGCGGCTCGATCGTGACCGGCTGGTAGATGACCCGCTTCTGTTCCGGGTCGTAGCGCATCTCGACGAAGCCCGAAACCGGGAAATCCTTGCGGAACGGATGGCCGACGAAACCGTAGTCGGTCAGGATGCGGCGCAGGTCAGGATGGCCGTCGAAGACGATGCCGTAGAAATCAAAAGCTTCGCGCTCGAACCAGTTGACGCCGTTCCACACGTCGATCACCGACGGCAGCACCGGAAAATCATCGTCCGGGGCAAACACGCGCACGCGCAGGCGCCAGTTGTGGGTAATCGACAGCAGCTGCGAGACCGCGGCAAAGCGCAGGCCGTCCCAGGCACCGTCGCCGTACTCGGAATAGTCCACGCCGCACAGGTCGATCAGCTGCTCGAAGCGCAGCGACGGATCGTCACGCAGGATGCGGGCAACTTCGAGGTAGTCGTCGGCCTTGACGATCAGCGTCAGTTCGCCGGTCGCCTCGATCAGATTCTGCACGCGCTTGCCGAGAGCTTTCTCGAGCGCGGCCTTGAGGATGTCGAGCTTCGCCATTTCAGCCCTTGCGCGCGATGGTGTTGGTACGCTTGATCTTGTTCTGCAGCTGGATCACGCCGTAGATCAGCGCTTCGGCCGTCGGCGGGCAGCCCGGCACGTAGATATCCACCGGCACGATGCGATCGCAGCCACGCACCACCGAATACGAGTAGTGGTAGTAGCCGCCGCCATTGGCGCACGAGCCCATCGAGATCACCCAGCGCGGTTCCGCCATCTGGTCGTAGACCTTGCGCAGCGCGGGGGCCATCTTGTTGCACAGCGTGCCGGCCACAATCATCACGTCCGACTGGCGCGGCGACGGGCGGAAAATCACACCGAAGCGGTCCATGTCGTAGCGCGCGGCGCCGGCATGCATCATTTCCACGGCACAGCAGGCCAAGCCGAAAGTCATCGGCCACAGCGACCCGGTGCGGGTCCAGTTGATCAGCTTGTCAGCGGTAGTCGTGACGAAGCCTTCATTGAGAACGCCTTCGATTGCCATTTCACATCACTCCCAATCGAGCGCGCCCTTTTTCCAGATGTAGACGAAGCCCACGATGAATTCCAGCAGAAACACGCCCATGGCGATGAACCCCGGCCAGCCGATATCCCGCAGGGCGACACCCCACGGAAACAGGAAGGCGGTTTCGAGATCGAACAGGATAAACAGGATGGCGATGAGGTAGTAGCGCACATCGAACTTCATGCGCGCGTCCTCAAACGCTTCGAAGCCGCACTCGTACGGCGACAGCTTCGCGGGATCGGGCTTGTTCGGACCGAGGATCCGACCGATCGACATCAGTGCCACGCCAAGCACGACACCGAAGATGATGAAGATGAGAACGGGGAAGTAGGCTTCGAGATTCAAGGTACGGCCAGCCTTATCTGGAATGTTGTCAACAGCACCAGCTGAAGCGGCGTCCTGTTGCCCACCCCAGGCGCTAAGCCATAAGCCTCATGGCGCGCCGCCTTGCGGACTGCCGGAGCCCCACGCTCGGGTGCATTGCCCGGCCAGGGACTCCGATCAAGTTGTTTGGTGCCGACGGCGAGACTCGAACTCGCACAGCTTTCGCCACTACCCCCTCAAGATAGCGTGTCTACCAATTTCACCACGTCGGCTGGGGGAGAAACAATATTGCCTGGCGCCGGGTTTTCAGGCCCTTCAGGTCCGTTGCAGAGGCTTTCGTCTTTGCTCGGAACCCATCGCTGGGGAATCGTTTCAAGCCTTGCATTCTAACCTAGATTTCTTGCTTTGTTCAACGCACAACTGCAAAAAAACTCAGGAATCCGCCGCAAGGCTTACGGATTATTTCGGAACAGCGGGGGCTGCCGGCGCCGACGCGTCAGCGGCCGCGGCTGCAGCGGGAGCCGAAGCACCTGCCACTGCGGGCGCCGAAGCCGGCGCCGCGCCCATCACGCCCAGCGACGCAGCCGGCTTGTAGTTGCCCAGCAGCGTCAGTGCCAACGTGCAGACGAAGAACAGCGTGGCCAGCACGGCGGTGGTGCGCGACAGGAAGTTTGCCGAGCCAGTGGCACCGAACAGGCTGCCCGAGGCGCCCGAACCGAATGCCGCGCCGACATCGGCGCCCTTGCCATGCTGGATCAGCACCAGGCCAATCACGCCCAGCGCCGACAACACCTGCAGCACCACCAACAAAGTCTTGAAGATTGCCATTTGATTTAAATAAGCCTTACTGGCTGGTTACTTGCCTGATCGGTCGATCGGAACGGCCGGCATTCAGGCGTTGCCGATCGCGAGAAAATCTTCCGACTTCAGCGAGGCGCCGCCAATCAGGCCCCCGTCGATATCGGTCATGGAAAACAGTTCGGCCGCATTGTCCGGCTTGACGCTGCCGCCGTACAGGATGGCCATGCGCTCGGCCACGCCCGCATCGCGCGCAACAACCTGGCCGCGCAGGAACGCGTGCACCGCCTGCGCCTGTTCGCTGGTGGCGGTCTTGCCGGTGCCGATCGCCCAGACCGGCTCATAGGCCAGCACCACGCGGCTCAGCTGCTCCACCGTCAGCGCGTCCAGCACGGCCTGCAGTTGCCTGCCGACCACCGCCTCGGTTTCGCCCGCCTCGCGCTGGGCCAGCGTTTCACCCACGCAGACCACCGGGACGATGCCGAATTCCAGCGCGCGCAGCGCCTTGGCCGCGACGGTCTGGTCGGTTTCGCCATGATAGGTGCGGCGCTCCGAGTGGCCGACCAGCACATAAGTGCAGCCAAATTCACCGACCATCGATGCCGCGACTTCACCGGTGAAGGCGCCACGCGCCTCCGCCGACACATCTTGTGCGCCCCAGGCCACCTGCGAGCCATTCAGCAACGCCTGGCATTGTGCAAGATAGGGGAACGGCGCGCAGACCGCCAGCGTCGCCTTGGCCGCGCCAGCCTTGATACCCTCCAGCAGCGCCGCGTTTGCAGCCAGGCTGCCGTGCATCTTCCAATTGCCGATGACGAGCTTTTGTCTCACGAAGTGCCCCTCCCAAATCAAACCCGGTATTGTAGCTTGTGGCGGGGGCACGGCGCTACCGCCGCCCGATGGCGGGGGGCGGCAGCATTGGCCACATGCAACGGTCGATGTGACTTACCAGGTCAGCACGATCTTGCCGATATGCTCGCTCGACTCCATCAGGCGATGCGCATCGGCCGCCTGCGCGGCCGGGAACACCTGGTGGATCACCGGCTTGATCTTGCCGGCGGCCAGCAGCGGCCACACCTGCTCATGCAGTGCCGCGGCGATCTTGCCCTTGAACGATGCCGGGCGCGGACGCAGCGTGGAGCCGGTCACGGTGATGCGCCGGCGCAGGATATCGCCCAGCGGGATCTCGGCCTTGGCGCCGCCCAGCAGCGCAATGATGACGATGCGGCCATCGTCGGCAATGCACTTCAGCTCGCGCGCCAGGTACGGGCCGGCAACCATGTCGAGAATCACGTCGACACCCTTGCCGCCGGTCAGCGCGGCCACCTCGGCGACGAAGTCCTGCGTCTTGTAGTTGATCGCGCGATCCGCGCCCAGGTCTTCGCAGGCCTTGCATTTCTCATCGGTCCCGGCGGTGACGAACACCTTGTAGCCCAGCGCCTTGGCGATCTGGATCGCGGTCGTGCCGATGCCGCTGGAGCCGCCCTGGATCAGCAGGGTCTCATCCTTGCCGCGCGGGCCTTGGCCCAGGTAGCCGCGGTCGAACACATTGCTCCAGACGGTGAAGAAGGTCTCCGGCAGCGCGGCGGCCTCGACATCGCTCAGGCCTTGCGGCGCGGGCAGGACCTGCGCCAGCGGCGCCGTGCACAGCTGTGCGTAACCGCCGCCCTGCACCAGCGCGCAGACGCGGTCGCCCACCTTCAGGCCGAAGCGGTTGTCGGCATGCGACAGGTCGCCGCCCACCACCACGCCCGCCACTTCCAGGCCGGGCAGGTCCGAAGCGCCCGGCGGCACCGGGTAGTTGCCGGTGCGCTGGAATACGTCCGGACGGTTGACGCCGGCCGCAGCCACGCGGATCAGGACCTCGCCCGCACCCGCGACCGGATCGGGACGCTCGGCCAGCTGGAGGACTTCGGGGGCACCGTATTCGCGGATCTCGATGGCTTGCATGCTGCTCTGCTCCTTGTACTTGTCTTGGCGCGGCTCGACGATGCGTCGCGCCAGGGTCGGTGTGAGCCGTGGCTCGATAGGGTTGCCGGCAGTGTAAACAAAAAAACGGCTGGACATCGTCCAGCCGTTTTTTCGGCGGCGCCACCTTGCGGCGGCACCTGCGGGCAATCCGGCCCCGCTGACTTTACTGCTGTTCCGAGCCTTCGGCCGGAGCGGCCGGCGCGGCGGCTTCGCCAGCGTTGATCGGGCTGATGCTGCCGCCCTCTTCGGCCAGCGCGGCCTTCAGCGACAGGCGCAGGCGGCCCTTCTCGTCAGCCTGGATCAGCTTGACGCGGACATGCTGGCCTTCCTTCAGCCAGTCCTTGATGTCCTTGACACGCTCGTTGACGATTTCCGAGATGTGCAGCAGGCCATCCTTGCCCGGCAGGATGTTGACGATGGCGCCGAAGTCCAGCAGCTTCAGCACGGTACCGGCGTAGATCTTGCCCACTTCGGCTTCCGCGGTGATGCCCTCGATGCGGCGCTTGGCTTCGGCCATGCCGTCGGTCGAGGTCGACGCGATCGTGATCGTGCCGTCTTCCTGGATGTCGATGGTGGTGCCGGTTTCCTTGGTCAGCGCCTGGATGGTCGAGCCGCCCTTGCCGATCACTTCGCGGATCTTGTCCGGATGGATCTTCATGGTGATCATGCGCGGTGCGTGCGCCGACAGCTCGGTGCGTGCGTGGCCCATCGCTTCCTGCATCTTGTGCAGGATGTGCAGGCGGCCTTCACGGGCCTGCGCCAGCGCAACCTGCATGATCTCCTTGGTGATGCCCTGGACCTTGATGTCCATCTGCAGCGCGGTGATGCCGTTGTCGGTACCCGCCACCTTGAAGTCCATGTCGCCCAGGTGATCTTCATCGCCCAGGATGTCGGTCAGCACGGCGAACTTGTTGCCTTCCAGGATCAGGCCCATGGCCACGCCGGCCACGTGCGCCTTGACCGGAACGCCGGCGTCCATCAGAGCCAGGCAGCCGCCGCAGACCGAAGCCATCGACGACGAGCCGTTGGACTCGGTGATTTCCGAAACCAGGCGGATGGTGTAGGCGAATTCATCGTCCTTCGGCAGCACCGGGATCAGTGCGCGCTTGGCCAGGCGGCCGTGGCCGATTTCGCGGCGCTTCGGGCTGCCCACGCGGCCGGTTTCACCGGTGGCGAACGGGGGCATGTTGTAGTGGAGCATGAAGCGGTCGCGGTATTCGCCGGCCAGCGCGTCGATGATCTGCTCGTCGCTCTTGGTGCCGAGCGTGGCCACCACCAGCGCCTGCGTTTCACCACGGGTGAACAGCGCCGAACCGTGCGCGCGCGGCAGCACCGACGAACGGATCTCGATCGGGCGCACCGTGCGGGTGTCGCGGCCGTCGATACGCGGCTCGCCAGCCAGCACCTGGCCGCGCACGATCTTGGCTTCGAGGTCGAACATGATGTTGCCGACTTCCACCTTGTCGGCTTCCACGCCGGCGGCTGCCAGTGCGGCCGCCACGTTGGCGTTCACTTCCTTCAGCTTCTGGCTGCGGGCCGACTTCTGGCGCAGTTGATAAGCTTCCTGCAGCAGCGGCAGTGCCACTTCGGTGACCTTGCCGATCAACGGCTCGTTCTTGGCGGCCGGGGCCCAGTCCCACTCGGGCTTGCCGCCTTCGCGCACCAGCTCATGGATGGCGTTGATCGCGATCTGCATTTGCTCGTGGCCATAGACCACGGCGCCCAGCATCACTTCTTCCGACAGCTGGTTGGCTTCCGATTCCACCATCAGCACGGCGCGCTCGGTGCCGGCGACCACCAGGTCCAGGTCCGAGGTGGCGAGCTGCGAGCGGGTCGGGTTCAGCAGGTACTGGCCATCCTTGTAGCCCACGCGCGCGGCGCCAACCGGGCCGTTGAACGGGATGCCCGACACGGCCAGCGCGGCCGACGCGCCGATCAGCGCGGGAATGTCAGCGGGCACTTCCGGGTTCAGCGACACCACGTGGATCACCACCTGGACGTCGTTGTAGAAGCCTTCCGGGAACAGCGGGCGCAGCGGACGGTCGATCAGGCGCGAGGTCAGGGTCTCGTTTTCCGACGGACGGCCTTCACGCTTGAAGAAGCCGCCGGGGATCTTGCCGGCCGCGTAGGTCTTCTCGATGTAGTCGACGGTCAGCGGGAAGAAGTCCTGGCCCGGCTTCGGGCTCTTGGCGGCGACCACGGTCGCCAGCACCACGGTGTCTTCCACATCGACCAGCACGGCACCGCCGGCCTGGCGGGCGATTTCGCCGGTTTCCATGCGGACCGTGTGCTGGCCCCACTGGAATTCCTTGACGATCTTGTTGAACATGGACATGTGCATTCCTTGGCTTGCGTGCAGGCCGCGCCATCACGCAATAACACGCGCACGGCCTGCGACGCCTGCGTTCTCAGCCGCAGGCAAACTGCCGGGTTGCCGGTCGCAGTCGCAGGGAAGTGCTATGCCATTCCAGCGCGGCACTGGCGTTGCCGATGCCGCGCTGGAATGACACAAAGCCCTGTTTCCTTGGCCGGTCCGGGGTATTGAAAACAGAAAAAAGAACAACTTACTCCGTTGCGCAGCTTGCTGCAACGGGCGCCCGGGAATCAGAATGTCCGCCGGACGGCGTGAAGCGAAAATCACTCCATCAACTGCCTGCATCCCTGGGCAAAGCGGATTCACCCCGCCAGAAATGCAAAATGCCTGCCCCAGCATTGCTGAAGCAGGCATCGAGGCCTCACGCGAAACCGTGCAAACCCTGGAATCGCGCTGCCATCGGGCGCAACCTTACTTGCGCAGGCCCAGCTTTTCGATCAGGGCGCGGTAACGGTCGGCGTCGTTGGACTTGAGGTAGTCCAGCAGGCGGCGACGGCGGCTCACCATGCGCAGCAGACCGCGGCGGCTGTGGTGATCCTTCATGTTGGCCTTGAAGTGCGGGGTCAGTTCGTTGATGCGGGTGGTCAGCAGGGCCACTTGCACTTCGGGGCTGCCAGTGTCGTTGGCGCCACGTGCGAACTGCTTGATGACTTCGGACTTGTTGATATCGGCAACTGCCATGATGATTTCCTTTCACTTGCGAACGCTACAGCGCGGGATGCGCCGCATGCGTCGTGCCATGTTTTGACTGGCTACCGCCGCCGCCCGACCAACGGCCAGACAACGACAGCCGCGGATTATAGCCGAAAAGCCGCGGCAGGAGTACCACGGGGCCCGTGCGAGCGCGCTGGCGCTCAGGGGCGCTCCATCCGGCATGTGGTCGGCAGCGTGGTCTGCGCGGCCTTGAGCCTGCGCACGGTACGGAAGCCATAACCCGAGCCCTCGTTGTCGAAGCGCACTGCCCCGCCCTGGCGCTCCATCACCGACACGTATAGCGGCTGCAGCACCTGGTGGTCGTCGGCACGCACGGTGGCCTCATGGAACTGGTTGACGTAGCGCATGTTCTCCAGCGCGCGCGCCACCTTGACCGCATCGGTGGAACCGGCCTGCTCGATCGCGCGCGCCAGCATTTCCACCATCATCTGCATGCGCAGGTGCACGTAGTCGTCCTTCGGCTCCGGATAGCGCGCGCGGAACTGCTGGTAGAAGGCGTCCGATGCCGCCCCGCCCACGTTCGGGTGCCACTCGGCCACCGCCAGCACGCGGCCCACGCCGGCATCGCCCATCGCCGCGGGCGCGCCCAGGCCATTGCCGTAGAAGGTGTAGAACTTGGCCTGCAGGCCGCCTTCGCGCGCGGCCTTGACCATCAGCGTCAGGTCGTTGCCCCAGTTGCCGGTGATGACCGCGTCCGCCCCGCTCGCCTTGATCTTGGCGATATAGGGCGCAAAGTCCTTGATCTTGCCGATCGGGTGGAACTCATCGCCCACGATCTGGATATCCGGCCGGCGCGCCGCCAGCATCTCGCGCGCCGAGCGCGACACCTGGTGGCCGAAGCTGTAGTCCTGGTCGATCAGGTAGACGCGGCGCACCGCCTGGTCCTGACGGATCACCTCGGTCAGCGCCTGCATGCGCATGTCGGCGCTGGCGTCGAAGCGGAAATGCCAGAAGCTGCAATTCTCGTTGGTCAGGCTGGGATCGACCGCCGAGTAGTTCAGGAACAGCACGCGCGCGTCGGGCTGGCGCGCGTTGTGGCGGTTGATGGCCGACACCAGCGCGCCGGCCACGGCCGAACTGTTGCCCTGCAGGACAAAGGGAATGCGCTTGTCGGTCAGGGCCCGCAACTGGATCAGGCTCTCGTCGACATTGCCCTTGCTGTCGAAGGTGACCAGCTCCATGGGCCGTGCGCCCTCTGCGGTCTTTACGCCGCCGCGCGCGTTGATGCGCTCGATCGCCAGGCGCAGGTTGCGCGTCACGGCTTCGCCCGCGTTGGCAAACGGGCCGGACAGCCCGTCGATCATGCCCAGCCGGATCGGCTCTTGTGCCGACGCGCCCGCCGCTGCCACCAGCAACAACCCGCCCAGCCATCCACGCCACCGTGCTGCAACCTTCATGTTCTCTCCCGGAAAGCGCTGGATAGTACGGCAGCGACCGGTTGCGGGCAAATGCCACCGGGGCACGATCATAGGCCGCCAGTTCCGCGAGGAAACCGCCAGGTTGCTGGAAGATCCGTCAATAAGCAGCGCCCGGCGCACACAAGGCCGGAGGCCGCACTACACTTGCGGTATCCACTATCCACGCATCGACCGAGGTCTGCCATGAATCCTGTCATCGCCAACGGCGCGCGCCGGCTAATGCTGGCGCTGGGCGTCGCCATGCTGTCTGCCTGCACCACGCTGATGCCGGTACAGGAAGGCACCAAGCTGGTGGGCCAGCCGCAGGCCGCGGTACAGGCCGCGTTCGGGCCGCCCACCGATGTGTTCCAGTTGCGCGACGGCACCTCGCGCTGGATCTACACCAAGCAGCCGCTGGGCCAGTATGCCTATGGCGCGGACTTCGACCGCAACGGCAACCTGACCCGCTTCAGCAATGTGCTGTCTACGCCGGAACTGTACAAGGCGCAGGTCGGCACCTGGACCAGGCAGGATGTGGCCGAGCATTTTGGCAGGACGCGCCTGCCGGTCGAGTACTACCCGCTGATGCGGCGCGAGGTCTGGTCCTACCGCTTCCGCCATGAAGACGTGTGGCCATCGTTGTACAACTTCTATTTCGACGACACCGGCATCCTGCGCCAGACCCAGATCACGCCCGACCCGATGTACGATCCCGACGATCGCCGCCACTGAGCCATAAAAAAAAGCCCGCCATCCCCGGGTCGGGAATGGCGGGCTTGGTCCGTACGCTCAGGCCGGGTAAGCCTTCCGCCGTCTACGCAGAGGCCTGGGTCAGATCTGCGGATTGATCTTTTGCACAGCCTTGTCGTGCAGCTTGTTCAGCGCGGCCAGGTAGGCCTTGGCCGAGGCGGCGACGATATCCGGGTCGGTGCCCACGCCGTTGACGATGCGGCCGGCCTTGGACAGGCGCACGGTGACTTCGCCCTGGGCCTCGGTGCCGCCGGTGATGGCGTTCACCGAATAGAGCACCATCTCGGCGCCGCTGGACACGCGCGATTCAATCGCATGCAGGGTGGCGTCGACTGGGCCGTTGCCCTCGCCCTCGCCGCTCTGCTCCTGGCCGTCCATGCTGAACACCACGCGCGCGTGCGGGCGCTCGCCGGTCTCGGAGCGCTGCGACAGCGAGATAAAGCGGAAGTGCTCGTTGGCATCGTGCTGGGCTTCGTTCGAGACGATGGCGACGATGTCCTCGTCGAAGATCTCGGCCTTCTGGTCGGCCAGTTCCTTGAAGCGGGTGAAGGCGGCATTGACTTCGGTCTCGCTCTCGAGCTCGATGCCCAGTTCCTGCAGGCGCTGCTTGAAGGCATTGCGGCCCGACAGCTTGCCCAGCACGATCTTGTTGGCGCTCCAGCCCACGTCTTCCGCACGCATGATCTCGTAGGTGTCGCGCGCCTTGAGCACGCCATCCTGGTGGATGCCCGAGGCATGCGCGAAGGCGTTGGCGCCCACCACGGCTTTGTTCGGCTGCACCACGAAACCGGTGATCTGCGACACCAACTTCGAGGCCGGCACGATCTGGGTGGTATCCACGCCGACATCCAGGTCGAAATAGTCGCGGCGGGTCTTCACCGCCATCACCACTTCTTCCAGGCTGGTGTTGCCGGCGCGCTCGCCCAGGCCATTGATGGTGCATTCGATCTGGCGCGCGCCGGCCATCTTGACCGCGGCGAGCGAGTTGGCCACGGCCATGCCCAGGTCGTTGTGGCAGTGCACCGACCAGATCGCCTTGTCCGAGTTGGGAATGCGCTCGCGCACCGAGCGGATCAGTGCGGCGTAGCCTTCCGGCACCGCATAGCCCACGGTATCCGGCAGGTTGATGGTGGTCGCGCCCTCGGCAATCACGCCTTCCAGCACGCGGCACAGGAAGTCCATGTCCGAGCGGCTGCCGTCTTCCGGCGAGAACTCGATATCGTCGGTGAACTGGCGCGCAAAGCGCACCGCCAGGCGGGCCTGCTGATACACCTCGTCCGGCGTCATGCGCAGTTTCTTCTCCATGTGCAGCGCGGACGTGGCGATGAAGGTGTGGATGCGGAACGAATTGGCAGGCTTGAGCGCCTCGGCGGCGCGGGCAATGTCCTTGTCATTGGCACGAGCCAGCGAGCAGATGGTCGAGTCCTTGACTACCTGCGCGATCGAGCGGATCGCCTCGAAGTCGCCGTTGGAGCTCGCCGCGAAACCGGCCTCGATCACATCGACCTTCAGGCGTTCCAGCTGGCGTGCGATGCGGATCTTTTCCTCGCGGGTCATCGAGGCGCCGGGCGACTGCTCGCCGTCACGCAAGGTGGTGTCGAAAATGATGAGTTTGTCAGACATTTTGTGGAGCTCCTGATTGCTTATCGTGTGCTGTCCCCGGCATGCTGCGTCCGGGGCCTACCGCCTGTTCCGCGCTCCACGGCTGTGGAATGCAAAACGCCCCGGCGTGCATGGAGCAGGCCGGGGCGTTGGAAAAATTCCTTGCGGATTTCGCGCTAAGGGGTGAGTCCGTCCTTAGCGCGCGCGCGTCCCGACCTGATGGCCTAGTAGGCCACCTAGGGCGGTGCGGGCGAATAGGACTTGGCGCGAAATCATGGCACCGACTATAGCCGAGTTGGCGCGCCCATGCAATACAGGGTTTAGCCCATTTTGCCCGGACGCGCCAGCAGCGGATCAGCCCTTGGGCGGAATGCGCAGTTTCTGGCCCGGGTAGATCTTGTCCGGGTGGCTCAGCATCGGCTTGTTGGCCTCGAAGATCTTGTTGTATTCGGCGCCGTTGCCGTAAGCAGCCTGGGAGATCGCCCACAGCGTGTCGCCCTTGACCACGGTATGCCAGCTCGATTCCGCGGACTCGACGTTGACGGACATCTTGTCCTCGACCTTGTCCACGCCCTCGACGTTGCCGGCGCACAGGATGATCTTCTCGCGCGTGGCCTGGTCCGGCGCCACGCCAAACACGGTGACCAGCCCCTGCGAGCCGTCCACCTGCACCATCAGCCCGGTGGCATCAAGGCCCATCTTCCTGATGTAGCCCTCGATCGCATCGCCCGCGGCGCGATTGGCGGCATCGACCTTCTCCGCCGACGCATCGGCGGCGGCGGCCTCTTGCGCGGCCTTGGCCTCGCCAGTGCCGAACAGCTTTTCTCCCGCTTCCTTGATGAAGTCGAACATGCCCATGACATCCTCCTGACGGTGAGTGGAAAACACTGCAGAGTGCCACGGCTTGATGGCCGCGGCATGAAAACAATTGTGAATCCGGAAAAGCATGAAGGGCGCCTGAGCGCCCTTCTGCCTGAAACGTCTACGAAGCCTTGCCGCCGTTCTCGCGCTGCTTCTTCTCGATGGCCGGCTTGCCGTGCATCGCCCGCCAGGCCCATAGCACATAGCCCGAGATCGCATAGGCCACGAACAGCCCGAACAGCGCCACCGGCGGATCGGTGGACACCACCACGAACAGCACCAGGACCAGCACCATCATGCCGAACGGCACGCGGTAGCGCACGTCCAGCGCCTTGCCGCTGTAGAACGGCGCGTTGGACACCATCGACAGGCCGGCGTACAGCGTAATGCCGAACGCCACCCACGGCATCCACAGCTCCTTGACCGGCAGCTTGTTGTCGATCACCAGCCAGACGAAGCCTGCGACCAGCGCGGCGGCGGCCGGGCTGGGCAGGCCCTGGAAGAAGCGTTTGTCGACAACGCCAATATTGGCATTGAAGCGCGCCAGGCGCAGCGCTGCGCAGGTGCAGTAGACAAAGGCTGCTATCCAGCCCCACTTGCCCAGGTCATGCAGGATCCACTCATACATCACCAGCGCCGGCGCAACGCCAAACGAGGTCATGTCCGACAGCGAGTCATACTGCTCGCCAAACGCACTCTGCGTATTGGTAATACGCGCCACGCGCCCGTCCATGCCGTCCAGCACCATCGCCGCGAAGATGGCGATGGCCGCCGCGTCGAAGCGCATGTTCATGGCCTGGACGATGGCGAAGAAACCCGCAAACAGCGCCGCGGTGGTGAATGCGTTGGGCAGCAGGTAGATGCCGCGCCGGCGCGGACGCTGGTAGACGATATCGTGGTCGTCGGTGGCTTCGTCGTCGAAGTCGTCGTCGGCCCCGCGCAGCTGGTTATGGCGGAACGGCCGCAGGTGGGTCACGTTGCCGTTGCTGCTGCGCTTGTTACGTCGATGGAAGGCAACCATCACAGTCCTCCGGTCAGGCTGTCGCTCACTTCACGTCGAGTTCGGCGAGGATGGTCGACGAGGCCGATACCTTCTCGCCGATGGTCACGCGCGGGCGCGCATCGAGCGGCAGGTAGACGTCCACGCGCGAGCCGAAGCGGATAAAGCCGTAGCGCTGGCCGCGCGAGAGGTTGTCGCCCACCTTGGTGTAGCACAGGATGCGGCGGGCCACCAGGCCGGCCACCTGCACCAGCGTCACCAGCTGGCCGTCCGCAGCACGCCGGATCAGCACGGCGTTGCGCTCGTTCTCGACCGAGGCCTTGTCCAGGTCGGCGTTGACGAACTTGCCGGGGAAATATTCGACCTTCTCGACCGCGCCATCGACCGAGACACGGTTCGAGTGCACGTTGAAGACGTTCATGAAGACGCTGATCTTCAGCGCCTCGCGGCCGGCGTACGGATCCTGGGTCTTCTCGACCACGACGATGCGGCCGTCTGCGGGGGCCAGCACCGCGTTGGGCTGCGACGGGATCGGGCGCGGCGGATCGCGGAAGAACTGGAGCACGAATACCGTGATGATCCACAACGGCAACGCCCACCAGAAGCCCGCGCTGGCGTGCACCAGCAGCGAGATGACAAAGGCGCCGGCCAGGAATGGCCAGCCTTCACGGGCGATCAGCGGATGAGGATAGTTCATGCAGTACAGGTGTCGGTGGATACAAGACCATGGCAAGGCAGCGCGGCGGCGGCGATAGCCACCATCGGGCGGCGCCCCGTGGTCGCGGAGCAGGATAATGCACGCCTTGCCCAAAGTCTGACAAGCATAACAAAAAGCCGTTCAGGTCCCGCGCCTCCCCTCTGATGATAGAAGGGCGTGGCACGGAACGCTGAACGGCCTCGGCCCGCCGCCGTGCGGCGCGGGCCATCAGACAGCGATGCAGCTTAGTTCTTCGACTGGTCGACCATCTTGTTCTTGGCGATCCACGGCATCATTGCGCGCAGCTTGGCACCCACTTCCTCGATCTGGTGCTCGGCCGTGAGGCGGCGGCGCGAGATCAGCGTCGGGGCGCCGGCCTTGTTTTCCAGCAGGAAGCTCTTGGCGTATTCGCCAGTCTGGATGTCGGTCAGGCACTGCTTCATCGCCTTCTTGGTCTCTTCGGTCACCACGCGCGGGCCGGTGACGTACTCACCATATTCCGCGTTATTGGAGATCGAGTAGTTCATGTTGGCGATGCCGCCTTCGTAGATCAGGTCGACGATCAGCTTCAGTTCGTGCAGGCACTCGAAGTAGGCCATTTCCGGCGCGTAGCCGGCTTCCACCAGGGTTTCGAAGCCAGCCTTGATCAGCTCGACGGTACCGCCGCACAGCACGGCCTGCTCGCCGAACAGGTCGGTTTCGGTTTCTTCGCGGAAGTTGGTCTCGATGATGCCGGCACGGCCGCCGCCGTTGGCAGTGGCGTACGACAGCGCGATGTCACGGGCAGCGCCGGACTTGTTCTGGTGCACGGCGATCAGGTGCGGCACGCCGCCGCCTTGTGCGTACGTGGCGCGCACGGTGTGGCCCGGGGCCTTCGGCGCGATCATGATCACGTCCAGGTCGGCGCGCGGGATCACGGCACCGTAGTGCACGTTGAAGCCGTGGGCAAAGGCCAGCGCTGCGCCTTCCTTGATGTTGGCGTGCACTTCGTTGTTGTACACGTCGGCGATCTGCTCGTCCGGCAGCAGGATCATGACCACGTCCGCACCCTTGACGGCCTCGGCCACTTCCTTCACTTGCAGGCCGGCGTTGACGGCCTTGTTCCACGACGCGCCGCTCTTGCGCAGGCCGACCGTCACATTGACGCCCGAATCCTTCAGGTTCAGCGCGTGGGCATGGCCCTGCGAGCCATAGCCGATGATGGTGACGTTCTTGCCCTTGATCAGGGAGAGGTCGGCGTCCTTGTCGTAAAACACTTTCATGATGATTCCTTCAATCTCTGTCTTTTGTATGAGGGGGGCGGCATCCTCGGACGCATCGTGTGCGCCCGGATCGCGCCGCCCCGGGGATACTGCGTGAAGCCGTGCGGGTGAACCGGGGCCCGGTCAGACCTTCAGGATGCGCTCGCCGCGGCCGATGCCCGAGCCGCCGGTACGGACGGTCTCCAGGATGGCGGTGCGGTCGATGGCGTCCAGGAACGCATCGAGCTTGACGCCATTGCCGGTCAGCTCGATGGTGTAGGTCTTCTCGGTAACATCGATGATGCGGCCGCGGAAGATGTCGGCGGTGCGCTTCATTTCCTCGCGCTCCTTGCCCACCGCGCGCACCTTGACGAGCATCAGCTCGCGTTCGATGTGCGCGCCTTCGGTCAGGTCGACCACCTTGACCACTTCCACCAGGCGGTTCAGGTGCTTGGTGATCTGTTCGATCACGTCATCCGAGCCGGAGGTGACAATGGTCATGCGCGACAGCGAGGCATCCTCGGTGGGTGCCACGGTCAGCGTCTCGATGTTATAGCCGCGGGCCGAGAACAGGCCCACCACGCGCGACAGCGCGCCCGGTTCGTTTTCCAGCAGGACCGAAATGATGTGTCGCATTACAGGTCCTCCGCGCCGAGCAGCATTTCCGAAATGCCCTTGCCCGCCTGGACCATCGGCCAGACGTTTTCGGTGGGATCGGTCTGGAAGTCCAGGAACACGGTACGGTCCTTCAGGCGGAACGCTTCGCGCAGCGCCGGCTCGACGTCGGCCGTCTTCTCGACGCGCATGCCGATGTGCCCGTAGGCCTCGGCCAGCTTGACGAAATCGGGCAGCGCGTCCATGTAGGAGTGCGAGTAGCGGTTGTCGTACTCGATCTCCTGCCACTGGCGCACCATGCCCAGGTAGCCATTGTTCAGCGAGCAGATCTTCACCGGGGTGTCGTACTGCAGGCAGGTCGACAGTTCCTGGATGCACATCTGGATCGAGCCTTCACCGGTGATGGTGACGACTTCCTTCTCCGGGAACGCCTTCTTGATGCCCATTGCGTACGGCAGGCCCACGCCCATCGTGCCCAGGCCGCCGGAGTTGATCCAGCGGCGCGGCTCGTCGAACTTGTAGAACTGCGCGGCCCACATCTGGTGCTGGCCGACATCGGAGCAGATGAAGGCATCGCCGTGAGTCAGTTCCCAGATCTTTTCCACCACGTACTGCGGCTTGATGATCTCGGAGCTGCGGTCGTACTTCAGGCAGTCCACCGAGCGCCATTGCTCGATCTGCTCCCACCATTTGGCAAGCGCCTCGCGCTTGGGCTTGACGTCGCTGGCCTTGATCTGGGCGATCAGTTCCTGCAGCACGTCCTTGACGTTGCCGACGATGGGGATGTCGACCTTGACGCGCTTCGAGATCGACGACGGGTCGATATCGATATGGATGATCTTGCGCGCCTGCGAGGTGAAGTGCGCCGGGTTGCCGATCACGCGGTCGTCGAAACGGGCACCGATGGCGATCAGCACGTCGCAGTTCTGCATGGCCATATTGGCTTCATACGTGCCGTGCATGCCAAGCATGCCGACGAACTGCTTGCTGGTGCCGGGGAACGCGCCCAGGCCCATCAGCGTGTTGGTCACCGGGTGGCCGGTCAGCGCCGCCAGCTGGCGCAGCTCATCGCTGGCATTGGCCAGCACCACGCCGCCGCCGCTGTAGATGTACGGACGCTCGGCGCCCTGCAGCAGCGCCACGGCCTTGCGGATCTGGCCCGAGTGACCCTTGTTCACCGGGTTGTACGAGCGCATGTCGATCGACTTGGGGTACTCGTACTTGCAGGCATTGCGCGAGACATCCTTGGGGATGTCCACCACCACCGGGCCCGGACGGCCGGTCGAGGCAATGAAGAACGCCTTCTTGATGGTCGCGGCGAGGTCGCGCACGTCCTTCACCAGGAAGTTGTGCTTGACGATCGGGCGGGTAATGCCGACGGTGTCGCACTCCTGGAAGGCGTCCTGGCCAATGGCGTGGGTCGGCACGTTGCCGGTGATCACCACCATCGGGATCGAGTCAAGGTACGCGGTGGCAATGCCGGTGACGGCATTGGTCACGCCGGGACCGGAGGTCACCAGCGCCACGCCCACCTTGCCGGTTGCCCGTGCATAGCCGTCTGCGGCATGGACCGCGGCCTGCTCGTGGCGCACCAGGATGTGCTCGAACTTGGTTTGCTTGTGGAGCTCGTCGTAGATATACAGCACTGCGCCGCCGGGGTAGCCCCAGACGTACTCGACGCCTTCTTCGGCAAGTGCGTGAACGAGAATCTCCGCCCCGATCATTTCGGGTGCGGCAGATGAATTGCTGTCTGCGTGGGAGAATTCCGCGCTGGGCATGTTCATTTCAGTCCTTTGCAATTTTCGGCAAAAAATTGTTTGGATGCTCTCTGCCGGGCTTGTGGCACGGGTTCAAGCGTTGCGCGTCTGCATGGAAGACCGCCTCATAAGCGGCCGGATGAGACAACCACTGATGTCGTGTGAACCGGCGATGATACTGCAATGCACCAGCGCGGTCTACGGTTGTTTTTGGCCTGCGCGTAAGGGATTTTCCGGAGTTGCGGCGGGTCTTTTGCGCGCCTCAATGTATTTGCTGCAATACAAGGTGGTACAGGGGGTCGTTTTTTTGCTAGCATCGCAGCACATTGAATGCGCCACGGGCCGTACGCAGCACATTCACCAGAACCGGGCATTTGTCCCGCAGCAACGAGCCGCAACCGCCTGAATGGCCACCGACCAGGAACTGTCCGATTTTCTTACCAGCGTCGAGCGCCGCGCCTTCAAGCAGGCCGTATTTGCGGTCCGCGACGACGAGGCCGCGCTGGATATTGTCCAGGACGCCATGATCAAGCTGGCCGAGAAGTACGGCGACAAAGGCGCCGCCGAGCTGGCGCCGCTGTTCCAGCGCATCCTGCAGAACACTATCCACGACTGGTTCCGCCGCCAGAAGGTGCGCAACACCTGGGTCTCGCTGTTTTCCAGCCTGCGCACCGACCGCGACGGCGACGACAATGACCTGCTGGAGACGCTGGAGGCACAGGCCGGCTCTGAATCGGCCGAAAGCAGCGCCGACAAGGTCGAGCGCGCCCAGGTCATGCATATCATCGAGCAGGAAATCCAGCGCCTGCCGACGCGTCAACGCGAGGCGTTCCTGATGCGTTACTGGGAAGATATGGACGTCGCCGAAACCGCCGCCGTAATGGGCTGCTCCGAAGGCAGCGTCAAGACGCACTGTTCCCGTGCCACGCATACCCTTGCGCAGGCCCTGCGCGCACGGGGGGTCCGACTATGAGCAGAAACGACAAAGAAATCCACGAACGCCGGTTTGCCCATGAGATTCGGGCGGCACTTGATGCCGGCACCGACGACCTGCCGACCGACATCACCGAACGGCTCGCCGCTGCGCGCCGGATGGCGGTCGCCCGCAAGAAGGCCGAGGCACCCGTGCTGGTCCCGCAGCTGGCCATGCCTGGCATGCACGCCCCGCTGTTCGATGAAGACAGCTCGCCGCTGCACCGTGCCGGCGCCTGGCTGCGCCGCCTTAGCCTGATCTGGACGCTGGTGGCGCTGGCCGCCGGCCTGATGGGCATCTATCACTGGCAGGAGCAGAAGCGCATCGAGGAACTGGCCGATATCGACGCCGCCATGCTGCTCGACGACCTGCCGCCCACGGCCTACGCCGACGAGGGCTTCCACGTATTCCTGAAGCGCGGGCAATAGCATGGCGCGCGCAATGTTCCACCCCGACGCCTTGCGCCGCCGGCTGGCCGCGCTGCTGGCCGGCGCCGGCGCAGCCGCCTGCTGGGGCCTGCTGCCGCCCGCGGCGCATGCGCAGGGGGCTTCCGCGGTGACAGCGCCTGCCGCCGCGCAGGCAACCAATGCCCGGCCAGCCTGGGCCGACCTGAGCCCGGTCAACCAGCGCATCCTGGCCCCGCTGCAGCCGCTGTGGGACAGCCTGCCGGAGCTGAACCGCCACAAATGGCTGCGCATCGCCGAGCGCTACCCGAAGTTCTCCCCGGCCGAGCAGGCCCGGCTGCAGGCGCGCATGTCGGAATGGGTCAAGATGACCCCGCAACAACGCCGGCTGGCGCGCGAGAACTACCAGATCACCCGCTCGCTGCCGGCCGAGAAAAAGGCCGAGGCCTGGGACAAGTACCAGCAGCTGCCTGAAGAGCAGAAAAAGAAGCTGGCCGCCACCGATCACGTGCCGCGCCGGCCTGGCGCTGTCAGTGCGCTGCCCAGCGGCAAGCGCCTGCCCAGCGACACCAGCCGCCAGCTCCACCGCGAGCCGAAAACGGCCAGCGCCGCAGCGGGCCACAGTGGCCACACTGCCGGCAAGCCCGCCAGCGAAGCCCAGGCGCAACCTGCCTCCGCGCCCGCTGCCGTGACCGCCGCCCCGGCCCCGGCCGCCTCGGCGCCTGCGGCGCTCGGCGTGCCCGCCTCCGCAGCCGAGGTCGCCACCGAAGCGGCAGCCGCGGCTTCTGACCCCACCATGCGCCAGTAATCCCCAAGTCATTTGGCATAATGGCCGTCTCACGCCGGCCAGCGAAGCAAGGCCGGCCCCGACTGACCAGCGCCAGCACCACCATGCCCCCGTGCGCCAGCCCAGCTTTCTTCGCCTTCCATGCCCGCTGCCACCCTCGATCCCAAGCACGCCGCAGCCGCCCGCCCCGCCGCCCCGCCCTTGCGCCGCCGCATCGCCTGCATGCTCTATGAAGGCGTGCTGCTGTTCGGCGTGCTGAGCGCCTCGACCGCGGCCTACCTGCTGGTGCGGCCGCTGCTGCAGAAGCTTGGCGTGGACGGGCCGCTCGTGATCCAGGTGTGGAGCTTCCTGGTGATGGGCCTGTATTTCACCTGGTTCTGGCAACGCAACGGCCAGACCCTGGCCATGCAGACCTGGCGCATGCGCGTCGAAAACGCTGCCGGCGTGCCGCCGCGCTGGCCACAGGCGGCGCTGCGCTACGTGCTGGCATGGCTGTGGCTGCCGCCATCGGCGGCGGTCGGCCATCTGCTGGGGCTGGTCAAGGGGCCGTTCGTAGGGGTGCTGTGCGCCGGCCTGCTGGTCTGGGTCCTGCTGGCGTGGCTGGATCCGCGCCGCCAGTTCCTGCACGACCGCCTGGCCGGCACGCGGCTGACCGACCTGCGCCCGCCCAAGCCATGAGCCTGTCGGCTGCCGGCATCCGCCGCCTTGCGGTGACCTTGCAGGCAGCCGCCGCGCTGGGCATCGCCGCCGGGCTGGTGCGGCTGGGCGGCTGGCCATGGCCCGGCGCGGTCGCCGCCGGCGTGGCGGCCATCCTCGGCAGCTTCGCCTGCGGCATTGCCTTCGCTTTCGCCCTGAGCGGGCGCGGCCTGTGGGTCGGGCGCGGCAATCACCCGCCCGCACCACCGGTTGAACTCGCCGCCACGCGCCGGCCGCTGCGCCTGCCTGAGGCGTTGCGCTGCTTTGCGGCCGAGTGCGTGGCCGTGCTGCGCATGTTCGACTGGCTGCAGCCATTCCGCGCGCACGCACCCTTTGCCGCACCGCTTGACGCCCTGCCTGGCCGCGACGCCCCGCCGGTGCTGCTGGTGCATGGCTACGCCTGCGGGCAGGCCATCTGGCTCGACATGCAGCCGGCGCTGGCCGCCGCCGGCTACCGCTGCGAAGGGATCGAGCTCAAGCCGGTGTTCGGCGATATCGACGACTACGCACGCGCGCTGCTGGCCGCCATGCGGCGCATCACAGCCGAAGCCGGGCGCCCGCCGCTGCTGGTCTGCCACAGCATGGGCGGCCTGGCCGCGCGCGCCGCGCTGCAGCTGGCGGGCGACGAAGACGTCTGCGCCGGCGTGGTGACGCTGGGCAGCCCCCACCACGGCAGCGCGCTGGCGCGCTTTGGCGGCGGCCCCAATGCGCGCCAGATGCGTTGCGGCAGCGCCTGGCTGCGCGCGCTCGCCGCCGCGGAAACCCCGCGCCGCCGCGCGCGCATGATCTCGATCTTCAGCTGGCATGACTCGATCGCCGGGCCGCCCTGCACCGGCTGGCTCGACGGCGCCGGGCATATCCCGCTGGCCGGCATTGGCCACGTCACGCTGCTGCGCCATCCCGCGGCCGTGCGTGCGGTACTCGACGCCCTCGCAGAGCTGTCCGCCCGCGGGCACTGACACTAGCCCGGGCTGTTCCACTTCCGCCACGATTCATATGTCAGTCATGTTTCCGTCACGGCACCGTCATCGCAGGCTGGCTGAATGCAGCCATCGCCGCAACCGGGACTGCCATGGTGCAAGCAATCCGATCTGCCCGCGGGTATCTGTCGAAGACCGCGCAACTGACGCAATGGCTGCGCCGCAGCCCTGAGAGCGACAGCGCCGCGCCGCTGACCGCCTTCATGGCGCCGGCCCTCGATGCCGCCGCGCTGGCGCCCCAGCGCGAACAGCAGCAGACCTACCCGCCCGAGCCGCACCCGATCCAGCGCTACCGCGCCATCTGGCTGTCGGACATCCACCTGGGCACGCCCGGATGCCAGGCCAACTACCTGCTGGACTTCCTCAAGCACAACGAGTCCGAGCAGCTCTACCTGGTCGGCGACATCATCGACGGCTGGCAGCTGCGCCGCGGCTGGTACTGGCCGCAAAGCCACAACGACGTGGTGCAGAAGCTGCTGCGCAAGGCGCGCAAGGGCACTGAAGTGATCTACGTGCCCGGCAACCACGACGAGGCCGCGCGCCAGTTCGACGGCATGGCCTTCGGCGACATCACCGTGCGCGAAGAAGCGGTGCACGTCACCGCCACCGGGCGCCGGCTGTGGGTGGTGCACGGCGACCTGTTCGACGGCGTGGTGCAGCACGCGCGCTGGCTGGCCTACCTGGGCGATTCGCTGTACACGGTGATCCTGGCGTTGAACCGCCACTTCAACCGGCTGCGCGCGCGCCTGGGCTTCCCGTACTGGTCGCTGTCGCAGTTCCTCAAGCACCAGGTCAAGAACGCGGTCAACTACATCGGCGCCTTCGAGAGCGCGATGGTCGATGAAGCGCGCCGCCGCGGCTGCGACGGCGTGGTCTGCGGCCATATCCACAAGGCCGAGATCCGCGAGGTCAACGGCCAGCTCTACTGCAACGACGGCGACTGGGTCGAAAGCCTGTCGGCGCTCGTCGAGACCATCGAAGGCGAGCTGAAGATCGTCTACTGGACCACGCTGCTGGACGCGCCGGCCCCGGCCACGCGCCGCCGTCGCCGCGCCGCTGTGGCGGGCTGATTCCGGCCTGCCACCCTTTGCCCCATCCGCATTGCCCTTCCACCGCGCCCGAGGAGGCTGCATGAAGATCCTGATCGTCACCGATGCCTGGGAACCGCAGGTCAACGGCGTGGTGCGCACGCTCAAGTCCACCCGTCGCGAACTGGAGGCCATGGGCCACACGGTCGACATGATCACGCCGCTGGAATTCCGCACCGTGCCGTGCCCGACCTACCCCGAGATCCGCCTGTCGCTGTTGCCGGCGGCGCGCGTGCAGCGCCGCATCGAAGCCTTCGCTCCGGACGCCCTGCATATCGCCACCGAAGGGCCGCTGGGCCTGGCCGCGCGGCGCCACGCGATCCGCCGCCGGCTGCCCTTCACCACGGCCTACCACACGCGCTTTCCGGAATACGTGCAGGCACGCTTCGGCATCCCGCTGGCATGGACGTACCGCTTCCTGCGCTGGTTCCACGGCCCGGCCCGGGCGGTGATGGCGCCCACCCCGGTGGTGCTGGACGACCTGCGGCACTATGGCATCACCAACGCCGTGCTGTGGACGCGCGGCGTGGACCTAGACGTGTTCACGCTGCAGCGTCCCAATGTGCTCAACACCGCCCACCCGATCTTCCTCTACGTGGGCCGCGTGGCGGTGGAAAAGAACGTCGAGGCCTTCCTGGCGCTGGACCTGCCCGGCTCCAAGTGGGTGGTCGGCGACGGCCCGGCGCTGTCGGGGCTGCGCGCGCGCTATCCGGGCGCCAACTACCTGGGCGTGCTGAGCCAGCCCGAACTGGCCCGGGTGTATGCTTCGGCTGATGTGTTCGTGTTCCCGAGCCGCACCGACACCTTCGGGCTGGTGCTGCTGGAAGCGCTGGCCAGCGGGCTGCCCGTGGCCGCCTATCCGGTCACCGGCCCGATCGATGTGCTGGGCGACAGCCCCGCCGGCGTGATGCACGAAGACCTGCGCGAAGCCTGCCTGGAAGCGCTGCGCATCGACCGCGCCACGGCCCGTGCCCACGCCGAGCGGTTCTCCTGGCGCGCCGCCTCCGAGCAGTTCCTGGCCCATCTTCGGCCGTTCGCTCCCGGCAATCCAGGCCGGGACAGCGCAGCGGCCCAATCCGCCCCGCAAAACCATGTCCAAACCCCATCCGGAACTGCCGTCCGACCCGCCTCTGCAGAGGCCGCCGCAGGCAGTCCAGAGCGCTGAGTATTCGATCGAGCAGAATCCCCACAAGGGCAATCGCGGCCTGACGCGCGCCTGGCATGCGGCCATCAATTCGCTGTCGGGCCTGCGCTATGCGGTGCTCGAGGAAAGCGCATTCCGCCAGGAGCTGACGCTGGTGGCAATCCTGGCGCCGTGGGCGTTCCTGCTGCCGGTGGGGGTGGTCGAGCGCATCCTGCTGCTGGCCACGCTGCTGGTGGTGCTGATCGTGGAGCTGCTCAACTCCAGCGTCGAGGCGGCGATCGACCGCATTTCGCTGGAGCGGCACAGCCTGTCCAAGCGCGCCAAGGATTTCGGCAGCGCCGCGGTGATGCTGGCGCTGGTGCTGTGCGGCGGCACCTGGGCCGCCATCGCCGGGCCGCACGTGGTGCACTGGGTGCGGACGCTGGCGGGCTGATCCGTCACTCGCCGGGGATGCCGGACGGGGTGGCCGGGCCGATTGCTTATAATCGCTACCCTGCCCCCCGACTTACCGATCGCACCGATCGCCCGGACGCCCATGGAACCGAAACCGCAAACCGGCCCCCGCCGCACCAGGGACCGCATCCTCGACGTCTCGCTGCGCCTGTTCAACGAAGTCGGCGAACCCAACGTCACCACCACGACGATTGCGGAAGCCATGGAGATCAGCCCCGGCAATCTCTACTACCACTTCCGCAACAAGGACGACATCATCAACTCCATCTTCGTGCGCTTCGAGCAGGAGATGGAGCGGCGCCTGAAGATGCCGGACGACCACAAGGCCACGCTGGACGAAAGCTGGGGCTACCTGCAGTACATGTCCGAGTTCCTGTGGAACTACCGCTTCCTGTACCGCGACATCAACGACCTGCTGGCGCGCAACCGGATGCTGGAGACCAACTTCAAGCGCATCGTCGAGCAGAAGAAGCGCTTTGCGCACGAGATCTGCCGGCAGTTCATCGAAGACGGCGAGATGGAAGCCACGCCCGATCAGGTCGAGGCCATCTGCACCAACATGGTGGTGATCGCCACCTACTGGCTGTCGTTCCAGTTCGTGCAGCATCCGCGCCAGTACAACGACCCCGAGCAGATCCGCGGTTACCTGCACGGATCGAGCTACCACATCTTCTCGATCCTGGCGCCCTACCTGCGCGGCCGGGCCCGGGATGCATTCGACCAGCTGGCGCGCGACTACGCGGCAGCCAAGGCCGCAGCCGACGCGGCAAAGGAAGCAAAGTGAAATCTGTCTGCGTGTATTGCGGGTCCAGCCCCGGCAACCGTCCTGAATACGCCGAAGGCGCGCGCCTGCTCGGCCGCACCCTGGCCGAAAGCGGCCTGGCGCTGGTGTACGGCGGCGGCAAGGTGGGCCTGATGGGCATCGTCGCCGACGCCGTGATGGAACACGGCGGCAGCGCCATCGGCATCATCCCCGACGCGCTGATGCAGAAGGAAGTCGGCCACCGCGGCCTGACCGAGCTGCACGTGGTGCGCAACATGCACGAGCGCAAGCAGATGATGGCCGACCGTGCCGATGCCTTTATCGCCATGCCGGGCGGCGTGGGCACCTTCGAAGAGCTGTTCGAGACTTTCACCTGGCTGCAGCTGGGCTACCACGACAAGCCGGTGGGCCTGCTGAATGTCGCCGGGTTCTACGACGGCCTGCTGGGTTTCCTTGCGCACGCGGTGCAGGAAGGCTTCATGAAGCAGGTGCATGCCGACCTGCTGCATGTGGCAGACACGCCCGCCGGCCTGCTCGGCCAGTTGGCGGCCGCGCCGCGCGTGCGCGTCGACAAGTGGCAAGAGGCGCGCGACAAGACCTGAGCGCGCCCCTGCTGCCGGCCTGGTTCAGAACGACGAGCCCGGCTGCCGCAGGAACGCCAGTTCCTGCTCAGTGCTCTGCCTGCCCAGCACCGCATTGCGGTGCGGGAAGCGGCCAAAGCGCGCGATGATCGCGCGGTGCTTCCCGGCCCACTCCACCACATCCACCACCCCGCCGCTGGCCTCGCGCAGCTGCGTCATCAGGCGCACCGCCTCATCCTGGTCCTCCAGCGCCTCGGAATGCTCGAACGGCATGTAGCAGAACATGCGGTGGTAGTCCGTCGGCAGCTTGCGGTCCATGCCGGTGGCGACGATGCGCCTGGCCAGTGCCAGCGCCAGCGCATCGCTGCCAAAGCTGCGCGGATCGTTGCGGAACATGTTGCGCGGGAACTGGTCCAGCAGCACCACGCGCGCGCAGGCGCCTTCGGGCGTGACCGACCAGTCGTCCGGGGCCCCGTCGCAGGCGACCTGCCAGTCGGACAGGAAGTTCGTGCGGATCTGCGCATCGAATGTGTCCGACTTGGTGAACCATTGCGGGCGCTCGGTATTCCAGGCGGCGGAACCGGGCTGTCCGAACCAGAAATCGAGCAAGCGCAGGGCGTCTTCAGGCAGTTGGTCTGTCATGGGCTGGAAAACCTTTCGGTGGAAGGAAAGGAGCAGCGGCGCCTCAGCGCGCCACGTTGCGCATCCAGTCGGCGGTCTGGAAGAAGGCCTGCATCAGGCGCAGCTGCAGGTCTTCGGACAGGCCGATATCCTGCATCGCCAGCGCCATGCAGCGCATCCACTGGTCGCGCTCGCTCACGCCGATCTCGAACGGCATATGGCGCGCGCGCAGGCGCGGATGGCCGAAGCGCTCGATAAAGTGGTTGGGGCCGCCCAGCCAGCCGCACAGGAACCAGAACAGCTTGTCGCGCGAGCCCTCCAGCGAGGGCGGGTGCAGCGCGCGCAGCCCGGCGAACTGGGTCTCCAGGTCCATCAGGTCGTAGAAGCGGTCGACCAGCTCGCGCACGCGCGCTTCGCCGCCCACCAGTTCAAATGCAGTCACCTCGGCCGTGCCGGGCTTGTCGTTGGATTCAGTACTCATCACACACTCAAACAGCGTAGCCACTCAGGCATCACGCAAAGTCGCCAGCGCGGGCTGGCGCAGCACTTCGCGCAGGCCCAGCCAGCCGCCGGCAAAAGCGCACAGCATGCCAGAAACCACGCCCACCGGCACGATCCAGGCATTGAAGCGGTACGGGAAATCGAAGACGAACTGCGACAGGCCCCAGCCCACCGCGATCGCGCCCAGGCTGGCCAGGAATCCGGCCAGGCCGCCCACCACCAGGAACTCGGCGTACTGGGTCTGGCGCACCAGCGCGGCCGAGGCGCCCAGCGCCTTGAGCAGGCCCGCGTCGCGCATGCGCTCGTCACGCGCGCCGGACAGCGCCGCGTACAGCACGGTCACGCCGGCGGCCAGCGTGAACACAAAGAGGAACTCCACCGCCGCGATCACCTGGTCCAGGATGTCCTGGATCTGGCGCAGGATCAGGTCGGTATTGACCACGGTGATGTTGGGGAAGGCCGCGATCAGCCGGTTGCCCAGCGCCGCGCTGGCGGGCGGCAGGTGGAACGACGTGATGTAGGTCTCCGGCAGCCCCTGCATCGCCTGCGGCGGCAGGATCACGAAGAAATTGACGCGCATCGAGCCCCAGTCCAGCTTGCGCAGCGAGGTCACGCGGGCCTGCACCGCCTGGCCGGCCACGTCAAAGCGCAGCGTGTCGCCAAGCCGGATGCCTAGCGTCTTGGCGATGCCCTCTTCCACCGAAGCGCCGGCGTCCGGGCCGTTGGACCAGCGCCCGGCAATCACGCGGTTGCCCTCGGGCAGCGCATCGGTATAGGACAGGTTGAATTCGCGCTCGACCAGGTTGCGCGCGCGCCCGTCCTCGAAGCTGTCGCCGCGGATGGCGCGCTCGCCGATATGGGTCAGGCGCCCGCGCACCATCGGGTAGAGCAGGTCGTTGATGCCGGCGCCGGCCAGCATCTGGCGCAGCGGCTCGCGCTGGTCCGGCTGGATATTGATGATGAAGCGGTTGGGCGCATCAGCCGGCGTGGCTTTGCGCCAAGAATCGACCAGGTCGTTGCGGGTCATGCCGAGCAGCAGCAGCGCCATCAGCCCCACCGCCAGCGCCACGGTCTGCAGCACCGTGACCGCCCGGCGACGTTCCAGCACCGCCAGCGCAAAGCGCCAGCCCATCGCCGCGCGCCCGCGCAGGCGCCCCCGCAGCAGGCGCGACAGCAGCGTCAGTAGCCCCAGCGCCAGCACCGCGAAGACCACGCCCGCGGCGACAAAGCCGCCCGCCGTGGTCAGCCCCAGCCGCAGGTCGCGCGCCGCCACCAGCAGCAGCGCGACAAAGGCGCCCAGGCCCAGCGCATAGGCCACCCAGGCCGACACCGGCGGCAGCCCGATATCGCGGCGCAGCACCCGCAGCGGCGCCACCCGTGTCAGCGCCAGCAGCGGCGGCAGCGCAAACCCGGCCAGCAGCACCAGCCCGGCCAGCACGCCCACCAGTGCCGGCAGCAACGACGGCTGCGGCAGCGACACCCGCAGCAGCCCGCCCAGCGACAGCAGCAGGCCATAGTGCGCCAGGTACCCGAGCAGCACCCCGACGAGCGCGCCCGCCGCCCCCACCACCAGGAACTCCAGGCCGAAGGTGCGCAGGATCTGCCCGCGCGACAGCCCCAGGCACTTGTAGACCGCGCAGGCATCGGTGTGGCGCTGCATATAGCGGCGCGCCGACATGGCAATGGCCACCGCCGCGATCATCGACGACAGCACCGCCACCAGCGACAGGAAGCGCTCGGCGCGGTCCAGCGTGGCGCGCATCTGTGGTTGGCCCGATTCCAGCGACTCGACCCGGGTATTGCGCAGCTTGCGGCGACCGATCTCGTCCTGCGCCCATTTCTGAAAGGCAGCGCCGGCGGCGTCGGGGCCGGCCACCAGCAGCCGGTAGGTCACGCGGCTGCCCCAGCCGATCAGCCCGGTGCTGTCCAGGTCTGACAGCGGCATCAGCACGCGCGGCGCGAAGTTCATAAAGCCGGTGCCGCGATCAAGCTCCTGCGTGATGATGCGGTCGATGCGGAAGCTGCGGCTGCCCAGTTGCAGGGTGTCGCCCACGGCAACCCCCAGTGCGCCCAGCAGCGCCTCGTCGACCCAAACGGTGCCCGGCGCGGGAATGCCTTCGGCGGGCGCATCCGGTGCCCCCGCCGCACTGGCCACCTTGAGCTTGCCCCGCAGCGGGTAGCCGTCGGTCACCGCCTTGAGCGCGGCCAGCTGGCTGGGGGCGTCACCGCCGGACGGCGCCTTGCCATTGGCGGTAGCCATGCTCGGGAAGGTGACGGTCTGCGCCACGGCCAGCCCGGCCGCTTGCGCACGCTGCGCAAAGGCGGCATCGAAGGGCTGGTCAGCCACCAGCAGCACGTCGGACGCGATCATCTGGCGCGCGTCGCGCTCCAGGCCCAGCCGCATGCGGTCGGCCATGAAGCCCACGCTGGTCAGCGCGGCCACGGCCAGCACCAGCGCAAAAAGCAGCAAGTAGAGCTCGCCGGCAATCCAGTCGCGCCGCGCCATGCGCAGCGCCTGGCGCCAGGCGGAGAAGCGGCCGCCGTGCGCGGGGCGCGTGCCCGCGGGGTTGGCGGCCGTGGCCGGGGCTTCGATGGCGGACTCGGGAGGCATCGGTTGGTTTGGTTCCTGGTTTCTGGCGGCGGCGCGCCTCGGGTCAGTCGAAAGCAAAGCAGGAATTGCCGGGAAGCTAGCGGGGTGTGCCAGGCCGCTCAGTCCTGCCGCGCAGGCTCGCATGCAGCCGGCGCACGCCGCGCCACAATTTCGGCAGCAGCCACACCGACACCAGCAGGAAGACCACCAGCAGCACCAGGAACACCACCGGCAGGAAAAACGCCAGCAGCAGGCTGCCGGTCGCGGTCACGTCTTCCGTGAATGAGGCCGTCCAATTGGAGAACGGTTCCGGCGAGACATTGATCAGCGCGCGCGTGCCGGCCTTGACCGCATGCGCGGTGCCGGCCAGCGTGCCGCCGATCAGCCCTGCCGCCACCATCCACTGCGGATCCAGCTGGCCGAAGGCGGCGGCGGCCAGGATCGCGCCCGCGGGAATGCGGATGAAGGTATGGATGCCGTCCCAGACGGTATCGAATGCGGGCACCTTGTCGGCGACGAATTCGGCCACGGCCAGCACGGCGGCCACGCCGATGACCCACCAGGATTCCAGCGGCTGCAGCCCGGGCGGCAGGTCAAGCCAGCCCAGGCGCGCCAGCACGCCGGCGGCCAGCACCGCAAGGTAGAGGCGAAAGCCGCTGGCCCAGGACATGCCCGCGGCCAGCGCGGCGGTTTCCAGCATGGCGCTCCTTGCAAGAGTCTGGCGCAAGCCGATGCAAACCACGGCGCGCCTGGCAGGGAGTGTAATACGGACCGGGCCGCGCAGCCGCGCGCCCGTCGGCGTCATGCCGCCTGGCTCGCCCTCAGTTGTCTTCCTTGCCGTCCGGCCCGAACCACGGCAACGCCTCCTGCGGCGTCAGGATGCCGGCCGGCTCGGCCATGGTGTAGCCGGGCAGCGCCTCGATGCGTCGGGCAAAGGCCGGGTCGGCCAGCAGCGCCAGCAGCGCTGCCATCCAGCCGGCGGTCTGGTCGTTCTTGCGCAGCGCCAGATAGTAGGCCTCGCGCGTCAGCGGCACGAAGGCGAGCCCGTGGGCCTCGGCATTCATGCGCAGCCCGAAGCCCACCTGAGCGCGGCCGCCGTGCACGGCCTCGGCCACCTTCTCGTTGCTGAACTCGGTCTCGTCGTAGCCGGCGATCTGGTCCGGGTACAGGCCCTGCGCGGCCAGCAGCTGGTCGAACAGCATGCGCGTGCCCGAACTGCGCTGCCGGTTGACGAAGCGCGCCTGGGTGCGCGCCAGGTCGCGCAGGTCATGCACCTCGCGCGCCACCTCCGGCGCCAGGATCAGGCCCTGCTCGCGCCAGGCCAGCCGCAGCAGCCGCACCGCGGCCGGCCGCAGCCACTTGCGCAGCGTCACATGCGCGACCGAGCCCGCGGTCTGCACCGGCGAGACATAGAAGCCGGCCAATTCCGACTGCCGCTCCTGCAGGCAGATCAGCCCCTCCACGCTGCCGCAAAACACCGTATCGAGCTGCAGCGAAGTTCTTGCCTCGCCCAGCGCGGCGGCCAGCACCTCCACCGCGGGGTCATGGCTGCCGGTGAAATGCACTTGCGACTGCGGCTGCTGGGCATCGTCCAGCTCGGCAATGAAATCCGCCATGGCCTTCTGCACCACCGGCTCGACCGATTCGCGCAGGCGCAGTTCGGCGCGCAGCAGGCGTTCGCCAAAGCGCGTCAGCGAGGCGCCGCGGCCGCGCTCCATATCGAGCATGCTGCGCCCGAGCATTTCCTCCCAGGTCCGCATCACGCCCCAGGCGTGCCGGTACGACAGGCCGATCTCGCGCGCCGCGCGGTGCAGCGAGCCGGTCTCGCGCACGGCCTTGAGCAACTGGAAGACCTTCCCGTTGGCGCGCGGATTGTCGTCAGGCGCGATCACGGGAAACAGATCAAAGCGGAAGGTCATATGTCCTCCGCAGCATATTTACTTGTCGATCTCGGCTGGACCACAATGAATACCCCATTTTTATGTTCTTTTGCCGCATTCTCCATGAGATCCAAAGGCAAAAGCAATTATGTCCAACAGAACATAATACAAAGGAGCCCACTGCATGTCGCCTCGCCTTGCCCAACGTCTGCGCCGCCCTGTGCGCCATCTCGTCGCGATTGCCTGCGTAGGCCTGCTGTCGGCGGCCCATGGCGGGGAACTGAAGCTGGCCACCACCACCAGCACCGAGAACTCGGGCCTGCTGAAGTACCTGCTGCCGCGCTTCGAGCAAAAGGCAGGCGTCAGCGTCAAGGTGATCGCGGTCGGCTCGGGCAAGGCCATGAAGATGGGCGAGATGGGCGACGTCGACGTGCTGCTGGTGCACGCGCGCAAGATGGAAGACGCTTTTGTCGCGGCCGGCTACGGCGTGAACCGCCGCGACGTGATGTACAACGACTTCATCGTGGTCGGCCCGGCCAGCGACCCGGCAGGTGTCAAAGGCGGCAAGGACGTGCTGGCGGGGTTTCGCAAGCTCGCCGGCAGCGGCAGCAAGTTCATCTCGCGCGGCGACAATTCCGGCACCGACGTGATGGAGAAGGACTACTGGAAGCAGCTCGGCATCGAGCCCAAGGGGCAGCCGTGGTACGTCAACGCCGGCCTGGGTATGGGCGAGGTGCTGACCATGGCCGCGCAGATGCCGGCCTATACGCTGTCGGACCGAGCCACCTACGGCGCGTATCGCGCCAAGACCGGTCTGGCTATCGCCATCGAAGGCGACCCGAAGATGTTCAACCCGTACGGGATCATCGCGGTCAACCCCGCCAGGCATCCGGGCATCAACCATACGGATGCGATGAAGCTGGTGGAGTGGATCACGTCAAAGGAAGGGCAGGACGCGATTGCCGGGTACAAGGTGGAGGGAGAACAGTTGTTCTTCCCGGACTACAAGGCGAAGTGAGACGCCTATTCCGCGCCGGGCTCGTCGCCAGGCAGGCCCAATACCGAGGCAATGAACGCTGATTTCGCAGCTCGATACGTATTCATTTCCGCGCCTTCATGAGAGCGCTTGAGGGCGTTGTATCGCTCGGTCAGCTTCGGGTCCTCCCGCAGACGGTCCCGGAATCGGACGAATACATCCAGCGGGGCACCTCGCACCACTAACTGGACTCCGATCGGCGGCTGGATGTGATCGCGTTTGAAGGCGGAAAAGCGGTCTGTGCATACCGACCCCAGGTTTCGCTCGAATACCCTGGACAACGCCCGATCCGCTGCCGCAAATGCCTCCGGGCTTACCTGGACAGAAATGTCGAGGTCCCCTTTCGTCAGGCATCCGCTGACCGCCGTAGCACCCACGTGCTCAATGACAGCATCGGACGGCAGAATCGCGGCAAGCTCGGCCCGGAGCGTCTGGAACATGCGCTCCGCCGCCCCCACTGCATGTTCAGGGGAGGCGAGTTCCAGTCGCTCCGTGGTGCCATCCTTCATCAGACTTGCTCCGAGAAACCTCGCCCTTCAGGGCGGGGAGTGAAAGGAGTGCTGCCGGCAGCAAGCAATCCCATATTAGAATGACCGGCATGCTTCTGGTCTATCGCTACCGGGTGAAGTCGCTGAACGGCCTGCTCAATCAGCAGAGCCGCGCGGTGAACTACGTCTGGAACTTCTGCAACGACACGCAGAAGCACGCACTCAAGTGGGGCAAGAAATGGCCCACGGGTTTCGATCTGAACGTGTTGACCACCGGCAGCAGCAAGGAACTGCGCATCCATTCCGGCACCGTCAACGCGGTTTGCGAGCAGTACGCCAAGTCGCGTAGCCAGCACCGCCGGCCGTACCTGCGCTATCGCGGCCGCAAGTCGCTTGGCTGGGTGCCGCTCAAGGGCCGGGATCTCAAGCGCTCGGGCGACGCATTCCGCTTTGCCGGCAACACGTTTCGCGTGTTCAGCTCCCGCCCCTTTCCCGAAGGCAAGATCAAGGACGGCACAAATTTCTCCTGCGATGCGCGAGGCAACTGGTTCCTGAACATCGTGATTGAAGTTGCCGACACCCAGGCCCGCTGCCCGGAACGCGGCGTCGGCATCGATCTGGGCTTGAAGGACATTGCCACGCTGTCCACCGGCGAGAAGGTCGAGAATCCGCGCCACCTTGGCCGACTCGAGCAAGCGCTGGCCAAAGCGCAGCGTGCGCGCAAGCGGCGACAGGCGACGAACCTTCACGCCCGCATCACCAACGCAAGGCGTGACTTCCTGCACAAGCTCTCGCATCGCATCGTGCGGGACTTTGACTACATCGCGGTGGGGAATGTGAACGCCGCCGGCCTCGCCAAAACCAGCATGGCGAAGTCCGTCCTCGATGCGGGCTGGTCGACCTTCCGCACAATGCTCGCGTACAAGGCGATTGCGCATGGCGCGTGGTATGAGGAAGTCGACGAACGTTTCACCACCCAGGTTTGTTCTTCGTGCGACGCGATGCCGCCGGGGAGGCCGAAAGGTATCGCAGACCTCGGAATAAGGCAGTGGGTATGCAGTGAATGCGGTGCCGTACATGATCGCGATGTGAACGCTGCGTTAAATATCCTTGCCCGATCGGGACATCGATCGCCTGCAGAGGGAATCTCCTCCCTTTAGGGAGGGGAGATGTCAAAGGCGTTGCCTCACCCTGCCTCTGCCTCCAGCCGTGGCAGCTGCGGCAGATCCGCCGCCACCTCGGCGATCATCCGCCGGATCCACATCACATCCGGCGCCGCGTGGCAGCGCTCATGCCACAGCTGGTAGAAGCGCATGCGCGGGAACGACACCGGCGACGGCACCATGCGGATCGGCAGGTACTGCGCGTAGTGCGCGGCAAACTGCCGGCCGGTGGTAAAGACCATATCGGTCTTCATCAGCACATACGGCACCAAGCCGAAATACGGCAGCGTGACCTGGATATTGCGCTTATAGCCCTGCTCGGCCAGCGCCTGGTCGATCATGCTGCGCTGCATCGACGCATAGGGCGCCGGGGCCAGGTGCGGCATCTCCAGGTAATGCTTGAGCGTTAGCCCCTTGCGCGCCAGCGGATGCTGCGCGCCCAGCATGCACACCACCTCGTCGTCGAAGAGCGGCGAGATATGCAGGTGCTCCGGCGGCGACAGCCAGTTGCCGACCACGATATCCAGCTGCCCCTGCTCCAGGTCGTCCAGGAAGTCCGACGACGACGTCATCGGATGCACGAACAGCTTGGCGCCCGGCGCCAGCCGGCGCACGCGCTCGACGATATTGGGCAGGAAGAAGGCATCCAGGTAGTCCGGCGCGCCCAGGTGGAAGGTGCGTGTAGTGGTGGCCGGGTCGAACTGCTGCGGCGGGCGCGCGATGCGGTCCATCGCCGCCAGGCTCTGCTCGGCCAGCGCCAGCAGTTCGCGGCCGCGCTCGGTCGGCACCATGCCGTTTTTGCCCCGCACCAAAATGGCATCGCCGGTGATCTCCCGCAGGCGCTTCAGGGTATTGCTGATGGCGGGCTGGGACTGGCCTAAACGCACGGCCGTGCGGGTCACGCTCTGCTCGGTCAGCAGGGTGTGAAGCACCCGCAGCAAATAAGTATCGAGATGGTCGCGTCCGTGCATGGCGATGGCGGCCCTCCGGCGGGGGCCGGATGGGTGGCGTGGGGGATGGGAACGGCGCATAGTGTATGACAGGCGCCCCACAAACGGTCAAATCACCTCCTCTAGGGGGGCGCCCGCCGGTGCGGCGGGGCACCAATCGGGGCCGCGCGCTGATGGGGCATATCACCTGGGCCGAATATTGCATGAAAGCCCAGGGTGCTATGTTTCCGCCATCACCAAAAGAGAGAAGACCATGGAGACGCAAACCATCCGCTTTTTCCACCGCGGCCAGGTCACGGAAGTATCCGACGCCCCCATTACCCGCACCGTGCTGCAGTACCTGCGTGAAGACGCGCGCTGCACCGGCACCAAGGAAGGCTGCGCCGAAGGCGACTGCGGCGCCTGCACCGTCGTGGTCGGCGAGCTGCAGGACGGCGGCGATGTCGAATTCAAGGCAGTCAACGCCTGCATCCAGTTCCTGCCCACGCTCGACGGCAAGGCCCTGATCACGGTCGAAGACCTGCGCCAGGCCGACGGCAACCTGCACCCGGTGCAGGAAGCCATGGTCGAGTGCCACGGCTCGCAGTGCGGCTTCTGCACCCCCGGCTTCGTGATGTCGCTGTGGGCCCTGTACCAGCAGCACACCCCGGGCGGCGAAGCGCCCCCGCGCCAGACCATCTGTGACGCGCTGACCGGCAACCTGTGCCGCTGCACCGGCTATCGCCCGATCATCGACGCCGGCGAGCGCATGATGGCCCTGCCCGCCCCCACCGCGGACAAGCTCAACCCGAAGCAGATCGCCGACACCCTGCGCAACCTCAAGCGCGGCGAGACCTTCCGATACCGCGCCCAGGGCCAGGAATTCTTTGCCCCGCGCACCGCGGCCGAGTTCGGCGCGATCAAGGCGGCACAGCCCGATATCCGTATCCTGGCCGGCAGCACCGACGTGGGCCTGTGGGTGACCAAGCAGTTCCGCGAGCTGGGCAACCTGCTCTACGTGGGCCAGGTGGAAGACCTGAACCACATTGAGGAGCGCGACGGCATGGTCGAGATTGGCGCCGCCGTGACGCTGGAAAAGGCCTACGCCGCACTCAACACCGCGCACCCCGAGCTGGAAGAGATGTGGAAGCGCTTTGCCTCGCTACCGATCCGCAATGCCGGCACGCTGGGCGGCAATATCGCCAACGGTTCGCCGATCGGCGATTCGATGCCGGCGCTGATCGCGCTGGGCACGGAAGTGGTGCTGCAGCACGGCGAAACGCGCCGCACGCTGCCGCTGGAAGACCTGTACCTGGCCTACCAGAAGACCTCGATGCAGCCGGGCGAATTCGTCGCCGCGCTGCGCGTGCCGGTGGCCGGCCCGCAGCACTTCCGCACCTACAAGCTGTCCAAACGCTTTGATGAGGATATTTCCGCCGTGTGTGCCGCATTCGGCATCACCGTGCAGGACGGCATTGTCACGCAGGCCCGCATCGCCTTCGGCGGCATGGCCGCCACGCCCAAGCGCGCCGCCGCCACTGAGGCGGCCCTGACCGGCCAGCCGTGGAATGAAGCCACCGCCCGCGCCGGCATGGCCGCGCTGGCGCAGGACTACACGCCGCTGTCCGACATGCGCGCGACCGCGTCGTACCGCAGCCGCGGTGCCGCCAACCTGCTGTACCGCTTCTGGCTGGAGACCCGCGCCGAAGCGCTACCCGCGGCAGCCGTCAACGTCCGCGCCATCGGCGCCGGCGCCACTGAAACCGCCACGGCCTGAGCCAGAGAAAAAGGAAAGCATCGGCATGAACAAGCAAACCGAACCCTTCCTGCTCGACGCCACCGCCGAACAGGTCCCGCAGGTCGGCATCTCGCGTCCGCATGAATCCGCCCACCTGCACGTGGCCGGCACCGCCACCTACACGGATGACATCCCCGAGCTGGCCGGCACGCTGCACGCCGCGCTCGGCATGAGCACCCGCGCGCACGCCCGCATCAAGTCGGTCTCGCTCGACAAGGTGCGCGCCGCGCCTGGCGTGGTCGACGTGCTGACGGTGGACGACATCCCGGGCACCAACGACTGCGGCCCGATCATCCACGACGACCCGATCCTGGCGCGCGACGTGGTCCAGTTCATCGGCCAGCCGATATTTATCGTGGTGGCGACCTCGCATGACGCCGCCCGCCGCGCAGCCCGCCTGGGCGCGATCGACTACGAAGACCTGCCCCCGGTGCTGTCGCCGCAAGCGGCGCACGAGGCCGGCAGCTATGTGCTGCCGCCGATGCACCTGACGCGCGGCGAGCCCGCCGCGCGCATCGCCGGCGCGGCCCACCAGGACAGCGGCAAGATCCACCTGGGCGGCCAGGAGCAGTTCTACCTGGAAGGCCAGATCTCGTACGCCGCACCGCGCGAGAACGACGGCATGCAAGTGTGGTGCTCGACCCAGCACCCGACCGAGATGCAGCACGCGGTGTGCCATATGCTCGGCTGGCAAGCGCACCAGGTGCTGGTCGAATGCCGCCGCATGGGCGGCGGCTTCGGCGGCAAGGAGTCGCAGTCGGCGCTGTTCGCCTGCTGCGCCGCGCTGGCCGCCTGGAAGCTGATGTGCCCGGTCAAGCTGCGCCCGGATCGAGACGACGACATGATGATCACCGGCAAGCGCCATGACTTCGTGTTCGACTACACCGTGGGCCACGACGACGAAGGCCACATCGAGGGCGTGAAGGTCGAAATGGTGTCGCGCGCCGGCTTCTCGGCCGACCTGTCGGGCCCAGTGATGACCCGCGCCATCTGCCACTTCGACAATGCCTACTGGCTGCCGAACGTGCAGATCGACGGCTACTGCGGCAAGACCAACACGCAGAGCAACACCGCCTTCCGCGGCTTCGGCGGCCCGCAGGGCGCGTTCGCGGTCGAGTACATCCTGGACAATGTCGCCCGCACGGTCGGCAAGGATTCGCTCGACGTGCGCCGCGCCAATTTCTACGGCAAGACCGAGAACAACGTCACGCCCTACGGCCAGACCGTTGAAGACAACGTCATCCACGAGCTGATCGACGAACTGGTGGCCAGCAGCGAATACCGCTCCCGCCGCGAAGCCACGCGCGCCTTCAACGCCACCAGCCCGGTACTGAAGAAGGGCATCGCCATCACCCCGGTGAAGTTCGGCATCTCGTTCAACGTGGCCCACTTCAACCAGGCCGGCGCGCTGGTGCACGTCTACAACGACGGCTCGGTGCTGGTGAACCACGGCGGCACCGAGATGGGCCAGGGCCTGAACACCAAGGTGGCGATGGTGGTGGCGCATGAGCTGGGCATCCGCATGGAACGCGTGCGCGTGACCGCGACCGATACCAGCAAGGTGGCCAATACCTCGGCCACCGCAGCTTCCACCGGTGCCGACCTGAACGGCAAGGCCGCGCAGGACGCCGCCCGCCAGATCCGCGAGCGCCTGGCCGTGTTTGCCGCGCGCAAGGCCGGCGTGGAGCCGTCCGAGGTGCGCTTCAACGATGACCTGGTCAGCGCCGGCGAGCTGCGCCTGGCGTTCGGCGAGCTGGCGCGCGAAGCCTACGTGGCGCGCGTGCAGCTGTGGTCCGACGGCTTCTACACCACGCCCAAGCTGCACTGGGACCAGAGCAAGCTGCAAGGCCGCCCGTTCTACTACTTCGCCTACGGTGCCGCGTGCTCCGAGGTGCTGGTCGACACGCTCACCGGCGAATGGAAGCTGCTGCGCGCCGACGCGCTGCACGACGCCGGCCGCTCGCTGAACCCGGCGATCGACATCGGCCAGGTCGAAGGCGCCTTTATCCAGGGAATGGGCTGGCTGACCACCGAGGAACTGTGGTGGAACAAGGACGGCAAGCTGATGACGTACGCCCCGTCCACGTACAAGATCCCGACGGTCAACGACTGCCCGGAGGAATTCAACGTGCGCCTGTTCCAGAACCGCAACGTCGAGGACAGCATCCACCGCTCCAAGGCCGTGGGCGAGCCGCCGCTGCTGCTGCCGTTCTCGGTGTTCTTCGCGATCCGCGACGCCGTGGCTGCCGTTGGCGACTACCGCATCAACCCGCCGCTGAAGGCCCCGGCCACCAGCGAGGCGATCCTGGATGCCGTCGACGCCGTGCGCGAAGCCGCGGCACAGCCAGCCTGAGCTGGCTGAACGATCGCAGGAAGCGCGCGCCTGCTGGCGCCCCCGGACTTTCCCCCCTTGCCCGCATTGACGGGCAAGGGGCCGGTGGAAGAAGCAGGCGCGCGCCACCCTTGCGATGACATGGCGCAGGCAGCACCACAGCATCAAGCAGCAACCAGGCAATACCGACAAGGCCCCCGACATGCAGGACGCACCGCTCAAACCCTTCCGCTTCGCCGACGCCGCCCGCATGGTGCGCGCCGGCGTGCCGGTGGCAATGGTCACCATCGTCGAGGTCAAGGGCTCGGCCCCGCGCGAGGCCGGCATCCGCATGCTGGTCAGCGCCGACGACCTGGTCGGCACCATCGGCGGCGGCCACCTGGAGTGGCGCGGCATGGATATCGGGCGCGAGATGCTGGTGCGCGGTGAACAACGCCGGATCGAGCGCATTCCGCTCGGGCCGGCGCTGGGCCAGTGCTGCGGCGGCGTGGTGCAGCTGGCGTTCGAGGTCCTTGGCAAAGCCGACCTGCACTGGCTTGACGCGGTCCAACGCAACTTCACTGCCGGCAAGGCACTGCAACGGCAGGTGCCGGCCAGCGGCGCGATCACCCATGGCGACAGCCATGCCATGATCCCCGGCGTAACGCTGCACGCCGACGGCAGCTGGACCGATACGCTGGTGCCCGACACCATGCACGTGGTGCTGTTCGGCGCCGGCCATGTCGGTCATGCGCTGGTCAAGGTGCTGGCCACGCTGCCGTGCCGCGTGCACTGGGTCGACGAGCGCGACACGCTCTTCCCCGGCGGGCTGCCCGACAATGTCGAGGCCGAGGCCAGCGACACGCCCGAGGCGGTAGTGGCGCAGGCGCCCGCGGGCAGCTACTTCCTGGTCATGACGCACAGCCACGCGCTGGACCAGACCCTGTGCGAGGAAATCCTCAAGCGCACCGACTTCGCCTACTTCGGGCTGATCGGTTCCAAGACCAAGCGCGCGCGCTTTGAACACCGCATGGCCGAGCACGGCATCGACCCGGCCCGGTTTGCGGAAATGACATGCCCCATGGGGGTTCCCGGGATTACCGACAAGGCTCCGGCTATGATTGCGGTAGCCATCGTCGCCCAGCTGCTCCAGGTCCGCGAACAGCGCCTTGCCGCGCTGCGTCTGGGCCGCCCGGAGGCGGTGCATCCCTGAACCCGTGCCGCCGGCCCCGCCGGCAGGCACAGAAATGCCCAGAAACGAGGCCCCCATGACCATCGATGCCGCGCTCGCGGAACAGATCCGCCGCACTCCCAAGGCCGAACTGCATGTGCATATCGAAGGCACGCTTGAACCGGAACTGATCTTCCGGCTGGCGCAGCGCAACCAGGTGGCGCTGCCCTACCCCAGCGTCGAGGCGCTGCGCGCCGCCTACGCCTTTACCGACCTGCAGTCGTTCCTGGACATCTACTACGCCGGCGCCAGCGTGCTGCTGACCGAGGAAGATTTCTTCGACATGACCATGGACTACGTCAAGCGCGCCGTCGCCGACAACGTCCGCCACGCCGAGATCTTCTTCGATCCGCAGACCCATACCGCGCGCGGCGTTCCCATCGGCGTGGTGATCGACGGCATCGCCGATGCCCTGGCCCAGGCGCGCACCGAATATGACTTCTCCAGCAGCCTGATCCTGTGCTTCCTGCGCCATCTGCCGGAGGAAGACGCCTTCGCCACGCTGGAAGCGGCGCTGCCCTACCGCGACCGCTTTGTCGGCGTGGGCCTGGATTCGTCCGAGCAAGGCAATCCGCCCGAGAAGTTCGCGCGCGTATTCGCCAAGGCGCGCGAGCTGGGCCTGCACCTGGTGGCCCACGCGGGCGAGGAAGGTCCGGCGCAATACGTCACCGACGCCCTCGACATCCTCAAGGTGCAGCGCATCGACCACGGCGTGCGCGCCATCGACGATCCGGCGCTGGTGGAACGCCTGGCGCGCGAGCGCGTGGCGCTGACCGTGTGCCCGCTGTCCAACGTCAAGCTCAAGGTCTACCCGGACCTGCGCGACCACCCGCTCAAGCGCATGCTCGATGCCGGCGTGGTGATCACGCTGCATTCGGACGATCCGGCCTACTTCGGCGGCTATATGAACGCCAACTGGGAAGCCACCTTCGACGCGCTGCCGCTGGACGCGGCCGATGCCCACAAGCTTGCCCGCAACAGCTTTGAAGCGGCCTTCCTGCCTGCCATGCAGAAGGCCGAATTCCTGGCGGAAGTCGACCAATTCTGGTCGAGCCCGCCCAAGTCCCCGCCCGCAACGGCCCCAGCGGCCTGAGCGCGGCGCATGCCAATAGCCCGGCCCGCTGCTTGAACCATGCCGTTCCGCGCGGGCCGGCCACAAGAGACAAACCATGACGACCAACCCCAAGACTGACTCCCTCACCCGTGCCATTCGCGGCCGCGTGCTGCATTTCCTGCGCGATCCGCAATTCCATGAGGATGCGTATCAGTATTGGGACGACGGGGTGCTGATCGTCACCAACGGGCGCATCGCCGCCGCAGGCGACTACACGCAGCTGGCTGCGCGCATTCCGGCCGACGCCGAGATCGTCGACCACCGCGGCAAGCTGATCGTGCCCGGCTTTATCGACACCCACGTGCACTACCCGCAGACTGACATGATCGCGTCGCCGTCGCCGGGCCTGCTGCACTGGCTCGACACCTACACCTTCCCCGAAGAGCGCCGCTTTGCCGACCCCGACTACGCGCGCGGCGTGGCCGGCTTCTTCACCGAGGAACTGCTGCGCAACGGCACCACCAGCGCGGTGGTCTGGAGCACGGTGCACAAGGCCTCGGCCGAGGCCCTCTTTGCCGAAAGCGAGGCGCGCAACCTGCGCATGGTCACGGGCAAGGTGATGATGGACCGCAACTGCCCGGAATTCCTGCGCGATACGGCCGAGACCGGAGCCCGGGACTCCGCCGACCTGCTGTCGCGCTGGCATAACAAGGGACGCCTGGCCTACGCCATCACGCCGCGCTTTGCCCCGACCTCGACCGAGGCGCAGCTGGCCGCCTGCGGCGAGCTGGCGCGCGCCTACCCGGACGCCTTTATCCAGACCCACGTGGCCGAGAACCGCGACGAGGTCAAATGGGTCGCCGAGCTGTTCCCGGACGCGCGCAGCTACCTGGACGTGTACGACCGCTACGGCCTGCTGCGCCCGGGCGCGATGTACGGCCACGCCATCTACCTGGACCAGGACGACCGCCGGCGCCTGGCCGACAGCGGTGCCGCGGTGGCGCATTGCCCCACCTCCAACCTGTTCCTGGGCAGCGGCTTCTATGACTTCCACCAGTCCGACGCCAACCGCCTGAATGTGACGCTGGCCACCGACGTCGGCGGCGGCACTTCGTTCTCGATGTTCCGCACCATGAACGCCGCGCACAAGGTGGCGCGCATGGGCGGCTACTACCTGACCGCCCTGCGCATGTTCTACCTGGCCACGCGCGCCGCGGCCGAGGCGCTGGGCTGGACCGACCGCGTCGGCAGCTTTGGCGTTGGCTGCGAGGCCGACTTCATCGTGCTGGACCCCAAGGCCACGCCGCTGATCGCCCGCCGCAGCAACCGCTCGGAAACGCTGGAAGAGGAGCTGTTCGCCTTTGCCATGCTGGGCGACGACCGCCTCATCGACAGCGTCTATGTGATGGGCGAGGCCGCCCACGTGCCGGCCGCCTGATCCGTCACCTGGCCAGCAGCCGCCCGCCGCCATGCGGCGGGCGCGCTTTTACCGCTTCGCCCCCGCCTCCGGCTTGACGAGCGTCAAGACCGTCTCCGACAAAGCCTTCTAACCTTGCGGTTCCGCCGCGGCCGTTCTGCGTGCCGTGCGCCCATACCCATCCGACCGCAATCAGAAGGTTCTGCATGACCGCATCCCAATCCGCCGCTCACGCCCCTGAGCGCGCCCATGGCCCGCATGACGTGCCCTATGCCGCGCGCAAGGGTGCGCCCAACCACGCCCCGCTTCCGGCGCCGATCGCACCGGACGCCCCGCTGCCCTCGCGCAAGATCATCCGCGGCTGGCTGATCCCGCTGGGCCAGCGCAGTACCCCGCGCGCACTGCTGCTGTTCGCCTTCGACTACCTGCTGTTCGGCGCCGTGCTGGCCGGCGTGGTGCTGGCGCAGCACTGGGCCGCCAAGCTGGCGCTGGGCGTGCTGGCCGGGCTGATCATCGCGCGCCTGTTTATCATCGGCCACGATGCCTGCCACCAGAGCCTGACCCCGCGCCGCGGCCTGAACAAGTGGCTGGGCCGGCTCACCTTCCTGCCCTCGCTGACGCCCTACAGCCTGTGGGAAGTCGGCCACAACGTGGTGCACCACGGCTACACCAACCTGAAGGGCTTCGACTTCGTCTGGGCGCCCTACTCGCTGGAAGAATTCAACGCGCTGCCGCGCTGGCGCCGCGTGATGGAGCGCATCTACCGCACCGGCTTCGGCCCGGGCCTGTACTACCTGGTGGAAATCTGGTGGTGCAAGATGTTCTTCCCGAGCAAGCGCCAGATGGCCACGCGCCGCCCGATCTTCACCGGCGACTGTGTGCTGGTAGCCGCCTTCGGGCTGGCCTGGATCGGCGCGCTGGCTGGCCTGGCACTGGCCACGGACCAGTCCGTCTGGATGCTCATCGGTGCCGGCTTCGTGCTGCCCTTCCTGGTCTGGAACGTCACCGTCGGCTTCGTGCTGTACGTGCACCACACCCATACCAGCGTGGCCTGGTATGACACCAAGGCCATGTGGGCCAAGGCGCAGCCCTTTGTTTCGACCACCGTGCACCTGCGCTTCCGCCACGGCATCGGCGCCGCGCTGCACCACATCATGGAACACACCGCGCACCACGTCGACATGAGCGTGCCGCTGTACCGCCTCAAGCGCGCCCAGGCGCTGCTGGAGCATGCGCTGCCAGGCCGCATCATCATCGAGAACTTCTCCTGGCGCTGGTATTTCGACACCGCGCGCCGCTGCAAACTCTATGACTTCAAGGCCCTGTGCTGGACCGATTTCCGCGGCCGCCAGACCAGCGACAACGCGCCTGTACCCGCCTGAGGATACAGGCCATGTGGCGGGGGGGCAGGTGGACGCCTGCCCCCCGCTGCCGTTATAATTGGCGCTTCCATTGGGGAGTAGCCGCCCTGCTCTTACCGCGCCGCGCAATGCGGATTCCGGGGGACAGGGGCGCACGTCAACAGACTTGACCGCTTGCGGTTATGGCGTGCGCAGCTCCGGACCCGCCCGGCCGTGTACTGATACGGACCCGGCAGCGTCCAGCCTGGCGAGACCGATGACCATACCTTTCTGGCCGGGCCGGGAAAGGTGTGCGTCATTGGCATCTCGCGATGCATTGCGGCCCGGTTACCCCACAAGACCAATATGGAAGCCTTCCTCGTCTCCACAGGCATCGTCGCCCTCGCTGAAATGGGCGACAAGACGCAATTGCTGTCGCTGGTGCTGGCCGCGCGCTACCGCAAGCCCGTTCCCATCATCCTTGGCATCCTGATCGCCACGCTGTTCAACCATGGCTTTGCCGGCGCGCTCGGCGGCTGGATCACGCATGTGCTGGGCGAAAGCCTGCTGCGCTGGATCCTGGGCCTGGGCTTTATCGCGATGGCGGGATGGATGCTGATCCCCGACAAGCTCGACGACGCCGAACAGGCCAAGCCGGTCAAGGGCGCCCTCGGCATCCTCGGCACCACCATCGTGGCGTTCTTCTTTGCCGAGATGGGCGACAAGACCCAGATCGCCACCGTGGCGCTGGCCGCGCGCTTCAGCGATGCGGTGATTGCCGTGGTGGCCGGCACCACCTTCGGCATGATGGTCGCCAATGCGCCGGCGGTCCTGCTTGGTGACAAGTTTGCCAACAAGATGCCGATCGCGCTGGTGCACAAGATCGCGGCAGGGATTTTCCTGGTGCTGGGGGTGTTGGCGTTGCTAAATATCGGCGGATAAGTCGTCGAAAAAAAACGGGGCGCAAGGCCCCGTTCAAACCCTCGCCGGTCCGGTACTGACGGTTGCCAACTGCACAACCCTCCGGACCGTCGATCACCGATGCTCGGATTTCGCGAGCCGGCTGCACGCGCCGGCCCTGATGCTTTTCAGATCAAGCCACCCTTAGTTAGTGGTCTTGGCACCGCCTTCGAACCACTGGCCCAGCAGGGCGCGTTCGTCGTCGGTGATCTGCGTCACGTTGCCCAGCGGCATCGCCTTCTGCTGCACGGCCTGCTGGTAGATCAGCTGGGCGTGGGCCTTGATGTCTTCCGCGGTGTCGAGCTTGATGCCCTTGGCTGCGGTCGGCATCAACTTCGGCTGCGCGGCGTGGCACTGCACGCAGCGCGCGTTCAGCACTTCCTGCACCTTGGCAAAGCTGACGGTGGCAACGGCGGCGTCACCGCCTTCTGCCTTGGCCACGGCCGGGCGCGGTTGCGGCGCGATCAGCACGGCGACCACGGCCAGCACGGCAACGCCGGCTGCGGGCCAGGCCACGTTGATCTTGCCCTTGTGCTTGAGGATGAAGAACTGGCGGATCAGCACACCGGCCAGCATGATCAGGATCAGCGCGGCCCAGTTGTACTTGTAGCTGTAGGTCATGCTGTAGTGGTTCGACAGCATCGCGAACAGCACCGGCAGCGTGAAGTACGTGTTGTGCACGCTGCGCTGCTTGGCGTTCTTGCCATGGACCGGATCGACCGGCTGGCCTGCGCGCAGCGCGGCAACCACCTTGCGCTGGCCCGGGATGATCCATACCAGCACGTTGGCGCTCATGATGGTGGCGATCATCGCACCGGTCAGCAGGAACGCCGCACGGCCCGAGAACAGGTGGCACGCCACGTAGGCAGCCACGGCCACGTAGATCGCCACCAGCACGCCCACGGTCTTGTCGCTCTTGCCGAACACGCGGCAGATCACGTCATAGACCACCCAGCCCGCGGCCAGGTAGGACAGCGCCAGGCCGACCGCCGCGCCAGGCGACATGTCGTAGACGTTCTTGTCGATCAGGAACGTGCTGGCGTTGAACAGGTACAGCACCACCAGCAGGCCGAAGCCGGTCATCCAGGTGGAATACGACTCCCAGTAGAACCAGTGCAGGTTCTCAGGCAGCGTCTTGGGCGCGGTCAGGTATTTCTGCGGGTTGTAGAAACCGCCGCCGTGCACGGCCCACAGCTCGCCGCCGACACCCTTCTCCTGCAGGTCAGGATCGGTGGGACGGGTCAGGCTGTTGTCAAGCCAGACGAAATAAAACGAGGAGCCGATCCACGCGATCGCCGTGATGACGTGCACCCAGCGCAGCAGCAGATTGGCCCAGTCGAGAATGTAGCCTTCCATGTCTTGTCTCCTGTTTCCCTATGCCACCGCTTCAGCTGCCGCGGTAGGTCGAGTACGACCAGGGCGAAACCAGGAGGGGCACGTGGTAGTGCGCGTTGACATCGGCAATACCGAAGCGCAGGGGCACCACGTCCAGGAAAGCCGGCTCGGGCAGCTGCGTGCCTTGCGCGCGGAAGTAGTCGCCCGCAGCGAATTCCAGCTCATACACGCCAACGGCGAAGTCCGCGCCTTCCAGTAGCGGCTGGTCGCAACGGCCGTCGTGGTTGGTCACGACTGTCTTCAGGGTTTCGCGACGATTGTCGACAATCTTATGAAGCGTAACCGACATGCCCTTGCCGGGCGTGCCGGCAGCGGTGTCGAGTACGTGTGTGGTCAAGCGTCCCATCGTGTTTTTCCTTAGGCGATTGGGTTGTGAGGGGCGCCGCTGCCTTCACTAGCACCATTTGTGGGAATGGTGCCCGCTCGGTACGTCTGGTAACGCATCCCGGCGCTGGGTGGTGCGTGGCGACAATGCGCCTGCACTACCCGGTTGGCAATTCAGGGATTTCCCTGAGTTGTCGAAAACCTGAGTCGGTTTTGTTGACAATATTGAAGCAGCAACCAAATAATTGTCAACAATTTTTGGATCACCGCTGCCTGATGTCCAGGATTTGCGGTGCCCCGCCTGACTGCTGGTGCCACGATGTCCAAGAGCCTGAAGCTGATTGCCGCCAACGCCGAAACCAAGGCCGACGCCGAGCCGACCGAAATCCAGGCGGGCAAGCCCGCCAAGCCCGCACGCAAGGGCTCGGTCGAAGAGCGCATGTATCACGAGATCTACGACGCGATCATGGAGCACCGGCTGCCGCCGCGCACCAAGCTGACCGAGCATTCCCTTTGCGAGATCTATGCCACCGCGCGACACACGGTGCGCAAGGTGCTGTCGCACCTGGCCGCCGACGGCATGGTCGATCTCGAACCCAACCGCGGCGCCTTTATCGCCAGCCCCTCCACCGACGAAGCGCACGACATGTTCGAGCTGCGCCAGATGCTGGAACGCGCGGTGCTGGAAAAGCTTGCCGGCATGCCCGACGTCAAGACCGTGATCGCGCCGCTGCGCCAGATGGTGGCCAGCGAGCGCCAGGCCTTCCTCACGCATGACCGGCCCAAATGGATCCGCCTGTCCGCCGAGTTCCATACGGCCCTGGCGGAACTGTCGGGCAACGCGCTGCTCGTCAACATGATGCGCCGGCTGGTGTCGCGCACCACGCTGATGATCGCCAGCGTGGAAGCCCCGGGCAACAACGCCTGCTCGTTCGATGAACACGAAGAGATCCTCGACGCACTCGAACAGGGCAATGCCGCGCTGGCCCAGTCGCGCATGGCGCACCACCTTGGCGCCTGCGCCGACCGCGTGCAGCCGGACGAGCCGGGCAACTTTGATCTTCGCAGCGTGCTAGGCCGCTCCACCTAGCACGGTGTTCCCGCCGCTGCCCCCAAATACAAGGCCAGACCCGGTCGGCAAACAGCACCCGGCTCACCGACGAGAGTGCTGACACGACCGGCAGATAACGGTCCGGAGACCTTCCGGGATCCAGAACCGGGGCCATGGCAGTGGTGTTCCCATCAAACCAAAGGAGAGGAGACGCACCCATGAATTCCGCAAGCACCACGGTCCCGACGGACCTCACCAACGAGCGTTTGCCTTCCGGGCGCCTGCTCGCGCTCGGGTTGCAGCACGTTCTGGTGATGTACGCCGGCACGGTTGCCGTGCCCCTGATCGTGGGTGGCGCGCTCAAGCTGCCCAAGGACCAGCTGGCGTTCCTGATCAACGCCGACCTGTTCGCCGCGGGCCTGGCCACGCTGATCCAGGCCTTTGGTTTCTGGAAGTTCGGCATCCGCCTGCCGGTGATGATGGGCGTGACCTTCGCCTCGGTGGCGCCGATGATCGCCATCGGCACCGATCCCAATGTCGGCCTGCTCGGCATCTATGGCGCGGTGATTGCGTCGGGGATTTTCGGCATCCTGATTGCGCCGATGATGGGGCGCATGCTGGGGCTGTTCCCGCCGGTGGTGACCGGGACGGTGATCACGCTGATCGGCGTGTCGCTGATGCGCGTGGGCATCAACTGGGCGGCCGGCGGCCAGCCCACCACCCGTGCCGTGATCGACGGCGTGGTCAAGGAGGTGCCCAACCTCGCCTACGGTGACCTGGCCAACCTCGGCATTGCCGGCCTGACGCTGCTGATCATCCTGCTGCTGACCAAGTACGGCCGCGGCCTGGTGGCCAACTGCGCAGTGCTGCTGGGCATCATCGCCGGCACGCTGGTGGCGATGGCGATGGGCAAGGTGTCTTTCGAAGGCCTGGATGAAGCCAGCTTCATGGCTGTCATCACGCCGCTGCACTTCGGCATCCCGACCTTCGAAGTGACCGCCATCCTGTCGATGTGCATCGTCATGCTGATCACGCTGGTGGAATCCACCGGCATGTTCCTGGCGCTGTCGGACATCACCGGCAAGAAGCTGAGCAACGAGGACCTGACCCGCGGCCTGCGCGCCGACGGCCTGGGCACCGTGATCGGCGGCATCTTCAACACCTTCCCGTACACCTCGTTCTCGCAGAACGTAGGCCTGGTGACAGTGACCGGCGTGCGCTCGCGCTACGTGGCGGCTGCCGGCGGCATCATCCTGATCGCGTTCGGCCTGTTCCCCAAGATGGCCCACGTGGTGGCCTCGGTGCCGCAGTTCGTGCTGGGCGGCGCCGGCATCGTGATGTTCGGCATGGTGGCCGCCACCGGCATCCGCATCCTGGGCTCGTGCGATTTCAACCGCAACCGTTACAACCTGTTCATCGTCGCCATCTCAATCGGCGCCGGCATGATCCCGACGCTGGCACCGACCTTCTTCCAGTACCTGCCGAAGTGGACCGGTCCGTTCACCCACAGCGGCATCGTGCTGGGCACCATCGTGGCCGTGGCGCTGAACCTGTTCTACAACGGCATCCAGTCGCGCGAGGAGGCCATGCGCAACGCCGCCGCCAACTCGCACGGCACCGAGTAACCGAAGCAACGGTATCGAAGTATCCGGCACCGCCGCCGGCACGACTGGCACGTACATTGCGTGATGGTCGGCGCTTGCGGGCGGCGCGGCGGTGCCGGAAGTTTTCCTGAAGCAAGCAAAGACACATGACCAAAGATAACTATCCACGCGATCTCATCGGATACGGTGCCCGGCCGCCGCACGCCCGCTGGCCGGGCGGCGCGCGCGTTGCGGTGCAGTTCGTCCTCAACTACGAAGAAGGCGG
>NZ_JBYSYC010000128.1:0-898 GCF_058782875.1 Cupriavidus sp. FW305-F7 | reverse complement strand
ATATCGATGAGGGAACCCTGTTCGAGTCGCGGGCGGGTACACCCCAAGGGGGTGTCATCTCGCCCGTGATCGCGAATATGGCGCTGGATGGGCTTGAAGCAGCAGTCCATGCAAGTGTGGGAACATCCAAGCTTGCTCGCAGCAAGGCTCAGCTCAACGTCGTCCGCTATGCCGATGACTTTGTGGTGACTGGCGTATCGAAAGATGTGCTGGAATCCCGGGTGCTTCCCGCGGTTAGGCAGTTTATGGCCGCCCGAGGCCTGGAACTCTCGGAAGAGAAGACCAGAATCACCAGCATAGTGGAGGGTTTCGATTTCCTTGGCCAGAACGTGCGCAAGTACGGCGGCAAACTGCTAATCAAGCCAGCGAAGAAAGGTATCAAATCGCTGCTCGACAAGGTCAGGGAAGTCATCAAAGGCAACGCGAGTGTCACCCAAGAGGTGTTGATCCGTAGGCTGAACCCGATCATTCGAGGATGGGCTATGTATCATCGCCACGTCGTGGCAAAAGCGACCTTCTCGACGATAGACTCGCACATCTGGCACCTGCTCTGGCAGTGGGCAAGACGTAGGCACCCCACGAAAGGAGCCCGGTGGGTCAGGCAACGGTACTTCCGGCGCGACGGACACCGGTCCTGGGACTTTGCGACGAGGGGTTCAACCGAGGGTGACACCTACGGCCTACAACTCTTCTGCGCAACGACGGTCGCGATTCAGCGCCACGTCAAAATCCGGGGACTGGCCAATCCGTTCGATCCGGCATGGGACATCTACCTTGCCCGCCGTCGATCCGCGAAACGTTCCGTCGGGCTGCCCGGTGCCACCCAATGGCGCTGAAGGAATGGCTTGAGCCGGATGCGGGGCGACTCGCACGTCCGGTTCTAAGGGGGCGGCGGCGC
>NZ_JBYSYC010000127.1:0-1065 GCF_058782875.1 Cupriavidus sp. FW305-F7 | reverse complement strand
CGTGAGGTGGTAGCGGTGGGTCTTAGGCACTCGCTCGATCAGGCCATGCAGGCGCAGGCGTCGCAACTCGTAGCTCATGCGCCCCGGCGTGATGTCGCCGGGACGCAGTCCCAGCAGCACAGCATAGCCTTGGCGCAGGTCCTGATTGGTAAAGCCGCGTGCGACGAAGACGAACATCACCAACGCATGCAGCAGCGCCTGGACGTTGGGGTCGGCAAAGCGCAGTGCCGTAGCACGCTGCCCGTCAACATGGCGCGGACGCTGCAGGTCCTGGAACGCGTCTTCGCCCAATGCGCAGTCGTGGCTGATCTGCTCAATCTCGAGCATGCGCCGATTGGCGGCAAAGCCGATGCTGCGCAACTCGGGCAAGTTGCGCAGCAGTCGTCCCACGCCGAAGTCGCGGGTGTCGTTGATGGTGGTCTCGGTACGCAGCGCCTGCCCCTCCTTGTGGTACTGCTTGATGCGTGAACGCTTGTAGTCCACATGCAGCGAAGGGGTGACCCCTTCTGTAATCACCCGGGTGCGAAAGCGCCCTGGGGTGCGCCGATTGACGCGGCGATCGAAGATCAGTTGCACTTGGCCGGGACGGCCCAGGTCCAGGTTCTCGCGGATGACCTGCTCGAAGAAGATGCGACCTGTCACGGGTCGGTCGAGGACCTGGGTCAGCGCGAACTCAGCCTGCAGGATCGACAGCGCATAGCGATAGCCGGCGGCTCGGTCGTGCCGATCGAAGGGATGGGGCAAGCGCGCCAGCCATTTGCGTAGCAGTCGGTCGATCTTCTTGTCGTCCAACCCCTCGCAGATGCGCTGCAGCGCCTTGGGGTCTTCGCACGAGAGGATGCCGTTGTCGAGCGCCTCGAAGGCGATACCGCGCTTGCGCAACTGGCACTTGGCGTACTCGTTGCCGTTGATGCACAGCTTGGCGTTGTAGGGGAAGTAGGAACAGAACTTAAGGAAGAACGGGCCGAAGTCCGCGTCGACGCAGTAGAAGTAGTAGTGGTTGACCATCGCGCTGCCATCGACCACCCACGGATAGCTCATGCCGGTGCGTGCGCAGCGACGTCG
>NZ_JBYSYC010000125.1:0-1160 GCF_058782875.1 Cupriavidus sp. FW305-F7 | reverse complement strand
TTGCGCCACTCGCGCCAGCTGAAGATCCGCTCCAGATCCTCATCGCCGCGCAGCGGCCGGTGCGCATCAAAGTCGCTGCGCGGCACCTTGGCAAAGCGCGCGTTGAAGTCGGCGATGAAATGCGCGGCAAAGGCATTGGCCGCATCCATCGTGCTGATGCCGCGCAGCCGCAGCTCCTTGACCAGCCGGTCCTGCAGTGTGCCGTTCATGCGCTCGACGCGGCCCTTGGCCGGGCTCGAATTGGCGCACAGGATGTCGATATTCAACTCGAACAGCGCGCGCCCGAACTGGGTGTAGCCGCGCCCCTCGGCGCTGTCCCGGGCATTGACGCGGAAGACACTGAACTTGTCGCTGTAGAACGCCATCGGCTTGCCGTGGCGCTCGACATAGTCACGCGTGGCGCTGAAATACGCCGACGTGGATTCGGTCGGCACGAACCGCAGTTGCATCAGCTTGCCAGTCGCGTCATCGACGTACACCAGCAGCGTGCACGCCGGCGCCCGGTCCTCAAACCAGGCGTGGTCGCTGCCGTCGATCTGCACCAGCTCGCCCAGGCAGGCGCGGCGGTCCCTGGGCTGGTGCACCTTGGGCGGGCGCAGCTTCCTGGGCACCCAGAAGCCGGCGTCGATCATGATCCGGCGCACGCATGCCGGCGAGATCTCGATACCATGGCGCTCGCGCAGCTTCTCGGCGGCCAGGGTCGGGCCGAAGTCGGCGTAGCTGTCGCGGATCAGGCCGCGCACGCGGGATTCCAGCCCCGGCGGCAACTGGTGATGGCCGGGCTGGCCCCATTTACGCGAAACGAGACCCCGGGGGCCGTCCTGCCGGAACCGCTGCGCCAGACGCTCGACCTGGCGCTTGGAGATGCCGAGCTTCTCGGCGGCGCGCCAGACCATCAGACCATCTTCGACAACAGCCTGGATGACCTTGCAGCGAGCCAGTTCCTGCATGCTCATGGTGATCGTGTCGGGGCGGCCCATGATCGTGCTCCTGGCTTGGCGGCAAGGCCGCCAGCTTGGCATGATCCGGACCAAGGTACGACATTTCTATTTGGCTCAAGTACGACATTACTATTTGGGCCTAACAAACTTTGTCCAGCGGGTTTTGAAAGGTCGGAGCGCCCGCTGAATTCAAATGTCGGTGCGGGCGTGCTTTTTGTG
>NZ_JBYSYC010000124.1:0-1194 GCF_058782875.1 Cupriavidus sp. FW305-F7 | reverse complement strand
AGTACATCGTTGGTTTCTATAATCCGGTGCGCTTGCACTCAACCCTGGGGTATCTGTCGCCCGCTGCCTACGAGGCGAAATCGATAGTAAAACAACCTATCTGCCTGTCCGAAATAACTTGACCACTACACGCCGCTTCGTGGGGGGAGGGCCGGGGCGCGTTCATTCCATCTTTTGCACGCTCTCGTATACGTCAACCGGCTCAAGCTTCTCAAGCGCCAAATGTATGGCCGCGCGAATATCGAACTTCTGCGGCTGCGCGTGTTGAAACCGAACTAAATAGCCGGCCTGCGCGTACTGCTGCACCCGCTAGTCCGGTCGCCATCGCAGGCGCGTGAGTTCGTGCGTCCGGGAAGAGGCTGGCGGGCTCGCCCACGTTAATCAGAAAGAGGAATGGTGGGTAGTGAGGCGGGAAAGACGACGGCAAGGTCCTCCACGCGATTTGCCGTCGTCACACAAATTGCGGAAGACCCGCGATTACTACAGTTCACGCTGAGCGAGCACCTGCGTAATATCTGGTACTACCTGAGGAACAACTCACCTACGTTGGTCAACTACGGCGCCCGCCCTCGAGAGGGCCTGCCCATCAGCAGTAGCATCGCGGAGTCCGCGGTGAACCAAGTCGTGAGCCCATCGCATGGCAAAGAAACGACAGATGCGCTGGACGGACCAAGGAGCGCACTGCCTGGTGCAGGTCAGGGTCGCGGCTTTGAACGGGGAACTCTCACCCGATCTCATCTCGGCGCTCGAGCTCGCGGCCTCGCGTCACAGCCAATCCATCGGGCCAGCATCACCGAACTGGCACCAGTCGCCGAACCGAAAAAGCCGCGACATGCTCGCGGAAAGTTGGGGCGCCTAACGAAATCGGCCTCCCCAACATTTGCACGCTCCTTCACGGTCTCGGTGTCGATTGACCAGAGTCATAACTTTAGGTGTGCGAGCGAACGCGGCACAGGGACATTGTTTCGCATGGAAAGGCCACAGTCGCATGAATCATGAGCCGACAAGTGCGACGCTCGTATGAACGATGAGCGTGGCTCGCACTAATGACCTTCTTCAACACCAGCGCAGGCGCGTGAGTTCGTGCGGCCGGGACGAGCTGGCGGGCTCGCCCACGCTAGATTCCTTGACTGAATTGATTGCGTAGTGATTGAGCCAAGTTTTTCTACGCGGCGATTTTGACCTGATCGCACC
>NZ_JBYSYC010000123.1:0-1198 GCF_058782875.1 Cupriavidus sp. FW305-F7 | reverse complement strand
CGCGGGGGCAGCGCCGCCGGCACCGGCTCGGTGGTCACCTTCACCGTCGCCAGCAGCAGACCTTCCGTGCTGAACAGCTCCTCGGACAGCGCCGCGAGCTCGTGCTCCGTGCGCACCGTGCGCGCATTCTCGAAGCCCACCGCCCTGGCCACGCCCGTGATATCCACACCGCGACCGGCGTGCGCGGGCTGCATGCCGGTCTCCGCATAGTGCTCGTTGTCGATCACGATCACCGCCAGATTCTGCGGCTTGTCCACCGCGGCGGTGGCCAGCGAACCAACCCCCATCATCATCTCGCCGTCGCCGGTGACCACCACCACCCGGCGCTTGGGCTGCGCCCGGGCGATGCCCAGGCCGACCATCACCGAGCCGCCCATGGCGCCCCACAGGTAGAAGTTGCCGGCGCAGTCGCCGGTCGATGCCACGTCGTAGGTGGGATTGCCCAGGCTGGTCACCACCAGGGCATCGCCGCGGTGCTTCAGGATCTTGGCAATCGCCACGCGACGATTCAAAACAGCCTTTTGCGCTTCACTCATCACAATCTCACTTGTTGAAGTTCTTGGCCCCGATGACGCGCTGACCGATCAGCACCGCCGCCAGCCGGCCCGTCTGGTACGCGAAACGGGCCGTCGCGCCCACCGTCTTGGCCACTTCCCCGGCTTCGTCAGCGCGATACACGTACGTGCCGGCCGACTCCAGCGCTTCCTGGGTCGATTTGCCCATCGCCACCTGCCAGGGGTTGAACTCGCTCCACTCGCCGCGCATCGTGACAATGGCAAAGAACGGCATGCGGCATTCGTGCTGCAGCGACAGCATGTTGATGCAGTTGCCCACGCCGCTGGACTGCATCAGCAGCACACCGCGCTCGCCGCCCAGCCAGGCGCCGGCCACCATCGCCACGCCTTCCTCCTCGGTGGTCAGCGACACGGTGCTGATCTCCGGGTCCGCTTCGCACAATCGGATGAGTTCGCTGTGCCCGGCGTCCGGGACATAGCAGACCTGGCGGACATTCGCCGCCTTCAACTCTTCATAAATCTCTCGTGGCCAATTCGCCGACATCGTCTTCTCGCTCAAGATCACAGCGCCATCGCGCCGCCAGGTTCACCCTCGGCCATCGGCCGCTCTGTGCAAATCATGGGTCAAAGGAAGACGTCGCGTAAGTGATTTAATGGAATGATTAAATATTCCATTTTGTGAT
>NZ_JBYSYC010000122.1:0-1286 GCF_058782875.1 Cupriavidus sp. FW305-F7 | reverse complement strand
AGAGGTGGCGGCGGAAATTCGGACAGTCGGCTAAGTGGAAAAGCAGGGGCCTGAGCCGGCCATAATGGCGGGCATAAAGGACCCAGAAGATGACGAAACGAAGCAGACGGACCCACTCGGCGACCTTCAAGGCCAAGGTGGCCATGGCCGCGCTCAAGGGCGACAAGACGCTGGCGGAGCTGGCCCAGCAGTATGACGTGCACCCGAGCCAGATCACGGAGTGGAAGCAGCAGTTGGCGGAGCATGCCGTGGACGTGTTCGGCAGCAAAACCAAGACTGCGGCCGAGCCGCCGGTGGACGTGAAGGCGCTACATGCAAAGATCGGCCAGTTGACGCTGGAGAATGATTTTTTAGAAAGCGCGCTCAGCAAGGCGGGATTGCTGAGCGGAAAGCGATGATTGACCGCGAGCACCCGCTGCCGGTGAGCCGCCAGGTCAAGCTGGTAGGCATTGCTCGATCGAGCGCCTACTACCAGCCGCGCCCGGTCAGCGACGCGGATTTGAAGCTGATGCGCCGGATCGACGAACTGCATCTGGAGCATCCCTTCGCAGGCGCACGCATGCTGGCCCGCCTGTTGCGGCGAGAGGGCATCCAGGTCGGCCGCCGGCACGTGGGCACGCTGATGAAGCGAATGGGCATCGAGGCGCTGTATCGCCGGCCGAACACGAGCCGCAAGCACGCGGCGCACAAGATCTGGCCGTACCTGCTGCGCGAACGGAAGATCGACCGGGCCAACCAAGTGTGGGCGCTGGACACGACCTACATCCCGATGGCGCGCGGCTTTGTGTACCTGACGGCTGTGGTGGACTGGGCCAGCCGCCGGGTGCTGGCCTACCGGGTGGCGATCACGCTGGAGAGCTGTCATGCCGTCGAGGCAATCGAGGAAGCCTTTGCCAAGTACGGCGCGCCGGAGATCGTCAACACCGACCAGGGCAGCCAGTTCACCGCCACGGAGTTCACGGACGCCGTGCTCGACCGCGGCATCCAACTGTCGATGGACGGCAAGGGCAGTTGGCGCGACAACGTGTTCGTCGAACGCCTTTGGCGCAGCGTCAAATACGAGGAGGTCTACCTGAAAGCCTACGACTCGGTCAGCCATGCGCGCCGCTCTATCGCTAACTACCTGACCTGGTACAACCAAGGACGGCCCCATTCCAGTCTGGCGCACCAGACCCCGGATGAGGCATACTTCGCCGCGCTGCCAGCGATCAAATCGGCAGCCTGACTGCCCCAGCGCTTCCACTTAAAAATCCGGATTCCCTGTCCGAACAAACGGCGCCACCTCT
>NZ_JBYSYC010000121.1:0-1303 GCF_058782875.1 Cupriavidus sp. FW305-F7 | reverse complement strand
GGGAATGCCGCCTCTCGGCGGCGCTCCTTTCACTCCCCGCCTTGAATGGCGAGGTTTCTCGGAGCAAATCTGATGAACGAACTGGGCGTCAAGGGATTAGGTGAAATCGCGTTGGTGGGCGTGGCGCCGGCCGTGGCCAACGCTGTGTTCCACGCAACCGGAAAGCGCGTGTGGGAGCTGCCGATCCGCATCGAGCATCTGGTCGAGCAATAGTCCGCGCACGGGCCTGCCCTTGCTGTTTTCGTGATCCCGGACTGGCGTTATGATGGCCGCATTCCCAACCTCTGGTTGCCAGTCATGGACAAGGCCCGTGTCCTCACCCTCTTCCTCGGCGTGGTGCGCGCCGGCAGCTTCCATCGCGCCGCGGTGGAGGCTGGCGTCACCCCGCAGGCCGCCAGCAAGGCCGTGCGCACGCTGGAGGACCATCTCGGCGTGCGGCTGCTGCACCGGACCACGCGCAAGCTCAGCCTGACGGAAGAAGGCGCACGCCTGTTCGAGCTGGCCGCGCCGGGCATGCGCCAGCTCGACGAAGCGCTCGAGCAGGTCCGCAGCAGCAAAAGCGACGACGACGGCCTGATCCGCCTGACCGCTCCGCCGTCGCTCGGCAGCCGCGTGCTGATCCCGCTGGTGCGCGGCTTTCGCGAACAATACCCCGGCATCGCCTTCGATGTGGTGCTGAGCGACCTCTTCACCGACCTGGTCGAAGCCAAGATCGATGTCGGCTTCCGCGTCGGCACCAGCCCCGGCCAGAACCTGGTGGCGCGGCGGCTGTGCGACCTGCCGCTGGTCATCTGCGCGGCGCTGGATTACCTGGCGCGGCACGGCGAGCCGGCCACCCTCGACGACCTGCTGCAGCACCAGTGCACGGGCTTCCGCCGCCCCGCCACCGGGCGCATGGTGCCGTGGGAGCTGCAGGTGGACGGCGACCTGATCTACCAGGAGGTGCCTGCCGTGGCGAGCTTCAATGACGTGGAAACCGAGGTCGAAGCGGTGCGCGCCGGCATGGGCATCGGCCAGCTGCCCGCCTACATGATCCACGCCGACCTTGTCAGCGGGCGGCTGAAGGCGATCCTGCCGGGGTACAGCAGCAGCAATATCGGCATGTACATGTACTACCCGCATCGCAGCCAGATGCCGGTGCGGGTCCGGCGCTTCATCGACTTTGTGGTGGAGGCGGGCCGGGGCGCGGAGCAGTCGCTGTCGCGCCTGGTCGGGATCGTGCCCTGAGGAGGTGTCAGGAATTCTGTGTGCTGAGGTCGGTTAAATAAATCTCAGCGTAGGGCGTTGGTGAAGCGGTCACCGA
>NZ_JBYSYC010000120.1:0-1386 GCF_058782875.1 Cupriavidus sp. FW305-F7 | reverse complement strand
GGACCTGTCAGAAATTTTGTGTTTAGGGCATAACATGTCGATAAGGAGCATGTATGCCACGCAAGACGAAAACCAGCCAAGCCGCAGACCGTGAGCTGCCGGCCATTCCCGAGGACCTGATCGCCCATTTCGTGAAGGGCCCCATGACCGCCGAGGCGGTTCAGGACGCCTCGATGGCGTTCAAGAAGGCCCTGATCGAGCGCGCCTTGGGCGCCGAGCTCGGCCATCACCTGGGCTACCAGCCGGGCGCGGAGCGCCCGGCCGGCACGGCCAACCAGCGCAACGGCAAGAGCGCCAAGACCGTCCTGACCGAGGATGGCCCGCTGAGGGTGGACATCCCGCGCGACCGCGATGGCAGCTTCGATCCGATCCTGATTCCCAAGCACGAACGGCGCTTCACCGGGTTCGACGACAAGATCATCGCCATGTACGCCCGTGGCATGACCGTGCGCGAGATCCAGGCGTTTCTGGCCGAACAGTACGGCACCGAGGTCTCGCCCGAGTTCATCAGCTCGGTGACCGATGCAGTGATGGACGAAGTCACTGCCTGGCAGGCCCGCCCGCTTGAGGTGATGTATCCGGTCGTGTTCTTCGACGCGCTGCGGGTCAAGATGCGTGAGGACGGCGTGGTGCGCAACAAGGCCGTCTACCTGGCCTTGGGCGTGCTGCCGGACGGCACGCGCGACATCCTGGGCCTGTGGATCGAGACCACCGAAGGTGCCAAGTTCTGGATGAAGGTGTTCAACGACCTGAAGACCCGTGGCACCCAGGACATACTGATCGCGGTGACCGATGGTCTTAAGGGCATGGAACAGGCCCTGGCCGCGGTGTTCCCGAACACCACGCTGCAGACCTGCATCGTGCATCTGATCCGGAACAGTTTGGAATACGCCAGTTGGAAGGAGCGCCGGGCCGTGGCTGCGGCGCTCAAGCCCGTGTACACCGCGCCCACCGTGGAGGCTGCGCTGGCCGAGCTGGCGGCCTTCGAGCAAGGGGAATGGGGCAAGCGGTACACCCCGATCGCCGCGTCCTGGCGTCGCGCGTGGGACCAGGTGATCCCGTTCTTTACGTTCCCGCCGGCGATCCGCAAGATCATCTACACGACCAACGCGATCGAGAGCGTCAACGCCCAACTGCGCAAGATCATCAAGACGCGGGGTCACTTCCCCAGCGATGAAGCGGCGACCAAGCTGCTGTGGCTGGCCCTGCGCAACATCACCGGGAAGTGGGGCAGTTCAACGCATGACTGGAAGGCTGCCATGAACCAGTTTGCAATCCTCTACGAGGAGCGCTTCACCCATCCACATCGTTGAGATAATGCTGGCTCACCGGTCGAAATGACGATGAGCCTTTAACTGCCCTGCACACAAAAAAACTGACAGGCCC
>NZ_JBYSYC010000011.1:0-188841 GCF_058782875.1 Cupriavidus sp. FW305-F7 | reverse complement strand
GCGCCATCCAGTGCGCGGTCGGCGCCTCCGTGCCGAGCCAGCCCACGTACGTGCCCAGGGCCCGGGCCGCGCGTGCGCAGTCCGGGAACAGTGCCACACCGGCGTCGGCCAGCCGTGCGCGGCTGGCCGGCTCGCCCGTGGTGGCGACGATGATCAGGCGGTCGGTCTTGCCCGCCACCTCGATCAGCTCGTCGGCCACGCGATCCAGCAGGTAGGCGGTGGCGTAGAGGAAAATGACGTCGATGCCGTCAGTGGCGGCAAGGTGGTCGAGCACGGCGTAGGCCAGGCCGCTGCGGTTGAACAGCTGGCCGGTCAGGTCGACGGGGTTCGCCACCGCGCCGAGCTCCGGCACGACCGCCAGCAGGCGCTGCTGGACCGCCTCGTGCAGGCGCGGCACGTCGAGTCCGGCCGCGCTGAGCAGGTCGGCCGACAGGGCACCCATCGCGCCCGACACGGAAGCCACTACCACCCGGCGCCCCGCGCTGCGATGGCGGAAGCCGGCCAGGTATGCCAGGTCGGTCAGGTGGGCCGGATCACTCGCCTGCATCGCGCCGATCTGGGCGAAGGCGGCGCGGTAGATGGCCTGGTTGCCGGCCAGCACGGCGGTATGGGATTGCGTGGCCGCCGAACCGGCCTCGCTTTCGCCGGCCTTCAGCAGGATCAGTGGCTTGTTTGCCGCGCGCAGGCGCGCAGCGGCTTCGATGAAGCCACTGCCGTTGCGCAGGCCTTCCACGTAACCGACCACGGCCGCGGTTTGCGGATCGTCCGCGAGGTAGTCGAGGTAATCCGAATAGTCCAGGCAGGCTTCGTTGCCGGTATTGATGAACTGGTGGAAGCCCACGTCCATCTGCCTGCCTGTGGCGTAGACGATGGCGCAGACGTTGCCGCTCTGGGTCAGCAGGCTCACGGCACCCGGGCCGTCCTGCGGCGGGAACGCGCGGAACGTGGTGGCAAATGCGGTGATGGCGCGCGTGGTCAGGTTGGCCAGCCCCATGCAGTTGGGTCCGGCGATTGCCATGCCGCTCTCGCGGGCGAAGGCCGCAAGTGCGGCCTGGCGCCCGGCACCCGCTTCACCGGCCTCGGCAAAGCCCGAGGCGTAGACGATGGCGGCACGGACGCCGCAAGCATGGCAGCGCTGCAACTGCGGCAGCACCTCGTCCGCGCCGAGCGCCAGCACCGCCACGTCAGGCACCTGCGGCACGGATTCGATATCGGGATAGCACGCCAGGCCGGCGATCTCCGCATAGCGCGGATTGACCGGATACACCTGGCCCTGGTATCCAAGGCGCTGCAGGTGGTCCAGCGCCACGCCGCCGATGCGGCTGGTATCGCGCGAGGCGCCGACAATGGCTATCGAGGCAGGATCAAGCAGCTGCGGCAGGGCGGCGCGGCCCGGTGTGCGCGCCGAAGTGGAAAGGGGCATCGTCGTCTCCATCCTTCCTCGGTCGGAAGGTGCCCCGATTCAATCCGATCGCGTGGGTGGCGACAAGCGCATGGTCTCCGGCTGTGCACATTGTGCACAAGTCTTCAGGCAGTGGCGGCCCTTGCCTGCGGGAGCGGCCTATCGGTCACCGTGCGCCGGCCGTCAGTCATTCACCGCGCCAGCCTCGCAATGATCGCCTCGGCCAGCCGCACGCAACTCAGTGGCGCGCAGCCCTCGGCGTTGTTGCTGACAATGACGATGGCAGGCTGCCCCGCGCGCAGCGTGCGCGCCACCACATCGGCGATGGCATGGCGGGTGTCGGGGTCGTCGTCGACGATGCGGTCGAAGGGTGCGTACAGCTTTTCCGCGTAGGCGTAGGGCCGGCCCCCATGCAGCATCCAGCGCAGCACCAGCGGACCCGGCGCTTCCTCGTCCATCAGCGCCTGCGCCGCGGCCTGGCGCGGCACCGGCGGCAGGCGGTCGCGTGCCGACAGGCAGAAGCGCACGCCGCGGCGGCGCAGCAGCCGGATGTAGCGTGGTGTCAGCAGTGCCGGGTCGCGCAGCTCAACCGTGTAGCACGCATGCGGGGTGATCGACGGGTCGAGCGCCGGCAGCGCGCCCAGGAAGGCGTCGAGCCGTTCCAGGAACATGGCGCTGTCGGCCAGCGGCCCCATCGGCGACAGCTGGAACAGCAGCGGCCCGCATTTGCTGCCCAGCCCGCTGGTGGCGGGCACGATGAAGTCGCGCACCGCGATCTCCGCATCCAGGAAGGCGGCATTGGCCAGCCGGCCGGCGCCGTCGGGGCCGCGCAGCCAGGCATCGCAGACGCTGGCGGGCGCCTTGACCAGGAAGCGGAAGCCATCGGGGACCTGCGCGGCGTAGGACAGGTAGTCCGCCAGCGGGATCGGCCCGTAGAAGCCGCGGTCGATGCCGGCGGCGCGCAGCAGCGGATGGCGCGAATACGCGGCCAGGCCCTTGCGCGACAGCAGGCTGTCGCCGTACTCGCCGTCATAGACCAGCCCGTTCCAGCCGGGGTAGGCCCAGGAGGACGTGCCGAAGTACAGGTTCGATGGCAGCTTCGCGGCGAGCGCGCGCAGGGCTTCGTCCGCCTGTGCGGGTTGCACGCTCTTGCCGCGCGCGGGTTTGCCGGAGGGAGCGGGCGGGACGGCCGCGCCCGGGTGGGAGGCGGGCCGTTCCGGAGGGGCAGGTGGGGTGGGCAGGGGCAGCCCGCCAAAGAGGTCTTCAGTCAATCGCCAGCGTTGCCTTCAGTCGTTGCGGCCAATGGGTTGGCCGTAGATATAGCGGCGCGACCACGGCAGCGTATCGGCCGGCAGCCCGGCCTTGTGGCAGAGCACCTGGTAGATCGACATCTTCTCGGTCTCGAAGGCATGCGCGCAGCCGGCCAGGTAGACCCGCCAGATGCGGTACTTCTTCTCGCCGACCAGGCTGCGGATGGTGTCGCCGCGGGCCTCGAAGTTGTCGGCCCAGTGGTGCAGCGTCTGCGCGTAGTGGCGGCGCAGCAGTTCGACGTCGAAGGCTTCCAGGCCGCCTTGCTGCAGCGTACGCAGCACCAGCCCGATATGCGGCAGCTCGCCCTGCGGGAACACATAGCGGTCCATGAACTCGGCGCCGTCCATCGGCGTCGAGCCGTTGTCCGGGTCGGGCGAGGTGATGCCGTGGTTCATCGCATAGCCGTCGTCGGCCAGCAGTTCGCGGATGCGGCTGAAGTAGCCGGGCAGGTTGTCCTTGCCCACATGCTCGAACATGCCGACGCTGGTGATGCGGTCGAAGGTGCCGGCGGTGTCACGGTAGTCCTGCAGCCGGATCTCGATGCGGTCGGACAGGCCCGCGGCCCTGACGCGCTCGGTGGCCAGGTCGAACTGGTTCTGCGACAGCGTGATGCCCACGCACCGCGCCCCGAACTTCTGCGCGGCGCGCAGCACCAGCGCGCCCCAGCCGCAGCCGATGTCCAGCAGCGTCTGGTCCGGCTGCAGCCGGATCTTGGTCAGGATGTGGTCGATCTTCTTGAGTTGCGCCGTGGCCAGGTCTTCGTCGCCGTGCTCGAAGTAGGCGCAGGAGTAGACCATGTTGGGATCGAGCCAGAGCTTGTAGAAGTCGTTGGAGACGTCGTAGTGGTACTGGATCGAGTTCTTGTCTTCCTGCTTGGTATGCGTGAAGTGCTGCGCCACCTTGAACAGAGCGCCGCCAGCGCGGTGCGTGGCCGCGGCCGAGAAGCCGTAGGCGACCTTGATGATGTCCGTCAGCCTGCCCTCGAAGTCGATTTTCTCCTGCACATACGCTTCGCCGAGGTTGTCCAGGCTCGGCGTCAGCAGCAGCGGCAGGGCTGCGGCCTCGCGTACGGTCAGCGTGACAGCCGGCTTGTCGAAGTGCCCGAGCGGGTATTCGGTGCCATTCCACAGCCGCAAGCTGACCGGCAGATTGGCATTCTCTCGCAGGTCGGCGATCCAGTTGTCGAGTTGCTTTTCCAGGGCTTGCTTGAAAAACATGCGCTTTACCTCCTGATGGGTTGCGGCACACGCTTCGGTCGACGCATCAGGCAAGGGTTGGTACTGAGCTGGAACCTTGCCCAATCCGTCGCGAACGCTGCAAGAAAAAAGTAACCAAGCGACGCCTGTCTCACTTTAGTCCAATTCCGCAGCTTGTGCAGCGCACCGTCCAGAAGACCCAACTACCGACCCGTTCGGCGCTGTTGGCGCATGTTCAGGTGCGCGCCAACCGCTTCAGGGCGACAGCCGCACGATCTGCCAGTCGCCTCCGGGTTGCAGGCGGAAGGCGATGCGGTCGTGCAGCCGCGACGGGCGGCCCTGCCAGAACTCCAGCGCGGTCGGCACCAGGCGGTAGCCGCCCCAGTGCGGGGGGCGCGGCGGGTTTTCGCCGAACTTGCTGCGGTATTCCTGCTCGCGCTGCTCCAGCACGTCGCGGCCGGGCACCTCGCGGCTTTGCGCAGAGGCCCAGGCGCCCACGCGCGAGCCCAGCGGGCGCGTGGCGAAATAGGCGTCGCTCTCGTCATCCGAGACTTTCTCGACGCGCCCTTCGACGCGTACCTGGCGCTCCAGTTGCACCCAGTGGAACAGCAGCGCCGCGCGCGGGTTTGCCGCCAGGTCCAGGCCCTTGCGGCTTTCGTAGTTGGTGAAGAAGGTGAAGCCCCGGTCGTCGATGCCCTTGAGCAGCACGATGCGCGCGGACGGCTGGCCGTCGGCGTCGACCGTGGCCAGGGTCATGGCATTGGGTTCGGGCAGCTTGGCCGTGACCGCCTCGTCGAACCAGCGTTTGAACTGGCTCATCGGGTCGGGCGCTACGTCGGTTTCGGACAGAGAGCCCAGCACATAGGTACGGCGAAGGTCGGCAAGTTGAGTCATGTCGCAATCATCAGGATATCGGTCGGGATGCGCGGTGCGCCCGGGGGCGGGGGCCGCAGGTCCGGCTGATTCGAGTATAGCGAATGCATCGGGGATCGCATTTGCGTGGCGACAAGTGTATCGGCAGCGCCACCTGCCGCGGGGGCTAAACCGGCGGCGGCAGCACCTTGCGCCCTTGGCGCCGCGAGTAGTAACCGGCCGCGCCCATCGCGCCCGCCATCGACAAAAAGATCGGCAGCATGCCCAGCGCCGTGCCGACCACGCCAAACGTGAGCGGCCACACCACCTGGCCGGTATTGAGCACCGCCGAGCGCAGGCCCAGTGCCTCGCCGGCGCGGCCGTGCGGCGACGCTGTGTGCAGGATGTTCATGACATTGGGCTGGGCGCTGCCCAGTGCCAGGCCCAGTACGAAGGCCAGCCCGCACATCAGCCAGAAGTGCGTGACGAAGGGGTAGGCCAGGTAGGCCAGCGCGCCCACCAGCAGCGCGCTGCGGATGATTTTCCACTCCGAGAGCCGGCGCGACACCGCCGGCATCGCCACGCGGATGGCAAAGGTGGCCATGGCGAAAGCGCCCAGCACCCAGCCGATCGATGACGGCGACAGGCCGATGCGCGAGCCCTGGATCGGGATCAGGAAGGCGTGCAGGTCCCATGCGGCGGACAGCACCGCACTGGCGATGAAGACCGCGCGCAGCTCGGGTTGCTGCAGCAGGTCCAGCGTGGAGTGGCGGCTGCCGTCCTCGATGGCGATGCGCCCGGCATTGCCGCCTTGCGCCGGCAGGCGCGGACGCAGCCATTGCAGGCCGGCCTGGCCGACCAGCGCCACCGTCACCAGCACCATGAAGGCGGGGCGGAAGCCCGCATGTTCGATCACGTAGCCCATCGTCACCGGCCCGAGCGTGCCGGACACCGACAGCCCCAGCGCATGCCAGGTGTAGTTGCGCAGCCGGGTCTCATTGGTGGAAACCTGGCCGATCAGCAGCTGCATCGCCACCTGCACCAGCATGAAGCCCACGCCGATCAGCGCGCATGACAGGTACAGCGCGCCGAGGTCGTGCCAGAGCACCGGCAGCAGCGTGCCCGCCACCACCATCAGCGAGCCCGCGGTCATCGGCTTGCGCGGCCCGATCTCGTCGATGTGCTTGCCGGCGCGGATTGCCAGCAGCATCGGCAGCACCGCATACAGCGACATCAGCACGCCGAGCGTGACGGTGGAGGCTTTGAGGGAAATCGCGAACAGCGACACCACCACGCGGCTGGCATTGAAGGCCACGTGGTTGCACACCGTCAGCGCGATCAGCCAGGTGATCGGCGGGACGGCGGCGTGCGGCAGCGACATGGGAACGGGGGCTCGCAGTGGCCGCGCTCATGGCGGCCGGCGGCCGTGCCGAGGCGGGAAACAAGGAGGAAACAAAGGGCGGCCGCAGCCGCGCCTTCAGAAGGATGCAACGGGCGAACCCGCACCGCACCCGATGCTTGCCATGCTTAAACTTCTTATAAATGGCCGTTTAATTATGCGCCGGGCGTGGGCGCGGCACAACGGCTGCGTGCGGCACGATGTCGCAGCGGGGCAAAGTGTTGCGATTTTGCTTCAGACAAGGGCGGCCATGTGGCCGCCAGGCGACGCGCCTTGGTTCGCACGCGCCTCAACCGCCCTTGTACAGGGCGTCGTTGTCCGGGCGCGCCGGTGCTGGCGCCGGCTTGCGCACCTCGCGCTCGCTGGCGCGTGCCGGCTCGCGGGTCTGGGCGTCAGCCTGCGCGGCGGTGCCCGGCGTTTCCTTCGGGATCGGCTTGCCGGCGGTCATGCCGGCGGTCTTGCCGGTCCTGGGATCCTTGTAGGTCTTGCCCGGCGGCGGCGCGACCGGGCGTTTGCGCAGGTCGGCCAGCAGCGTTGCGCACAGGTTGTCTTCGCCGCCCGGCGACAGGTCCACCAGCGGCAGCACCGCCGTCGCCACCGGTGCCAGCAGGGCCAGCGACAGCGCGCCGCCGGCGCGCAGTGCCAGCACGCCGATATCGGGGCTGACGGACGGCTTCTTCATGGTGCCGCCCACGTAGAGCGGAGAGCGCAGCGAGAACACGCGCAGGCCCTTGGAGTCCGGGTGGATGGTCAGCGCCAGCTTTTCATTGCGCAGGTCGATGCCGCCGGTGGTCTCGATCACCGCATCGTCGGTATCCAGCACGAAGGTGCGCGCGCGCGCGATGCCGTCGGTGAAGGCAAAGTCGCTGACGCCGCAGTTGATCCGCACCGGCCTGTCGCCGAACAGCTTGCGGATCACCACGCTGCCCACGTTCAGCCCCATCGCTTCAAGCAGGAACTTGCTGACCGTGCCGTTCTCGACCAGCAGCTTGGCTTCGCCGTTGGAAGAGGCCATCAGCGCCGCCACTGAATTGCCGGTGGCCGAGAGCTTGGCGCTGCCGTTGAGTTCGCCGATGCTGGCGCGCATCAGGTCAAAGGTGGGGAACAGCTGCTTGAGCTTCATGTGGCGCGCGGTCATGTCGACCGTGGCCCCCATCGGCTCGCGCTTGCCATCGAGGCGCATGGTCGACACCAGGTTGCCGCCGGCCACGCCGAAGTTGAGCGGGTCGAGCAGCAGCACGCCGTCCTGCAGCTTCAGGTGGGTGACCAGGTCGCTGATCGGCAGTTCGGCGTCGCGGATGATGCGCTTGCCGGTAAAGTGCACGTCGGCATCGATCTCGTCCCAGCGCTCGGTTCGGAACGGGGCCACCGGCAGCGCCTTGTCGGCGGGCTGGGCTACCGGGCTGTCCTTGGCGGGGCGGCCGGGCCTGGCATCGGCCCCAATCAGCGGGGCCAGGTCGACAAAGCGCAGCTGGTTCGACACCAGGTTGCCCGCCAGCAGTGGACGCGGGTCACGCTTGGTGAAGGTCAGCGTGCCGGACAGGTCGCTGCCGCCGACGCGGCCGGTGAACTTCTGGTACTCGTATATCGAGCCTTGCTTGCGCAGCGTCGCCATCAGGCGGCCGCGGGTTTGGTATGGCGGCGTGGACGGCAGCACCACGCCGGTCAGCGCATAGAGCTTGGCCATGCTGTCGCCGGTCAGCGTCAGATGCACGTCCAGCGCGGCGAGATGCGCGGGGTTGGTCACGGTGCCTTCGATCACGGCGCGGGTGGTGCCAACCCGCACATCGGCCAGGATCGGGAAGGGCACGTCGGTGTTGCGCAGGCTCAGCACCGTGCCGGCCTTGCCGCTGGCGTTGATGGTGGCCTCGTTGTAGCGGCCGGTGGCTTTCCAGCGCACACCGTAGCGGCCGTTGGCGGCGATGGCCGACGCCGGCGGGCCCGATGCGCCGGGTGCGCTGGCTCCGCCGGACGCCGAAGCCACCGGTGCGGAGGCTGCCGCGCCGGCACTGGCGGGCGGCCCGGGCGGCACCTGGGAGGCCTCGGGTGCCACCAGTGCGCCGTCGCGGGCCTTGTCATAGAGCGGGTTGTCGCCGATCGTGTCGAGCTCCGCCTGCAGCTCGATCTTCTTGAACTGGTCAGTCAGCGCCAGGTTGCCGCGCGCCAGCACCACCTCGCCGATATCCAGCTCCCATTCGGACGGGCCCTTCTTGGGGCCGAACTCAAGGGTCCAGTTGTTGCGGGCGTCCGGCAGGCGTTCCAGCCACACCGCCGGGCTGTCGACGACAATGGTCGGCACCGCGATCTGGTGCGCTAGCAGCGGTATCGGACGCAGCACGAAGATCAGTTCGCGCACGGTTGCCAGATGCGGCTGTTTGGCCCAGTCGGTATTGCCGATGGTGATGTCGCGCGCCGACAGCCGCGGCCACGGCACAAGGGTGCGCCAGCCTTTCTCGCCCTCGCCGTGGCGCCAGGTCACGGTCAGATCGCCATTGATGGCGAAGGGCCGGCCGATGGCCTCCGAGACGCGGTCGTTGAGCCAGGGCTTGAGGCGGTTCCAGTCGAAGGTCAGGATCACGACCACCAGCAGCGCGATCAGCGCAACCGGTGTCAGCACACTCCACAGAACAACCTTGCGGCGCACGGGCATGAGGCGGGCTCTCCTGTCTGGCGGGGGCAGGGCCGGGGCCGCCCACGCCAGCGCGGGGCGGCGAACGGACCACTGCACGTCTATTGTATAGTTGCGCGCTTCCTGTCTTTGTCGGGGATTGGCTGACATCGCCGCCGGAAAATGCCGGATTCTTGCCCCGCTGCAGCCGGGCGCCGACCCTGCCGATCTCCATCGACCCGATTCCTCCAGCATGAACGATGCCGCACACGAGCTGGCCGGCCTGCCCGAGCCGCTGACCCACGAAAGCCCGGCCGAAGATGACTACCACCGCCGCTTCGGCGGCGTGGCACGGCTCTATGGCGCCGCCGGCCTGGCCCGCCTGGAGGCGGCCAGCGTGTGCGTGGTCGGCATTGGCGGCGTCGGCAGCTGGGCGGCCGAGGCGCTGGCGCGCAATGCGGTCGGGCGCATCACGCTGATCGACCTGGACCATATCGCGCTGTCCAACACCAACCGCCAGATCCATGCGCTGGGCGATGCCTACGGGCGCGCCAAGGTCGAGGCGATGGCCGAGCGCATCGTGGCCATCAACCCGCGCTGCCAGGTGACGCAGGTCGATGATTTCGTCACGCCGGACAACGTGCCCGAGCTGCTTGGCGCCGGCTATGACTACGTGATCGACGCCATCGACGCGGTGCGCGTCAAGACCGGGATGCTCGGCTGGGCCCGGCGCCAGGGCGTGCCGGTGATCACCTGCGGCGGCGCGGGCGGCCAGCTCGACCCCACGCGCGTGCGTATCGACGACCTGGCGCGCACGATCCAGGACCCGCTGCTGTCCAAGGTGCGCGCCGGCCTGCGCAAGCAATGGGGCTTTACGCGCGACCCGAAGAAGAAGTTCGGCATCGCTGCGGTCTATTCGGACGAGCCGCTGCAATACCCCGAACCCGAGCAGCAGGCCTGCGAGATCGACGAGGCGCCGCCGCTGGACGGGCAGCCGGGCCAGCCAGCCATGCGCGGCCCCCAGGGGCTGGCGTGCGCGGGCTTTGGCTCGTCGGTGGCGGTGACGGCGGTGTTTGGCTTTGTCGCGGCGTCGGCGGTGATCGGCGAGATCGCGCGCGGTTGAAGGCCGCGCGGGCCGCTCAGGCGCTCAGGCGCTCAGCGCGCTCAGCAGCCCGTCGATCTCGGCGTCGCCGGGTGCCTGGTTGTCGAAAAAGATCAGTTCCGGATAGTCCGCGGGTGCCGGCATGAAGCGCCGGGTGCGGTAGGCCTCCCAGTGGCTCAGCTTGTAGGCGTCGTTGGGATTGCCGCGCCGGATGATGCGCGCATGGGCCTCGTCTTCAGGCAGATGGACCCAGACCGTGCGCACCGTGGTGCCGGCGGGCACGTGCAGCCAGTCGGGGTCATGCAGCAGGTGGGCCTTGACCTCTCGCGACAGCGGGCCGATCACGATCACGCTGATGCCCAGCGCCAGGTTCTCGCGCGCGGTGTCGAGCAGGCCCTGGTATTCCGGGTCGCGCAGGTTGTCCAGGTAGGCCGGGCTGTCGCGGTCATTGGGGTCGCCGGTGATCGCGGCCATGGCCGCGGCGCTGTAGCGGCCGTACAGGGTGTCCTTGTCGAGCAGGCAGAAGGGCTCGCCGGTGGCCTGCATCAGCGGGCCGATCAGGCGGTGGGCGAGGGTGGTCTTGCCGGTGCCGGCATGGCCGCAGAAGAAGATCAGTCGTGGCATGAGGGATAGGTGTAGCGGACAGGGCGCATCGCTCACAGCATACCCCTGGCTTGCGCCAGATCAGGCCCGGGCCGCGCCGATTCGGTATCCTTGCCGTTTTTCCCCACGATTGCCGTCGATCCCATGGACGCCAAAGACCAGCTTTCCTCCGCCGGCCTGCCGGACCACCTCCATCTGGGCGAACCGGTCACCGACGCCACCCATGCCGAGTTCGTGCAGCTGCTGGCCGCGGTGGCCGGCGCCGACGACGCCGGCTTCCTGGCGGCGATGGACGCATGGATCGACCATACCCGCCATCATTTCGCCCAGGAAGAGCAGTGGATGGCGGCGATGGGCTTCGGCCCGCGCCATTGCCACGCGGGCGAGCACCAGCAGGTGCTGGCCGTGGCCGTCGCGGTACGCGACAAGGTGCACACCGATGCCGAGTTCCAGCTGGGCCGCCGCCTGGTGGCCGAGCTCTCGGGCTGGTTCGACCATCATGTCAAGTCGATGGACGCGATGATGGTGGAGCATATGCGCGAACACGGCTTCACGCTGGTCGAAGGCCCCGTCACCGCGGCCTGAGCACCGTCAGGCCGGGTGCGCGGCGTCGCGGTCGATCACCACGAAATACTTGCGCACCGGCGCCAGCACCTCGAACAGCCCGGTAAAGCCGGCCGGGATCACGCATGCGTCGCCGGGACCGAAGTCGCTGGCCTGGCCGGCATCGTCGCTGATGCGGATCCGGCCGCTGATGACATGGAAGAACTCTTCCTTGCCGGCCGGGAAGGCGATGCGCCACGCCCCCGGCTCGCACGCCCAGATGCCGCAGTCGAAATCGCCGTGCTGCGCGCTGTAGTGCGTCCAGGTGGTGCGGTCGGGGTTGCCTGACACCAGCCGGTCCGGGCGCGGGCGGTCGTGGCTGGGGGCGGGCTCGGTCTTGAAGTCGATCAGGCGGGGCGCTGGCATGGCGGATGGCAGGAAATATGGCGGAACTGAGTCCGCCAGTTTACCGCGCCGGGGCCGCGGCCCGGCCGCTCAGTTCAGCGCCGTGCTCAGCTGGCGGCGCCAGCGCGACACCACGTCGGGCCGGTCGGCCAGCATCTCGAACACCGACAGCATGGTCTTGCGGCCGATATCGTCCTCGAAGGTGCGGTCGGTGCGCACGATTTCCAGCAACTGCTCCAGCGCCGGCTCGTACTGCTGGTGCGCGATCAGCAGCCTGGACAGGTCCAGCCGCGCGGCCAGGTCGCGCGGGTCGGCGGCAATGCGCGCGCTCAGGGTGGACTCGTCCGGCAGGCCGGACAGGCCCTCCATCGCGTCCATGCGCATGCGCAGCGCGGCATGGGCGTCCTGCTGCGCGGCCTGCGGCGACAGGGCCTCGAACTGCGACCTGGCCTCGGCAATCGCATTGCCGTCCAGCAGGAAGCCGATATAGGCCAGCCGGGCGGCGTCGGTCTCGGGGTCGAGCGCAATGGCTTCGTCAAACTTCGCCTCGGCGCCGGCCCGGTCGCCCTCGGCGGCCAGTTGCAGCGCGTCATGCAGGGCCATCTGCGCGGGCTTGGGCATCAGCCGCCCTAGGAATTCACGCAGACCGGACTCAGGCAGCACGCCGATGAACTGGTCCACCGCCTGGCCGTCGGCAATTGCCACCACGTGCGGGATGCTGCGCACGCCGAAGTGCGCGGCCAGGTCCTGGTTCTCGTCGACATTGACCTTGACCAACTTCCACTGGCCGCTGGCCTCGGCCTCCAGCCGTTCCAGCATCGGGCCCAACGTGCGGCAGGGGCCGCACCACGGCGCCCAGAAGTCGACCAGCACGGGCGCCTGGCGCGAGGCCTCGATCACTTCGGTTTCGAAATTCTGCAGGGTGACGTCGCTCATGGGGAATCCTGGATCGGGGGAGAGGCGGGAGCGGCCAGCCTGGGCCGCCCGCCCGCAGGGGGCAAGCAATCTATACCCCTATTGTGAGGGCGAAGGCGCCGAATGCAACGGCCTGTGCCGATACCGCGCCCGCGGGGTTCGGGAAAGTCTGTGGTTGAAAATAGAACGATCGTTCGGTTATAGTCCTTGACCATACCGAAAGACCCGGTCCGCGAGACCGCACAGGAGACGTTGCATGCAGACCCCAGTTCGCCCGCATTTCCAGTTCTGGCCGAAGCGCCTGCCGACCGCCATCGTGCTGCCGGAGACCTCGCTCTGGGTCAACCTGGAAGTTTCGGCGCTCCGCTATGCCGACAAGGCCGCGATCCGCTACTTCGGCAATGCCATCACCTTCCGTGAACTGGAGGCGCAGGCCACCGCGGTGGCCGGCTGGCTGCAGCAGAAGGCGGGCGTGAAGAAGGGTGACCGGGTGCTGCTGTACATGCAGAACTGCCCACAGTTCATCGTCAGCTACTACGCCATCCTGCGCGCCGACGCGGTGGTGGTGCCGGTCAACCCGATGAACCGCGCCGAGGAATTCAAGCACTACGTCACCGACGCGCAGGCACGCGTGGCGATCTTCACCGCCGACCTGGCCGCCGGGGTCGAGCAGGCGCAGGCGGAGCTGGCGCCAGCCGAGCGCCTGCAGCATTTGCTGGTGACCCAGTATGCCGATGCGCTGCCGCCCACGCACGAACACCCGGAAGACGCGCCGCCGGCCTGGCTGACCACGCCGCATCCGCTGCCCGCGGGCGCCACCGCGTGGCCCGAGGCGCTGGGCGCCGGCCTGCAGCCCGGCCCGCATACCGCCGGCCCGGACGATATGGCTGTGATGCCCTACACCTCGGGCACCACCGGCTTCCCCAAGGGCTGTATCCACACGCACCGCTCGGTGATGCACAACATCGTTGGCGGCGCGACCTGGTCGGGCTCTGGCGCCGAATCGGTGATCCTGTCGGTGCTGCCGCTATTCCACGTCACCGGCATGCAGTACGGCATGAACGGCCCGATCTACAGCGGCGCCACCGTGGTGATGCTGCCGCGCTGGGACCGCGAGGTCGCCGGTCGCCTGATCTCGCGCTACCAGGTCACGCACTGGACCAATATCCCGACCATGGTGATCGACTTCCTGGCCAGTCCCAACCTGGCCCAGTTCGACCTGTCCAGCCTGCGCTATATCGGCGGCGGCGGCGCGGCCATGCCACAGGCCGTGGCCGAGCGCCTGCGCGAGCAGTTCGGGCTGAACTACCTGGAAGGCTACGGCCTGTCCGAGACCATGGCGCCGACGCACAGCAACCCGTCGGACCGGCCCAAGCTGCAGTGCCTGGGCGTGCCGACCTTCAACACTGATGCGCGCGTGGTCGACCCGGTCACGCTCAAGGAACTGCCCCCCAACGAGATCGGCGAGATCATCGTCAGCGGCCCGCAGGTGTTCAAGGGCTACTGGGGCAAGCAAGACGCCACCCGCGACGCCTTTATCGAGTTCGAGGGCAAGACCTTCTTCCGCACCGGCGACCTGGGCCGCATGGACGAAGAGGGCTACTTCTTCATCACCGACCGCCTCAAGCGCATGATCAATGCGTCTGGCTTCAAGGTGTGGCCGGCCGAGGTGGAGAACCTGCTGTACAAGCATCCGGACGTGCAGGAGGCCTGCATCATCGGCACGCGCGACCCGTACCGCGGCGAGACCGTCAAGGCGGTGGTGGTGCTGCGCGCCCATGCCAAAGGCAAGACCACGCCGGAGCAGATCATCGAATGGGCCAAGGAGAACATGGCCGCCTACAAGTACCCGCGCGTGGTGGAGTTCGTTGAGGCGCTGCCGAAGTCGGGCACCGGCAAGGTGATGTGGCGCCATCTGCAGGAAAGCGAGAATGCGCGAAACACCGGCGCAGCGGAGAAGCCCGCGGCCTGAGGCAGCCGGGTAGCCAATGAAAAAGGCTGGTCGACCGATCAGCCTTTTTCATTTACACGGTGCCGGCCCTCAATGCCCCCGCACCCGCATCAGCATCTTCACCATCGTCTTGTAGCCCCGCTCGCGCGCATGGCGCGTGGGGGTCACGCCTTCGCGGTCGGCGAGGTTGGCGTCAGCGCCGGCATCCAGCAGAAGCTGCACCGTTTCCTCGTAGCGGGTGCTGCCATCGCCCAGGATCACCGCTTCCAGCAGCGCGGTCCAGCCCAGGTCGTTGACATGGTCCACGGCAACGCCGGCCTTCAGCAGCAGCTTCACCACCTCGACATGGCCGTGCTGGCTGGCGACGATCAGCGCGGTGCCGTCATAGCGGTCGGTGCTGGCCAGGTCGGCGCCGTTGGCCAGGGCCAGGCGCACCACATCGGCCTGGCCGGTGGCGGCGGCCAGCAGGAAGGGGCTGTTGGATTCGGCGTCCTTCAGGTTCACGTCGGCACCGGCCAGCAGCAGTGTGCGCGCGACCTCGGCGCGTCGGTTCTGCACGGCCGCCAGCAGCGCGCTGCGCCCGCGTTCATCTGCGGCGCGCGCCGAGGCGCCGGCGGCCAGCAGGCGCGCCACCAGTTCCTGGTCGCCGGCGCTGGCGGCGGTGATCAGGTTGCGGTCGAGCGTGCCGATGGCGTCGCGGTGCAGCGGCGGCTGCATGGCCGCGCTGCGCGGCGGGCGGGCGGCGGGCTGGCTGGCCGCGCCGCCGGCGGGCCGTGCGGCCAGGGTCTGCCCGCCCTGGGCCGCCAGCAGGCCGCCGCCCATCAGCAATCCCATCAGGCCCAGCAACTCGTTGAGTGCCTGTCTGCGGGTGCGGGCGGCGGGGCGCGTCATGGCGGCAGCTCCTGGGCTCAGACGGTTTCGTGGGGGCTGGCCGGCAGGGGCGCTGCGTGGTCGAGGGCGGCGTGCGCAGCGCGCTCGGCATCGGCGGCATCGTCGGCCTGCAACTGGCGCCAGAGCCGGCCCAGGTAGGGATCGTCGACGCCGTTGGTGGCCAGGCCCAGCAGGGTCTGCTGCAGGTATTCGCGCGCGGGGCCGTACAGTCCGGCAGCATGGCGCAGGCGCTCGACCACGCGGATATCCGGCAGCCGGCCAGCGTAGGCCTCATGCGAGCGGTTCATGACGAAGGCGAGGGCGCGCTGCTCAGGCGCGCGGGCATCACCGGTGCGGATGCGCAGCCAGCGCGGATGGTAGGCCCCGGTCAGCATCTCGCGGCGCCACAGCACGCGGAATTCCTGCTCGACCACATGGCTGGGGACGCGGAACACCATGCCGTGGCAGCAGCCGCCCCGGTCCAGGCCCAGCACCAGGCCCGGGTTGTCCCAGGTGCCCCGGTTGATGCGGGAATAGAGGTAGAAGCCGCGGTGGTAGCCGTGCACCGTGGCGCGCTGGCGCTCGGTGTGCACCACCATCGGGTTCCAGATCAGCGAGCCATAGCCGAACAGCCAGACATCGCCGCCGAGCGCGGGATCTTCCGGGCGGCGCGCCAGCGCATCGGACAGGGACTGCTCCAGCACGGCTTCCGGCAGCAGCGAGGACGCAACCGGAGTACTGCACAGCGAGGTGCGCAGACGGTCGGATTCGAGGTCCTGTCGCGTGATGGCCATGGTGCAAGCATAAATCAAAGCTGCGCCACGGGAAGGTGGGGGAAATGACATAAGTGCCAGTTTCCCTCGGAATTGTCTGAGCGAGCGGGTCGGGTGTGGGCGGTTCGCAACGGTTGCGGCAGCGTGCTGCCTCTGTCACTCGCCGCGGACGAGTGCTGCCGCACCTTTGTCCGCGATCAGACGGCCGTGAATTGCTGGCCCGCGCGGCTGCCATGTCCTTACAATGGTGGCCTCAATCCATAGGGGGAACCCGCGATGGCACGTACGCTTACGGTGGTGTTCGGCAGTGGCAAGGAATATGACTTCACGATCGGCACGGACGAACTGGCCGCGGTCACCGAGGACGCCGCGTGGCGCTGGTTCGACCGGGAATACACCGAGCTGGACTGCCAGGCGTCGAGCCCGGTCGGCAAGGTGCTGGTGATCGACAAGATCCTGAATGTCGCCAAGTTTTCCGGAGAAGCGCGCTTTTCCGGCGATCCTGCCTGGGCGCAGGACTATGCCCGCCATGCGGCGCGGCTGCTGGACCGGGACAAGGTCCGCGTCGATGTCGGCAACGCCGCCATCGGGTTCTGAGGCGCGGGCGCGCCAGCAAAACGGGTAGTTGCCGCGGTTGTCGCCCCTGCCTGTGCAGGCGCGACAACCTTCCTGCCGGCTTAGACCGCCAGCAGTTCCACTTCAAACAGCAGGGTAGCGTTCGGCGGGATCACGCCGCCGGCGCCGCGGGCACCGTAGCCGAGGTCGGCCGGGATCACCAGGCGGCGCACGCCGCCCACCTTCATGCCCTGCACGCCTTCGTCCCAGCCGCGGATCACATGGCCGGCACCCAGCGGGAACACGAACGGGTCGTTGCGGTCCTTGCTCGAATCAAACTTGCGGCCAGCCTGGCCGTTCTCGTACAGCCAGCCGGTGTAGTGCACGGTGACGTGCTTGCCGGCGGTGGCTTCGGCGCCGGCGCCGACGGTGGTGTCTTCGTATTGCAGGCCCGAGGGCGTGGTTTGCATGGCGTATTTCCTTCCGATGGGAACAGACGTGGTGAGAGGAGAACGCAGCGCGGCTGCGTTCAGGCTTGGGCGCGCTGGAGCACATCCAGCGTCAGTTGCACATTGCGGTCGTCGTCGGCCACCCAGATGTCGCCGTCCTGGATCGTCACCGACAGGCGCATGGCGCGCTGCGCCAGCGCGGCCAGGGCTTCGACCGCTTCCGCCGGGACATTGTAGACGGTGACGTTGCGCAGCTTGCCGGCCTTGCCCGCCATGCCCTTCCACCATTCGCGCGCACTGGCGGCGTTGTAGGTGTAGACGGTCACGCGCTCGGCCCGGGCGGCGGCGCGCTTCAGGCGCGCTTCGTCGGGCTGGCCCAGTTCGACCCAGTGGGCGATGTCGCCGGTCAGGCGCTTGTCCCACAGGTCGGGTTCGTCGGGTTCGTCCAGGCCGCGCGTGAAGGCCAGCGTTTCGGTGGCTTCGCAGGCAAAGGCCAGCAGGCGCACCATCATGCGCGCGTCATTCTCGGACGGGTGCTTGGCGATGGTCAGGCTGTGGCTGCCGTAGTAGGGCCGGTCCATGTCGGAGACCGACAGGTCAGCTTTGAAGATGGTGGATTTGAGCGCCATGAGGTGAAGTGTGCGGCAGGCGCCCCGGCTGGGGTGCGGGAGACGCAAAAGGCCGCATCATACGCCATTTGCCGGACACCGCCTGCGGGCCCGGCATACTCGCCCAACGGCTCAGCGCTTGCGGTATTCCTTGAGGTAGAAGCGCAGCAGCGCCGACAGCAGCAGCGTGCTCAGGAAGCCGGCGGCAACGATCAGCGCCTGCCCGGCGGTGGTGTCGATCTGGCCGGCCACCCCGAGGCGGAACAGCCAGGTGCCGACCATCATCGCCAGGAACGGCATCAGCAGCGCGCCGCGGCCGTAGGTCTGCACTGCCCACAGCGGGAAGCGGCGCAGGAAGTCGCCCGGAATGCTGCAGGCCAGGCAGGCACCGGCAGCTGCAAGTGCGGCGGCCACGATGTCGCCGGAATGGATGTCGAACATGGTCTCGGTCTCGCGCGCCCCCACCAGGCACACGCAGACGAGCGTGGCGGGAATTGGGCAAAGCGCTGATTCTACAAGAGAAATTTGCGCCGGAGGTGACGAATAGGGTTACTGTGGGGTGCCGCCCGCGGGCGATGCCTCGACCGCCACTTGCAGCGTCACGGTGTCGCCTACCTCGGGTAGGAAGCGGGTCATGCCAAAGGCACTGCGCGGCACCTCGGCGCGGAAGTCGCCGCCGCAGACCTGCCGGCTCACGCCGAAGAAAGTCACCTCGCCGCAGCGGAAACGCTCGGCCTGCAGGCGCAGCGGCTGCGTGACGCCGTGCAGCGTCAGCTCACCTTCCACCGCGGCCAGCCGGCCGCCTTCCATCAGGAAGCGGTTCGCGCGCAGCCGCGCCACCGGGTGCTGGGCAGTATCGAAGAATTGTGCCGAGCGCAGCACGCCATCCAGGGTGCGGTTGCCGGTATCGACCGAGGCCAGGTCCACGGTCACATCGAGTGCACCGGCGCCGCTGTCCGCGTCATAGACGAGGCGCCCGTCGATCTTGCCGAAGCGCCCGCGCACCGAGCTGCGCTCGAAATGGCTGGCGGAAAAATAGACGGTGGTGTGCGCCGGATCGATGGTGTATTCAAGCGGCGCCGCCTGCGCAGCGGTGATTCCCAGGGCGGCAGCAAGTGCCAGCGCGCGTGCGGCCATGGCTCAGTCGGCGCTCAGTGGACAAACACGGGCAGCAGGAACATCCCTACCACCGACAGGTAGCCGATGGTCCAGCACAGCGTGCGCAGCGTGGCGCGGTCGGTCACGTAGCACACGGTGTAGAGCAGGCGGGCCACGATGAAGACCACGGCCAGCTCGTCGATGCGGGCCTGCGGCGCCTGCAGGTGGCTGGCGGCCAGCACGGCGGCGGCAAAGAAGGGGAAGGCCTCGAAGTGGTTGCGGTGCGCCATGTCGGCGCGGCGCGCGCGGCCGGACTGCTGCTCCAGCCAGCCGCGCGGGTCATGGTTGTCATAGCCAGGCCCGCTGGCCTTGGCGATGGCCACCGTCGCCAGCGGCAGGATGCCGGCCAGCAGCACGCACCAGAAAGCGATCGGCATAGTCCAGTCCTTTCGGTTGCAATGCCGGCGCGCCATCACTGGCGCCACCGGCCCGGCCCGCGCGGTCAGGCGGCGACCACGCGGATCTCGATGCCCGCCAGGCCCACCACCTGCCCGGCGCGGATCTTGGCAGTCTTGCGCGATTCGGGCGCACCGTCCACCGAGACTTCGCCGGCGGCGACCAGCGCCTTGCCGGCGCCGCCGCTGTCGCACACGCCCGCCAGCTTGAGCAGGTCATTGAGCGCGATGAACTCGCCCTCGAGTGGGAAGGTGATGGTCTGCACGGCTGCCTTGCCAGGTTTGGCCATCACTTGCCCCAGCTATCTTTCAGACCGACGGTGCGGTTGAAGACCGGCTTGCCCGGCTGCGAATCGGTGCGGTCGGCGACGAAGTAGCCATGGCGCTCGAACTGGAAGCGGTCTTCGGGCTGCGCTTCGCGCAGGCCCGGCTCCAGGTAGGCGGTGATCACCTGCTTGGAATCCGGGTTGAGCGCATCCAGGAAGTTCTTGCCGCCGGCATCCGGGTTGGGGTCGTTGAACAGGCGGTCGTACAGGCGCACTTCGGCCTGGTACGCGTGCGCCGCGCTGACCCAGTGGATCACGCCCTTCACCTTGACGCTGTCGGCGCCCGGCGTGCCGCTCTTGGTTTCGGGCAGGTAGTTGGCGTGCACGGCGATCACGTTGCCGTCGGCATCCTTGTCCACGCCGGTGCACTCGATCACGTAGCCGTACTTCAGCCGCACCTTGTTGCCCGGGAACAGGCGGAAGTAGCCCTTGGGCGGGGTCTCGTTGAAGTCCTCGCGCTCGATCCACAGCTCGCGCGACAGCGGGAACACGCGGCGGCCCAGTTCCGGCTTCTTCGGGTGCACCGGCGCCGAGCATTCTTCGCTCTGGCCTTCGGGGTAGTTGTCGATCACCAGGCGCAGCGGGTCCAGCACGGCCACGCCGCGCGCGGCACGGCCGTCCAGGTCGTCGCGCACCGCGCCTTCGAGGGTGCTCATGTCGATCCAGCTGTCGGCCTTGGCCACGCCCACGCGGTCGCAGAACAGTTGGATCGATTCCGGGGTGTAGCCGCGGCGGCGCACGCCCACCAGCGTGGGCATGCGCGGATCGTCCCAGCCGTCCACGCGCTGTTCATCGACCAGCTGCTTGAGCTTGCGCTTGCTGGTGATGGCGTAGGTCAGGTTCAGGCGCGCGAACTCATACTGGTGCGGCAGCGGGTCGCGGAACACGCCGCTGTCGCGCAGGTGCTCCAGCACCCAGTCGTACAGCGGGCGGTTGTTCTCGAACTCCAGCGTGCACAGCGAATGCGTGATGTTCTCCAGCGCGTCCGAGATGCAGTGGGTGAAGTCGTACATCGGGTAGATGCACCACTTGTCGCCCGTGCGGTGGTGATGGGCATGGCGGATGCGGTAGAGCACCGGGTCGCGCATCACGATATTGGGCGCGGTCATGTCGATCTTCGCGCGCAGTACGTGCTCGCCGTCGGCGTACTTGCCGGCGCGCATGTCGCGGAACAGCTGCAGGTTCTCTTCGACGCTGCGGTCGCGGTAGGGCGAGGGCTTGCCCGGCTCGGAGAAATTGCCGCGGCTGGCGGCGATCTGTTCGGCGGTCTGGCTGTCGATATAGGCGGCGCCGCGCTCGATCAGGGTCTCGGCAAAGGCGTAGAGCTGGTCGAAGTAGTCGCTGGCGTAGTACAGGTGCGGCTGTTTGGCGCCGTCCTTGCCCTCGCTGTCCCAGGAAAAGCCCAGCCAGTGCACCGCGTCGATGATCGAATCGACGTATTCGGTGTCTTCCTTGACCGGGTTGGTGTCGTCAAAGCGCAGGTGGCAACGGCCGCCGTAGTCGCGCGCCAGCCCGAAGTTCAGGCAGATGCTCTTGGCGTGGCCGATATGCAGGTAGCCGTTGGGCTCCGGCGGGAAGCGGGTGATCACGGTCGGCAGCGGTTCGCCGGCCTTGTCCTGGCGGCCGGCATAGGTGCTGGCGGCGAGGTCCTGGTCGATGATGCTCCGCAGGAAGTTGGAGGCGGCGGGGGTGCTGTCGGTAGGCTTGTTGTCGTGGCTCATGATGGCGCCGGTTGGCCGGCCTGATGCGTCTGGGTGCTTGGGCCGGGTCGTCAGATTGCGTGGCGGAATGCCAATAACGGGATTTTACCGTGCCGGAGCCGCCGCACGCCGCGAGCCGCCGCGGATTTCCGCCCATCTCCCGGATTTGCGCCCGCGCGGACGCGCCTGGCTGCGACGAAAGTGATGTGTCGGAGTAGCATGGAAGCGTGCCGGCCCGCGGTGGCCGGCTTTGGTCCATCGCTGCAGGAATGCCCATGAACGCCCAACCCGATGCGGCGCCAGTGCCGCTTGAGCCCTCTGAAGTCGTTGCCGCGCTGTGGCGCGATGCCGGCCTGCCCGCCGAGGCGCTGGCGCACCTGAAGCTGGACGGCGCCGAGCCGGTGCTGCCGTCGAGCTTTGCCGTGGGCACCGCCGCCCAAGCCAGCCTTGGCGCCGCGGCGCTGGCGGCCGCCGCGTTGTGGCACAGCCGCACCGGCCGCTGGCAGGACGTCAGCGTCGACATGCGCCATGCCATCACCGAATTCCGCAGCGAACGCTACCTGCGCGTCGACGGCGGCCCCGCGCCCGAACTGTGGGACAAGCTGGCCGGCATCTACCGCTGCGGCGACGGCCGCTGGGTGCGCCTGCATACCAATTTCCCGCACCACCGCGACGGCGTGGTGCGCTTGCTGGGCTGCGCCAATGACAAGGCAGCCGTACAGGCCGCGCTGGACAAGCGGGACGCCGAAGCCTTCGAGACCGCGGCGTCCGACGCGGGCCTGGTCGTTGCGGCATTGCGCAGCTTTGAGGAATGGGACCGCCATCCGCAGGCGGCCGCCTTGCGATGCCTGCCGCCAGTGACGCTGGAGCGCATCGGCGACGCCCCGCCGCAACCGCTGCCGGCGCCCGCATCCCCGGACGCGCAGCCGCTGTCGGGCGTGCGCGTGCTCGATTTCACCCGCATCATCGCTGGCCCGGTGGCGGGCCGCACGCTGGCCGCGCATGGCGCCGACGTGCTGCTGGTCACCGCCTCGCACCTGCCGTCGATCCCGCCGCTGGTGATCGACACCGGCCGCGGCAAGCGCAGCTGCCAGCTGGACCTGCGCGATCCGGACGACAAGCGCACGCTGCACAAGCTGCTGCACGGTGCCGACGTGATGGTGCAGGGCTATCGCCCCGGCGGCCTGGCCGAGCTGGGGGTGGGGCCGGAGGCCGCGGCGCGCGCGCGTCCGGGCATCGTCTATGTGTCGCTGAGCGCCTATGGCCACGTCGGGCCGTGGTCGCACAAGCGCGGCTTCGATTCGCTGGTGCAGACCGCCACCGGCTTCAATGATGCCGAAGCGCAGGCGGCCGGCAGCGACACACCGCGTCCGTTGCCGGCGCAGGTGCTGGACCACGCCGCGGGCTACCTGCTGGCCTTCGGCGCGATGGCCGCGCTGCACCGGCGCGCGGTGGAGGGCGGCAGCTGGCATGTGCGGGTGTCGCTGGCGCAGGTGGGGCAGTGGCTGCGCGGCCTGGGGCGCGTGCCGGACGGGCCCAAGGCGCCCGAGCAGAAGATCGACGACGTGGCCGACCTGCTGGAGGCGGTGCCGTCGGGCTTCGGCATGCTGACTGTGGTGCGCCATGCGGCGCATCTGTCGGAAACGCCGGCGCGCTGGACCTTGCCGTCCGAGCCGCTCGGCACGCACGCGCCGGAGTGGCTGCCGCGCGGTTAGTAGAGCGTGGTGCGCTGCCGCTCGGGCAGGTCGCGGTCGTAGGCGGCGCCGTCGATGGCGTTGTCGGTCAGCGTGGACAGGATCTCGCCGTTGCTGGGCAGCGACTGGCGCGCCACCTGCGCATCCGCTGCCCACAGGCGCGAGCGGATCAGCGCGCGGGCGCACTGGAAGAACACTGCCTGCACCGTGACCACCAGCACCGTGGTCGGGGCCTTGCCGTCGACCACGCAACGCGCGACCAGCGCCGGGTCGACGCTGATCTGCGCGGTGCCGTTGACGCGGATGGTCTCGTTGATGCCGGGGATCACGAACAGCAGCCCGACGCGCGGATCGGCAACGATATTGCGCAGGCTGTCGATGCGGTTGTTGCCGCGCCGGTCAGGCAGCAGCAGCGTGCGTTCGTCCAGCACCTGCACAAAGCCCGGCGCATCGCCGCGCGGCGAGCATTCGGCCCAGTCCTCGCCCACCGTCGACAGCAGGCAGAAAGGTGCCGCCTCGATAAAGTCGCGGTAGTGCGGGTGCAGGTAGTCGACTTCCTTGGACAGCGACGGGGCCGCCGGTTGCGCGTAGAGCGCTTCCAGGTCGGCCAGCGTGGTGATGGCGTGCGAGGTCATGGCAGGCGGGGCGTGGGTCGGCGGGGGCGAAACCGTCAATGTAGCGCAGATGCCGTTACACGGTCACGGTACCCCGGCCGATCTCCAGCACACGGCCGCCCACGTGGATTGCACCGTCGGCGCTGACGGCCAGGTGCAGCCGGCAGGGGCGACCAACGGCCTCGCCCTGATCGATCGCGTATTCGGCCGGCAGCGCGTGGCCGGTGGCCAGCAGCCAGCCGCCCAGGTTGGCGCAGGCCGAGCCCGTGCCCGGATCCTCGGCCACGCCGCCGCCCTGCTTGGTGAAAAAGTAGCGCGACAGCACGCGGCCGGGCCGTTCCGGGTCGAAGGCAAAGACGTAGGCGGTCTTGCGGCCCAGGCTGCTCTGCGGCCAGATCTGCAGGCGCGCGCTGTCGGGATTGGCGCGGCGCACGGCATCGGTGCTGCGCACTGCCACCAGCAGCTGATCGGCGCCGGTGTCGACCCACATCGGCGACACCAGCAGATCGCGTTCCTGCAGGCCGAGCAGGCTGGCCATGTCGGCATCGGGCAGGCCGGCCGGCGCGGTCTTCGGCTTGCCGTTGTGAGGGGCGGTGAAGGTCCAGACATCGCCCTGCGCGGTCACCGGCACCACGCCCGCCGGGAACTCCAGCGTCAGCGCGTCGCCGGTGCCGGTCAGTTCGCGCACCACGTGCGCGGTGCCCAGCGTCGGATGGCCGGCGAAGCGCATTTCATAGCCCGGCGTGAAGATGCGCACCCGCGCGCTGGCACGCTCCGACGGCAGGATAAAGGTGGTCTCCGACAGGTTGAACTGCAGCGCCAGCGCCTGCATGGTGGCATTGTCCATGCCGCGCGCATCCTCGAACACGCACAGCGGATTGCCACCGAAGGTGGATTCGGCAAAGACGTTGAGCAGGCGGAAAGCGTAGGTGGTCATGGCGCGGGGGGCTCCGGAGGCTGGTGGGTCACCAGTGTACGGAGCGGGCGCGGACACACCATGCACAGTTGGGCCGATCGCGGGCGGGCCAGTTGCGGACAATTCTGCCGCACCATGAAAAACGCCCGGGCGGACCCGGGCGTATCGCTGGCGCAGGCAACTGAGTCAGCCGGCTCAGAACCCCACCGCCTGGCCATCGCGCCGGCTGTCGCTGGCCGCGACATAGCCGTGCTCGGCATCGTCCGACAGGCGCCAGATGAACTGGCCCGAGCCAAAGTCCATGTACGGATCGTCCACCGACTTGAGCTGGTGGCCGCGCGCCTTCAGGCCCTCGACCGTGGCCGGGTCCATGGTGCTTTCCACATCCAGCGTGAAGTCGCGGTTGACCTTCCAGCGCGGCGCGCAGCACGCGGCCTGCGGCTGCTGGTTGTAATCCAGCATGCGCACCACGGTCTGCAGGTGGCCCTGCGGCTGCATGTCGCCGCCCATCACGCCGAAGCTCATCACCGGCTGGCCGTCCTTGGTCAGGAAGGCCGGGATGATGGTGTGGAACGGACGCTTGCCGCCCGCGACCACGTTGGCCGACTTCGGATCCATCGAGAAGCCCACGCCGCGGTTCTGCAGGCTGATGCCGGTGCCCGGCACCACCACGCCCGAGCCGAAGCCCATGTAGTTGGACTGGATGAACGAGATCATCATGCCGTTCTCGTCGGCGGCGGTCAGGTAGATGGTGCCGCCGACCTTGGGCATGCCAAAGTTGAAATGCGTGGCGCGCTGCATGTCGATCAGCTTCGCGCGCGACTTCAGGTACGCGTCATCGAGCATTTCTTCCGGCGTGACCTCCATGCTGCGCGGGTCGGCCACGTAGCGGTAGAGGTCGGCAAAGGCCAGCTTCATTGCCTCGATCTGCAGGTGCTGCGAGTCGACCGAATCCACCGGGATCGACGACATGTCGAACTGGTCCAGGATGCCCAGCGCGATCAGCGCGGCAATGCCCTGGCCGTTGGGCGGGATCTCGTGCAGCTCGTAGCCGCGGTAGGACTTGCTGATCGGCTTGACCCAGTCGGGGCGGTAGTTGCGCAGATCATCGAGCGTCATGGCGCCGCCGCACTGCTGGCTGAAGGCGGCAATCTGCTCGGCGATCTCGCCTTCGTAGTAGGCGCGGCCACGGGTCGCGCCGATCTTGCGCAGGGTTTCGGCGGCAGCCTTCATGGTGAACTTCTCGCCCACGGCGGGGGCGCGGCCATTGGGCATGAAGGTCTCGGCATAGCCGGGCTGGTCCTTCAGCTCAGGCACCGCGGCGGCCCACTTGTGCGCCACCACCGGCGGCACGGCATAGCCGCGCTCGGCGATCTCGATCGCCGGCTCCATCAGGTCGGCGAACGGCAGCTTGCCGAAGCGCTCATGCAGCGCGGCCCAACCGGCGACCACGCCGGGCACGGTGACCGAGTCCCAGCCGCGGATCGGGCGGTTGGCCAGGCCGTTGGCATCGGTGCCGTATTTGTTCTTGAAGTACTCCGGGCTCCACGCCGCCGGGGCCACGCCCGATGAGTTCAGGCCGTGCAGTTCCTTGCCGTCCCACAGGATGGCAAAGGCATCGCTGCCCAGGCCGCACGACACCGGCTCGACGATGGTGATTGCGGCGGCCGCGGCGATGGCGGCATCGACCGCATTGCCGCCCTTGAGCAGCATGCGCAGGCCGGCCTGCGCGGCCAGCGGGTGCGAGGTGGAGACCACGTTGCGCGCAAACAGCGGGATGCGCACGGAGGGGTAGGGGTTGGTCCAGTTGAAGTTCTGCATGCTTGTCTGTGTCCTTGTGCTTGGGCGCTCAGCGGCCCTTATTCTGCCGTGATCTTGCGATCCTTGATCAGCTTGCCCCAGCGCGCGCTGTCCTTCTTCACCATCGCGGCGAACTGCGCCGGCGTGCCGCCGACCGGCTCGGCGCCCAGCTTGCCCAGGCGTTCCTTGACCTCGGGCGACTGGATGGCCTTGTTGAATTCTGCATTCAGGCGGTTGACGATATCCGCCGGCAGGCCCTTGGGGCCATAGATGCCGAACCAGGTATCGGACTCGAAGCCGGGCAGGCCCGACTCACTCGCCGTGGGGATTTCCGGCGCCAGCGGCGAGCGCTTGGCGCTGGTCACCGCCAGTGCCTTGAGCTTGCCGTCCTTCACATGCGGCAGGCCCGACACGATGCTGTCGAATAGCACCTGCACCTTGCCCGAGATCAGGTCCGGCACGGCCAGCGCGGTGCCGCGGTAGGGAATGTGGGTGATGAACACGCCCGCCTGCGCCTTGAAGGCCTCGGCGGTCAGATGCACCACGGTGCCGTTGCCGCTGGAGGCGTAGTTCAGTTCGCCGGGATGCTTCTTGGCGTAGTCGATCAGCTCTCGCACGTTCTTCGCCGGCAGGCTGTTCGGCACCACCAGCAGGTTGGTGGCGATCGCCACCTGGCTGACCGGGGTGAAGTCGGTCTCGGTGTTGTACGGCAGGCGGGTGTTGATATACGGCCCGATCGAGTGCGTGCTGGTGGTGGCGATCAGCAGCGTATAGCCATCGGGCGCAGCCTTGGCGGCCATGTCCGAGCCGATCGCGCCGCCGGCGCCGGGGCGGTTGTCGACCACGATCTGCTGGCCCATGCTGGTGCCCACCTTCTGCGCGATGGCGCGTGCCAGCAGGTCGGTCGCGCCGCTGGCCGGGAAGGGCACGATCAGGCGGATCGGCTTGCTGGGATAGGTGTCGGCCAGTGCGGGCGTGGCGGCCAGGCAAAGCCCGCAGCCAAGGCCGATGCCGAAGCGGCGCAGCCAGGATTTCATACTTGTCTCCGGTGTCAGGCGATTGGCCCCGATTCATGAGCCGGTCTTCATTATTCCGTGCTGCCGGTCACAAAGAAAGCTAATATTTCTTTCCAATGTCACAAGGAAATCTTAAGAATCGCGCCTTGCCGGCATATGCCTGACTCTTCTCTTGTGTGCACCGATGAGCACTGTCCGCTTTCTCCGTACCTTCGTTGCCGTGGCCGAGCACGGCTCCTTTGCCGCCGCCGCCGGCCAGGTGGCACTGACCCAGGCCGCCGTCAGTCTGCAGATGCGCGCACTGGAGACCGAGCTGCGCCGCGAGCTGTTCGACCGCAACGGCCGCGTGGCCGTGCTCAATGCCGATGGCCGCGCGCTGCTGCCGCAGGCGCGGCGCATGCTGGCGCTGTATGACGAGATGCGGTTGCCGCTGGCCTCGGACCAGGCCATGGCGGGCGCGGTGGCGGTGGGTGCGGTGGTGTCGGTGATGGGCGGGCTGTCACATGCGGTGGCGCATATGAAGCGCACTTATCCTGCGCTCGACGTGCGCCTGGTCGGCGCCAAGTCGATCGAGCTGGCGGCGCAGGTCGAGGCCGGCGAGCTGGATGCCGCCATCCTGGTCGAGGGCGCCGCGCGCGTGCCCGGCACGCTGCGCTGGACGCCGCTGTACCAGGAGCCGCTGGTGGCGATCGCGGCACGCGGCAGCCCGGGCCGCGATGCGCGCGAGGCGCTTGCCACCAATCCCTACCTGCGCTTCGACCGCAGCCAGCGCACCGGCGTGCTGGTCGAGCGCGCGCTGCGCCGCGCGCACCTGAAGGTCAACGAGTTCCTTGAACTGAACGCGATCGAGGCGCTGGTGGAGCTGGTGCGGCAGGAAGTCGGCGTGACCGTGGTGCCGCTGCTGCGCCGCGCGCGCTGGCGCGACGACGAGGCGCTGCGCATCCTGCCGCTGCTGGTCAACGGCGAGCCGGTGATGCGTCACATCGGCATGCTGGAACGGCGCGACCACGGGCGCGGGCAGGTGACCGCGGCGGTACGGGCGGCCTGCAGCGAGCTGTTCGGCGCCTAGTGCGGGTTGCGTCCACGCCATAACCGGGATCTATCGGGAGGATAGTCAGAAACGCATTCTCCTGGCGCTCAGCTGTGCATATATTTGGGTTGCGGACTGCCGCTGCCGCGGCCGCATTGCCATGGGGCGGCGCCCGACGCTACCGCGTCGGAGCATGCCCAGCGCACCGGCAGTCATCAGCCGGCATGCTTTTGAAGGAGATTCCCGGCGTGGATCCGCAAGATCCGCCGGAGCGGGATCGCTGATGCAACAACGACCCCCCGCGCCATCGCTGCAGGTGTGTTCAGTACGTCCCACAAGGAGAGAACGCATGTCAAACGAAGCAAAGTGTCCCGTCACCCATACCGCTGGCGGCGGTACGACCAATCGCGACTGGTGGCCAAAGCAACTGCGCCTGGACCTGCTCAGCCAGCATTCCAGCAAGTCCAACCCGCTGGGGGCGGACTTCAACTATGCGCAAGCCTTCAAGAGCCTCGACCTGGCGGCGGTGAAGAAGGACCTGGCGGCGCTGATGACTGAATCGCAGGACTGGTGGCCGGCGGACTTCGGCCACTACGGCCCGCTGCTCATCCGCATGGCCTGGCATAGTGCCGGCACGTACCGCATTGGCGATGGCCGTGGCGGCGGTGGGCGCGGCCAGCAGCGTTTCGCGCCGATCAACAGCTGGCCGGACAACGTCAGCCTGGACAAGGCGCGCCGCCTGCTATGGCCGATCAAGCAGAAGTACGGCCAGAAGATCTCCTGGGCCGACCTGATGATCTTGAGCGGCAACGTCGCGCTCGAGACCATGGGCTTCAAGACCTTCGGCTTCGGCGGTGGCCGCGAAGACACCTGGGAGCCGGACCTGGATGTGTACTGGGGCAATGAAAAGACCTGGCTGGGCGGTGACTTTCGCTACGGCAAGGGTGCCGCCGGCAAGTACGACGACGAGGGCGTGATCGTCGCCGACGAGGAAATGCATGGCGCCGAGGCCAGCCGCACCGACCAGGAACGCAACCTGGAGAACCCGCTGGCCGCCGTGCAGATGGGCCTGATCTATGTGAACCCGGAAGGCCCGGAAGGCAACCCTGACCCGCTCGCCGCGGCGCACGATATCCGCGAAACCTTTGCGCGCATGGCCATGGACGACGAGGAGACCGTCGCGCTGATTGCCGGCGGGCATGCCTTCGGCAAGACGCACGGTGCCGGTCCCGCCGGGGACAACATCGGGGCCGAGCCCGAGGGCGCCGACCTTGAAAACCAGGGCCTGGGATGGTCAAGCACCTTTGGCACCGGCAAGGGCGTCGACACCATCACCAGTGGGCTGGAGGTGACCTGGAGCAATACGCCGACAAAGTGGGGCAACAGCTATCTGGAGAATCTGTTCGGCCACGAATGGGAGCTGACCAAGAGTCCCGCCGGTGCCAACCAGTGGGTGGCCAAGGATGGCGGGGAAACCATTCCGCACGCTTACGATCCGTCGAAGAAGCTGCGGCCAACGATGCTGACCACGGATCTTTCGCTGCGTCTGGACCCGGTTTACGAGAAGATCTCGCGGCGCTTCCTGGAGAATCCTGACCAGCTCGCCGATGCCTTTGCCCGCGCCTGGTTCAAGCTGACCCACCGCGACATGGGCCCACGCGCCCGCTACCTCGGCCCGGAAGTGCCGGCCGAAGAGCTGATCTGGCAGGATCCCATCCCGGCGGTTGACCATCCGCTGGTCAACGAGCAGGACATCGCCGCGCTCAAGCAGAAGATCTTGGCGTCGGGGCTGCCGGTCTCGCAACTGGTGCAGACCGCCTGGGCCTCGGCCTCCAGCTTCCGCGGTTCGGACAAGCGTGGTGGCGCCAATGGGGCGCGCATCCGCCTGGCGCCGCAGAAGGACTGGGCAGCCAACGAACCCGAGAAGCTGGCCAAGGTGCTGAAGGTGCTCGAAGGGATCCAGGCTGAGTTCAATGGTGCGCAGTCCGGCGGCAAGAAAATTTCGCTCGCCGACCTGATCGTGCTGGCCGGCGGTGCCGGGATCGAGCAGGCGGCGCAGAAGGCCGGCCATCGCGTGACCGTACCATTCACGCCGGGCCGCATGGACGCCTCGCAGGAACAGACCGACGTGCAATCGGTCGGTGCGCTCGAGCCGAAGGCAGACGGCTTCCGCAACTTCCTCAAGCAGAAGTACAGCATCCCGGCGGAGGCGCTGCTGATCGACAAGGCGCAATTGCTGACCCTGACCGCGCCCGAGATGACGGTGCTGATCGGCGGGCTGCGCGTGCTGAACGTCCATACCGGGCAGGATGCGCATGGCGTCTTCACCGACCGGCCGGAAACGCTGACCAACGACTTCTTCCGCAACCTGCTCGACATGTGCACGGAATGGAAGCCGCTGTCGGAAGCCCGCGACGTGTTCGAGGGGCTTGACCGCAAGACCGGTGCGAAGAAGTGGACCGGTACCCGGGTCGATCTGGTGTTCGGTTCGCATGCCCAGTTGCGGGCGCTTTGCGAGGTCTACGCAAGCGAGGACGCGCAGGAGAAGTTTGTCCGGGACTTCGTCGCCGCTTGGGTCAAGGTGATGAACCTCGACCGGTTCGACGTCGCTTGAGCGGTCGCCGGGTCCCGTCAGGGCTGTCATTGCCCTGACGGGGCCGGGTCCGCGAGGTGAGCGAAGATTCTTCGCCGGTCAGCGTGGCCGGCGGCGGCAGCTTTTTGCCATCCGCGCGTGAGCGGCTTGGCGAAGCGATCGCCAACGCAAAGAAAAGCGGCCGGCAAGCGCCGGCCGCGTGGCCTGCCAAGGCATGCCCGGTCTACATCATCCTGTGCGCAAAATGCCCGCGCCGCGCGTCGGCCATCAGGTCGAGGAACTGCCCGGTGCTCATGTGCACCAGTTCCTGGTGGTCGCCCGCCTCGAAGTAGACGTCGGGGTGCGTCAGCAGGCTGTCGTCGAGCCAGGTCTGCGTGCCGTACGCCATGCCAACCGGCGGGATCGCGCCGTGGTCGCAGTCGCGGAACACTTCGCGCACGCCATCCTCATGCGCCAGCGACAGCTTGCGGCCGGTCTGCTCGCAGATCTCCGACAGTTTCAGGTGGTGAGTCGAAGGAATCACGACTGCGACGTAGCCGCTGCCGTCTTCCAGCAGGACGGTCTTGGCCAATCGGTCTCCGGGAATGTGTGCGGCCTGCGCAGTGGCCATGCTGCTGAGGCTGTAGGGGTGCCGAACGGTGTCGAACTGGCTCTGCTTCTTGCTCAGGCATCTCGCCAGCGTGGTAGACATGGTCATGATTTCAACCTCCGACGCGCGCAGCGCGACCGTTGTCCGAGTCCTATCAATATAGGTTGTCGGGGGGCGGGTGGCGGTGGGGCGGAACCAGCCATAACGTAGTCGGCAAGCACAAAAAAAGGGCACCTTGCGGTGCCCTTAGTGTGTTGTGCCGCCAGCCCTGGGGCTGACGATATTCCCTGCTTATTCTTCCTGGAACGCTTCCTCGCGCTTGGACTTGATCGACGGCATTGCCACGACCAGCACCAGCACCGCAGCCGCGATCAGCAGACCAAGCGACAGCGGACGGGTCACGAACACGCTGAAGTCACCGCGCGACAGCAGCAGCGAACGGCGGAAGTTCTCTTCCATCATCGGCCCCAGCACGAAGCCGAGCAGCAGCGGCGCGGGTTCGCACTTGAGCTTGATGAACAGGTAGCCGATCACGCCGAAGGCCGCGGTCTGGAACACGTCGAAGGTGGTGTTCTGGACCGAGTACACGCCGATGCAGCAGAACGTCAGGATGGCCGGGTACAGGTAGCGGTAAGGCACCTTCAGCAGCTTTACCCAGATGCCGATCAGCGGCAGGTTCAGCACGATCAGCATGAAGTTGCCGATCCACATCGAAGCGATCAGGCCCCAGAACAGCGCCGGGTTGCTGGTCATCACCTGCGGACCGGGCTGGATGTTGTGGATGGTCATCGCACCGACCATCAGCGCCATCACGGCATTGGGCGGAATGCCCAGCGTCAGCAGCGGGATGAACGAAGTCTGTGCCGCGGCGTTGTTGGCCGATTCCGGACCCGCCACGCCTTCGATCGCACCCTTGCCGAATTCATGCGAGTACTTCGAGGTCTTCTTTTCCAGCGAGTAGGCTGCAAACGAAGCGAGCGCCGCACCGCCGCCGGGCAGGATACCCAGTGCCGAACCCAGTATCGTGCCGCGCAGCACGGCCGGGATCATGCGCTTGAAGTCTTCCTTGGTCGGGAACAGGTTGGTGATGTGGTCGGTGAAGGTTTCGCGATGTTCCTTCTGCTCCAGGTTCGCGATGATTTCCGCGAAGCCGAACACACCCATTGCCACCGAGACGAAGTTCAGGCCGTCGGTCAGTTCAGGCACGTCGAACGAGAAGCGCGCGGCGCCCGAGTTCACGTCGGTACCGACCAGGCCCAGCAGCAGGCCCAGCACGATCATGGCGATGGCCTTGACCAGCGAACCCGAAGCCAGCACCACGGCGCCGATCAGGCCCAGCACCATCAGCGAGAAGTATTCGGCGGGGCCGAACTTGAAGGCCAGTTCCGACAGCGGCGCGGCAAAGGCGGCGAGGATCAGGGTGGCCACGCAGCCGGCGAAGAACGAGCCTAGGCCCGCTGTCGCTAGCGCCACCCCCGCTCGCCCTCGTCTTGCCATCTGGTAACCATCGATGGTTGTCACCACCGAGGACGATTCACCAGGCAGGTTCACCAGGATGGCGGTGGTCGAGCCGCCGTACTGGGCGCCGTAGTAGATACCGGCCAGCATGATCAGCGCGGCCACCGGCGGCAGCGTGTAGGTCACCGGCAGCAGCATGGCGATGGTGGCCAGCGGCCCCAGGCCCGGCAGCACGCCGATCAGGGTACCCAGCACGCAGCCCAGGAAGGCGTACGCGAGGTTCTGGAAGGTCAGGGCGGTGGAAAAGCCCAGACCCAGGTTGGCGAGTAGTTCCATGTTGGCGGCCTCCTTAGCTTGCCAGGAAAGCCGGCCACACCGGCATCTGCAGGTTGATGCCGTACACGAACGCGCCCAGGCTGATCAGCACCAGGATGATCGAGTTGAGGATGGCGCCCTTCCAGCTGAACTCGTGGCTGGCCATCGACGACACCAGCACCAGCACCAGCACCGACAGCACCATGCCCAGCGGCTTGAGCAGCAGGCCGAACAGCACCACCGAACCGAGGATCCACAGCAGCGTCTTGATGTCCCAGCGGGCGAGGTTGTCTTCTTCCATCTTGGAAGACAGCGAACCCCACAGCACCAGCGCGCCCAGCAGGGCGAGCACAATGCCAAGCCAGAACGGGAAGTATCCCGGTCCCATTTTTGCGGCGGTTCCCATGGAATAGCCGCGTGCGACCCAGGAAAAGCCGAATCCGACCAGAATAAACAGCAGGCCGGAGGCGAAGTCCTTTTGGCTACGTATGCGCAAAGTGAATCTCCTCGATAAGACACATGAAATCTGTGGCGGGTCCCTTGCTGCACTGCATGAATGCAGGCCGTGGGCGGGGCCCTCCCGCGGGCAGGGTGGAAGTTAAGGGGACGACCTTTCAGCTACCTTTCAGATGTCTGCAAACAGGGTCATGCTGAGGGTATCCCCTAGTGAATTAGCGCTTAAAAGCACTGCCGAGCCAGGCTGGAGGCGGCCTGGCGGCCAAAGCGCCCGGCTGTGGCGGGGCCGCTGCGCTATCATCCGGGGCGTTCTTCCGCCGCACGGCCGAAGACTGGCTGAAAGGTTCCGCAACGGGACCACAATGCAACGCAAGGAGCGGTTTGGAGAGCATCGACCACGTCATCCTGATCGGCGCCGTCGTGATGTCGCTGGGCATCGTGCTGGGCGCCTTTTCGGCACGCCTGGGCGTGCCGTTCCTGCTGGTCTTCCTGGCCGTGGGCATGCTGGCCGGCGTGGACGGCCCGGGCGGCATCCGCTTCTCCGACACCTGGCTCAGCTTCCTGGTCGGCAACCTGGCGCTGGCGGTGATCCTGCTCGATGGCGGGCTGCGCACGCGCTTTGCTACCTTCAGGGTGGCGCTGAAGCCTTCGCTGTCGCTGGCGACCGTGGGGGTGCTGGTGACGGCAGCGCTGGTCGGCGTGTTCGCCGCGTGGCTGCTGGGCATCGACTGGCGGCTCGGGCTGCTGCTTGGTGCCATCGTCGGCTCGACCGACGCGGCCGCGGTGTTCTCGATGCTCAATAGCAGCGGCATCCGGCTGAAGGACCGGGTGGCGAGCGTGCTCGAGATCGAGTCGGGCATCAACGACCCGATGGCGATCTTCCTGACCCTGACACTGATCGAATGGCTGACCGCGCCTGACGGTCTGACGCCGCTGGGCCTGGTCACGCGGCTGCTGGTGCAGTTCGGCGTGGGCGGGCTGCTCGGCCTGGCGCTCGGCTATTGCCTGGCCCGCGTGCTGGAGCGCATCCGCGTGGCCGAAGGGCTGCAGGCGATCCTGCTGTGCTCGGGCGGCGCGATGGTGTTCGCGCTCGTGCAGAGCGCCGGCGGCAGCGGTTTCCTGGCGGTGTACCTGACCGGCATGCTGATCGGCAACCGCGAGCGCGCGGTGACGTCGGACACCATGCGCGCCATGGACGGCATGGCCTGGCTGGCGCAGTCGGCCATGTTCCTGCTGCTGGGCCTGCTGGTGGCGCCGCACCGGATCTGGGAGGTGGCCGGCCCGGCCGTGGCCGTGGCGGCCTTCCTGATGCTGGTGGCGCGGCCGGTGGCGGTGTGGCTGGCGCTGCTGCCGTTCCGCTTCAATGCGCGCGAGACCGGCTTTATCGCCTGGATGGGCCTGCGCGGCGCGGTGCCGATCGTACTGGCGCTGTTTCCGCTGCTGCGCGAGGTGCCGCAAGCGGGGCTGCTGTTCCGCATCGCCTTTGCCGTGGTGCTGGCCAGCCTGCTGTTCCAGGGCACCACGGTGTCGGTGGCCGCGCGCCTGGCGCGGGTGCGGCGCCCCGGCTACCCCGAGCCGCTGGCGCGTTCGCGCCTGCGCGGCACGCGCGCGCCGATCCTGGAGGTGATGCAGTTCGAGGTGGGGCCCAATGCGCCGGTGGAGAACGTGCGCGCCGACCAGCTGGAGCTGCCGCCGCGCTGCCGGCTGCTGACGGTGGCGCGCGACGATGCGCTGGCGGCGCTGGACCAGACCGTGCTGCGCGCCGGCGACAGCGTCTCGGTGCTGGCGCCGGTGACGACCCTGCCGATGCTGTCGGCGCTGTTCCAGGCGCTGGGCCGCGCGCCCACCTGGGAGCAGGCCTCGCATGATTTCCTGTTGTCGGGCGATGCGCTGCTGCGCGATGTGGCGGTGCTGTACGGCACGCGCGCGCTGACGCCGCAAGAAGCGCCGCTGACGCTGGAGGCTGCCATGCTACGAGCGTTCACCTCGCCGCCGGTGGAGGGCGACAGCGTCGAGATCGCCGGCCTGCCGCTGACGGTGACGCGCATGGAGGGCGCGCAAATCCTGCAGGTGGGGCTGTTGCTGCCGCGGCTGGAGGGGGATTCGGGCGGGCGGCTATGGCCGCGGCGGAAAAAGGATGGCGGCGCGCGCAGTGGCGAGGGCGCCGAAGCGGAGTAGGAACAAGAAAGGCGGCCATGGCCGCCTTTTTCGCTAGTCCACCTTCGCCCCGGACACCTTCACGATCTGCGCGTATTTCTTCAGTTCGCGCTGGATCAGCGCCGCGAACTGCTCGGGTGTGGTCGGTGCCGGCTGTGCGCCGATGCGGGCCAGGCGTGCCTTCATCTCGTCGGTCTTCAAGATTGCCACGATCTCATGGTTAAGCCGCTCGACGATCTCGCGCGGGGTGTTGGCCGGCGCGAACACGCCGAACCACGTTGAGATGTCGAAGCCTTCCAGGCCCAGCCCCTTGCCGGCTTCCGCAATGGTCGGCAGTTCCGGGAAGGCCGCGGCGCGGCTGGCAGTGGTGACCGCAAAGGCCTTCAGCTTGCCCGCCTTGATATTGGCCGAGGCCGAAGCCAGGTTGTCGAAGATCAGGTCGGTCTGGCCCGACAGCACCGACAGCTGCGCCGGCGACGCGCCGTTGTACGGGATATGGACCATGCTGATCTTCGCCATGCTCTTGAACAGCTCGCCCGACAGGTGGCCGGCGCTGCCGTTGCCGCCCGAGGCGTAGTCCAGCTTGCCCGGGTTCTTGCGCGCGTACGCGACCAGGTCGCGCAGGTTGTTGATGTGCAGCTCGGCGGCCTTGCCCGGGTGCATCACCAGCACGTTAGGCACGTCGGCCACCAGCGTGATCGGCGCGAAGTCCTTGACGGGGTCGTACGGCATCTTGCTGAACAGCGTCGGGTTGATGGCGTGCGTGGCCACCGCGCCCATGACGATGGTGTAGCCGTCGGCCGGCTGCTTGGCGACGTAGTCCGCGCCCAGGTTGCCGCCCGCGCCGGGCTTGTTCTCGACCACCACCGGCTGGCCCAGGCTGTCGCGCAGCTTCTCGCCGATGGCGCGCGCGACGGTGTCGAGCGGGCCGCCGGCGGGGTAGGGCACCACGAAGCGGACCGGCTTGGTCGGGTAGGCATTGGTGGCCGCCACGGCGGCGGCGGGCAGCAGGGCCGCGGTCAGCGCGGCGGCAAGCAGTTTCTTCAGCATGTCTCGGACTTCAGGGGGATTGGAATATTTATCTGGCGCCGATGCCCCGCGCCATCATGACCGCGCACAGCGGCAGCAGGATCAGCAGGTGGGCTTCGATCATCACCCAGCGGCGGGCGGCCTTCAGCTCGGACGGCGGCGGCACGTAATCCAGCAGCCGGCGCGCCTGCTTGCGCCAGCGCGCGATGGCAAAGGTCGGCGGCAGCGAGCACAGCGCGATCAGCACGAACACACCCACCTTGGCGTGGAACCACGGGTTGTGCAGGTAGAAGTCAACGCCCTTGGCGCCGTAGAACAGGCGCAGCAGGCCGGTGCCCAGCACCACCATCGCCGACAGGAAATAGAACAGGTCGTACAGCGACAGGCGCCGCACCGCGGCCGGCGTGATTTCCGGGCGCAACACCACCGCCTCGGCAGCCATCAGGGTGATCAGGACGAAGATCGCAAGGAAATGCAGGAAAGCCAGTATGGCGTCGGTCAGCATGGATTCTCCTTTGCCTTTGCTTCAGTGGGGACTGAACTGCTTCGGGAAGGCACCGGCGGCAGGCCAGGACACCAGGGCTGGCCGCCGGCAGGAGGAGAATCTTACAGCACACCCTTTGCACGCAGTGCTTCGATCTGCTCAGGGCTGTAGCCCAGCGTGTCGGCCAGCACCGTGTCGGTGTGCTCGCCCAGAAGCGGCGGGTGGCGCAGCGCCTGCGGCGGCGTGGCGCTCATCTTGATCGGGCTGCCCACCAGCTTGACCTCGCCGGCGCTGGGGTGGGGCAGGTCCACGCGCAGGCCGCGCGCCTTGACCTGGTCGTCCTCGAACACGTCGTCGAGGGTGTTGATCGGGCCGCACGGCACGCCGGCGGCCTCCAGGTCGCGGATCCATTGGGCGCGGGTGCGCGGGCGCACCATCTCGGCCAGGATTGGCACCAGCACGTCGCGGTTGGCCACGCGCTGCGGGTTGGTGGCAAAGCGCGGGTCGTCGGCCAGCTCGGGCTTGCCGCCGTCGGTGACGAACTTGCGGAACTGCCCGTCGTTGCCCACCGCCACGATGATCCAGCCATCGGCGGCCTGGAAGGTCTGGTAGGGGACGATATTGGGGTGCGCATTGCCCCAGCGGCGCGGCGCCTCGCCGCTGGCCAGGTAGTTGGTGTTCATGTTGGCCAGCATCGCCACCTGCACGTCCAGCAGCGCCATGTCGATGTACTGGCCCTCGCCGGTGCGGTCGCGGTGCGCCAGCGCCGCCAGCACGGCGATGGTGGCGTACTGGCCGGTCATCAGGTCGGAAATGGCCACGCCGGCCTTCTGCGGGCCGCCGCCAGGCAGGTCGTCGCGCTCGCCGGTCAGGCTCATGAAGCCGCCCATGCCCTGGATGATGAAGTCGTAGCCGGGGCGTGCGGCGTACGGGCCGGTCTGGCCGAAGCCGGTGACCGAGCAGTAGATCAGGTCGGGTTTGACCTGCCTGAGCGTCTCGTAGTCCAGGCCGTACTTCCTGAGCTGGCCGACCTTGTAGTTCTCCAGCACCACATCGCTCTGCGCCGCCAGCTCGCGCACGATCTGCTGGCCTTCCGGCGTGCTGATGTCACAGGTCACCGAGCGCTTGTTGCGGTTGGCGGCCAGGTAGTAGGCGGCTTCGGCGGTGTCGCGGCCGTCCTCGTCCTTGAGCCAGGGCGGGCCCCAGGTGCGGGTGTCGTCGCCGGCGCCGGGGCGCTCGATCTTGATCACGTCGGCGCCGAAATCGGCAAGGTTCTGGGCGCACCACGGCCCGGCGAGAACGCGGGTCAGGTCGAGGACGCGGAGATGGCTTAAAGCTCCCATGGCGGTAGTCAGTGCAGTGGGTAAGGCGGGGGATCGGTCGGAACAGCGCGAGGTCGGCGCGCCCCTGCAAACAGAGGCCGGCGCGGGTTGGCTGCACTGTACCACCGGCAAATCGCCGGTGCGGCTTTGAGTGCTTTAGGGGGCTCTTTCGGCGATGGGATTTGGGCGATAGCCGGCCGGCTCCGCGGCGCCATGCCTGGCGTGCCCGGCAGGCTGCCTTGCCCGTATAATCAACGGTTTGCAAATCCCATACTGATTCGTCGCGCCCGGCCACGCCAGGGCAAGCGTCCGCCATCCCATGAAAGTCTCAGACATTCGCAGCAAGTTCCTGCAGTTCTTCGAATCGAAGGGCCATACCGTGGTCCGCTCGTCCAGCCTGGTGCCGGCGAACGACCCGACGCTGCTGTTCACCAACTCCGGCATGGTGCAGTTCAAGGACGTGTTCCTGGGCACCGACAAGCGCCCGTACACCCGCGCCACGTCGGCGCAGCGCTCGGTGCGCGCCGGCGGCAAGCACAATGACCTGGAGAACGTGGGCTACACCGCGCGCCACCATACGTTCTTCGAGATGCTGGGCAACTTCTCGTTTGGCGACTACTTCAAGCGCGATGCCATCCTGTACGCGTGGGAACTGCTGACCAAGACCTACCAGCTGCCGGCTGAAAAGCTGTGGGTGACGGTCTACGCGGAAGACGACGAGGCCTACGACATCTGGGCCAAGGAAGTGGGCGTGCCGGCCGAGCGCATCGTGCGCATCGGCGACAACAAAGGCGCGCGCTACGCGTCGGACAATTTCTGGCAGATGGCCGACACCGGCCCGTGCGGCCCGTGCTCGGAGATCTTCTACGACCACGGCCCGGACGTGTGGGGCGGCCCCCCCGGATCGCCCGAGGAAGACGGCGACCGCTACATCGAGGTCTGGAACCTGGTGTTCATGCAGTTCAACCGTGACGAGCAGGGCAACATGACGCCACTGCCCAAGCCGTGCGTGGACACCGGCATGGGCCTGGAGCGCATTGCCGCGGTGCTGCAGCACGTGCACAGCAACTATGAGATCGACCTGTTCCAGGCACTGATCAAGGCCGCCGCGCGTGAAACGCATATCGACAACCTGAACCAGAACTCGCTCAAGGTCATTGCCGACCATATCCGCGCGTGCTCGTTCCTGATCGTCGATGGCGTGATCCCCGGCAACGAAGGCCGCGGCTACGTGCTGCGCCGGATCATCCGCCGCGCCATCCGCCACGGCTACAAGCTGGGCCAGAAGACCCCGTTCTTCCACAAGATGGTGGCCGATCTGGTCGAGCAGATGGGCCAGGCCTATCCCGAGCTGGCCGAGGCGCAGTCGCGCGTGACCGAAGTGCTGAAGGCCGAGGAAGAGCGCTTCTTCGAGACCATCGAGAACGGCATGTCGATCCTGGACGCCGCGCTGGCCGACCTGAAGCTCAAGGGTGGCAAGACGCTGGACGGCGAACTCGCATTCAAGCTGCACGACACCTTCGGCTTCCCGCTGGACCTGACGCAGGACGTGTGCCGCGAGCAGGAAATCGGCGTGGACGAGGCCGCCTTCGACGCGGCCATGAACCGCCAGCGCGAGCAGGCGCGCGCCGCCGGCAAGTTCAAGATGGCCGCCGGCCTGGAGTACACCGGCGACAAGACCGTGTTCCACGGCTACGAGAAGCTGGAACTGCCGCAGGCCAAGGTCACCGCGCTATATGTGGACGGCGCCGCGGTCGACGCCATGCAGCCGGGCCAGACTGGCGTGGTAGTGCTCGACAACACCCCGTTCTACGCCGAATCCGGCGGCCAGGCCGGTGACCAGGGCGTGCTGAAGGCAGGCAATGCTGTCTTCACCGTGGCTGACACGACCAAGATCCAGGCCGACGTGTTTGGCCACCAGGGCACGCTGCAAAGCGGCGCGCTCAAGGTGGGCGACGCCGTGTCGGCCCAGGTCGACGCGCAGCGCCGTGCGCGCACCGTGCGCAACCACTCGGCCACCCACCTGATGCACAAGGCCCTGCGTGAAGTGCTGGGCAGCCACGTGCAGCAGAAGGGCTCGCTGGTGGATGCGGACAAGACCCGCTTCGACTTCTCACACAACGCGGCGCTGACCGACGAGCAGATCCGCCGCGTGGAAGAGATTGTCAACGCCGAGATCCTGCGCAACGACGACACGCACGCCGAGATCATGCCGTTCGACGACGCGGTCAAGAGCGGCGCGATGGCACTGTTCGGCGAGAAGTATGCCGACGACGTGCGCGTGCTGTCGATCGGCACCTCGAAGGAACTGTGCGGCGGCACCCACGTGCACCGCACCGGCGATATCGGCCTGTTCAAGATCGTGGTGGAAGGCGGCGTTGCCGCCGGCATCCGCCGCGTCGAAGCCATTACCGGCGACAACGCGCTGCACTACCTGCAGGGCCTGGATGCCAGGCTGAACGAAGCCGCCGCCGTGCTGAAGGCCCAGCCGTCCGAGCTGGTGCCGCGCATCGGCCAGGTGCAGGACCAGGTGCGCGCGCTGGAGAAGGAGCTGGAACGCCTGAAGAGCAAGCTGGCCGCCTCGCAGGGCGACGAGCTGGCCGCGCAGGCGGTCGACATCAAGGGCCTGAAGGTGCTGGCCGCGCAACTGGACGGCGCCGACGTCAAGACCCTGCGCGAGACCATGGACAAGCTCAAGGACAAGCTGCAGAGCGCGGCCATTGTGCTGGGTGCGGTGTCCGACGGCAAGGTCAGCCTGATCGCTGGCGTCACGGCCGATGCCACGGGCAAGGTCAAGGCTGGCGAGCTGGTCAACTTTGTCGCCCAGCAGGTGGGCGGCAAGGGTGGTGGCCGTCCCGACATGGCACAGGCTGGCGGCACCGAGCCGGCCAAGCTGCCGCAGGCGCTGGCAGGTGTCAGCGAGTGGGTGGCGGGCAAGATCTGACTGGCTGAGGGGGGCGACCCTCTCAGGCCCGGCAACTGCTAATGGCGCTTCGGCGCCATTTTCTATGGGCGCTCGTCGCCGGGCGGCTTGCCGGCGAGCCGGTTGAGAATGTCGATCGGCAGCGGGAAGACGATGGTAGAGCTCTTGTCCCCGGCAATCTGTGTCAGCGTCTGCAGGTAGCGCAGTTGCATGGCCTGCGGTTCGCGCGCCAGCATCTGGGCCGCTTCAAGCAGCTTCACCGAAGCCTGCAGTTCGCCCTCGGCATGGATCACCTTGGCGCGCCGCTCGCGTTCGGCCTCGGCCTGCCGCGCAATCGCGCGGATCATGGTTTCGTTCAGGTCGACATGCTTGATCTCGACGTTCGAGACCTTGATGCCCCAGCCGTCGGTCTGGGCGTCCAGCGCCTGCTGGATGTCCAGATTCAGCTTCTCGCGCTCCGCCAGCATCTCGTCCAGTTCGTGCTTGCCCAGCACCGAGCGCAGCGTGGTCTGCGCCAGTTGGCTGGTGGCTTCCAGGAAGTTCGCCACCTGGATGATGGCGCGCTCCGGATCGACCACGCGGAAGTACACCACCGCATTGACCTTCACCGAGACGTTGTCGCGCGAAATCACGTCCTGCGGCGGCACGTCCATTACCACCGTGCGCAGATCCACCCTGACCATCTGCTGCACGGCGGGGATCAGCAGCACCAGGCCCGGGCCCTTGACTCGCCAGAAGCGTCCGAGCATGAACACCACGCCGCGTTCGTATTCGCGCAGCACGCGGAACGAGGTGATCACCAGCAGTGCCAGCAGGAAGATCACACCGCCGAAGCTGAATCCGTAGGCCATGGTCAGGCTCCCTTGTCTGGCGTCGGTTGGGATGGGGGGGGCGGAGCAAGGGGGGCGTTGCCGGCCGCGATGACTTCAAGCACCAGGCCGTTGCGCGCGGTGACAACCACCGGCGTGCCGCGCGGCAAAGGGCTGGCGCTGTGCACGCGCCAGGTCTCGCCGCGCACCGAGGCCCAGCCTTCTTCGCGCAGGTCGTCCAGCACTTCGCCCCGCATGCCGACCAGCGCCTCGGCGCCGCTGACCACCGGGCGCTTGCGCGCGCGCACCAGCATCGCCGACATGCCAAACACAAAGATCGCGGACAATGCCGACATGGCCGCCACCATCGGCAGCGGCACGCCGAAGCCCGGCACGTCGGTTTCGATCAGCATCACCGCGCCAAAGGCGAAGGCGATGATGCCGCCCACGCCCAATGCGCCGAAAGTCGGCAGGAACAGCTCCGCCACCATGCAGCCGATGCCCAGCGCCACCAGCGCCAGCCCGGCGTAGTTCACGGGCAGCATATGCAGCGCGAACAGCGCCACCAGCAGGCAGATCGCACCGGCCACGCCGGGCACCACCATGCCCGGCGTGGAGAACTCGAAGATCAGGCCGTAGATGCCGATCATCATCAGCAGCAGCGCCACGCTGGGCTCGGTGATCACGGCCAGGAAGCGGTTGCGCCAGTCGGGTTCCAGCGTCACCACCGGCGCATTGGCAGTGCGCAGCACGCTGGCCTTGCCGCCGGCAGCGGTGATCGTGCGGCCTTCAACCTGGCGCAACAGCGCGGGCAGGTCGGGGGCGACCAGGTCGACCACGCGCTGGGCCAGGGCCTCGTCAGCGGACAGGCTGACCGACTCGCGCACGGCGCGCTCAGCCCATTCAGCGTTGCGTCCGCGCAGCTGCGCCAGGCCGCGGATATAGGCCGAGGCGTCGTGCATCTGCTTGCGCGCCATGGTGTCGCCCGCTGCGGGCTCGCTGGCGGGGGCCGAGGCGGGCTTGGCGCCAGGCAGGGCCTCGGGCTTCTGCGGCCCGCCAATGCCGACCTGCACCGGGGTGGCCGCGCCCAGGTTGGTGCCCGGCGCCATCGCCGCGATATGGCTGGCGTAGAGGATGTAGGTGCCGGCGCTGGCCGCGCGCGCGCCGCCGGGATAGACATAGCTGGCCACCGGCACCGGCGAGGCCAGGATGGCCTGGATGATCTCGCGCATCGACGCGTCCAGCCCGCCCGGGGTGTCCATTTCCAGCACCACCAGCTGAGCGCCGCCCGCGCGCGCGCGTTCCATGCTGCGCAGGATAAAGCTGGCGCTGGCGGGGCTGACCGCACCCTTGAGCGGAATCACGTAGACCGGCGCGGTTGCCGTGGTCGTGACCGTGGCGGCGGGCGCCGAGGCGCCGGAGGGCGGTCCCGCACGGGCGCCTGGACCGGCGAGGGCGGCGAGCGCGGCGCACACCATGGCCAGGCCGGCCAGCAGCCGGCCGGACATCGGCCGAAGGACCCGCAGCAGCGCGGTGGCAGGTTTCATGAGGGGGGCGGGGCACGCGAGGTGCCGTGATGGCGCCACTTCAAGTGTAGGCCACCGGGCACATCTTGCACGCGGGCTGCCTCGGGCCCCCGCGCCAGGCGCTCAGGCCGCCGCCAGGTCGGGCCTGGCCGAGGGGCCGGGTGATTCGGTGGTGAGGGTGTCGATCAGCGCATGCAGGGCCGCGCTGGCCATGGACGGATGCCAGGCCAGCAGCGTGCGCACGCGGCCGGCCGCGCCCAGGCTGTGCTGGCGGATGGCGGGCAGGTCGCGGTACAGCCCCAGCACCGAGCGGGGCACGATCGCCGCACCGATGCCGGCTGCCACGCAGGCGACGATGGCATGGTACGAGCTCAGTTGCAGCACGCGCGGCGTCGGCGCATCGCCGATCACATACCAGTTCTCCAGCCGGGCGCGGTAGTTGCAGCCGGGCTCGAACGCCAGCAGCGTCGGCACCTCCAGGTCGGCCGCGGTGTGTACCGGGCGATGGCGATCGCGCGTGATCACCACCAGCTCTTCCTCGAACACCGGGACCGCGCTCAGCCCCGGGTCGGTCAGTGGCTCGGCGACAAAGGCGCATTCCACCTCGAAGCGTGCCAGCGCATCCAGCGCCTGGCGCGTGGCCAGCGTCACCAGCTCCAGCTGCACGTCGGGCCAGGCCTGGTGGTACGCGGCCAGCACATTGGGCAGGCGGCTGGCGGCGGTGCTCTCCATCGAGGCAATGCGCAGCCGGCCGTGCGGCCGCGCCGGCAGCACGGCCTGGCGTGCCTCTTCGGTCATGCTGAGGATGCGGCAGGCATAGTCGAACAGGGTCTGCCCAGATGGCGTCAGCACCATGCGCCGGCCGTCGCGCACGAACAGGTCGACCCCAAGCGATTGCTCCAGCTGGCGGATGCGCGTGGTGACATTGGACTGCACCCGGTGCAGCCGCTCGGCCGCACGGGTGATGCCGCCGGCTTCGACGACGGCGCGGAAGATTTCGAGGGCGGCAAGGTCCATGCGGGACTCCTGAGGCTATCCATCTCTTATCAAGATGCATGGCATCTTGATAATTCATTTTTGGGGATGATAAAGCCAGCGTAGCATACAGGCATCGCAATGCAACCGCTGCCCCCGCCAGCCCCAGCCATGCCGAACCCCCACAGCCTCGACCCTGAACACCCCGCCGCTGCGCGCCTGGCCACCCGGGCGTCGGCACGGCGCGAAGCCGGCGCGGTGGCGGTAGCCATGGCCGGCTTGGTGTCGCTGGCGGTGGTGATGGGCATCGGCCGCTTTGCCTTCACGCCGCTGCTGCCGATGATGCTGCATGACGGCACCGTCACGCTGCATCAGGGCGGCTGGCTGGCCACGGTCAACTACATTGGCTACTTCGCCGGCGCCGCCGTGTGCATGTTCATCCGGCCCGACGCGGTGCGCATGGTGCGCTGGGGCCTGGTCGCAACGGTGCTGCTGACGCTGGGCATGGCCCTGCCGGGCGGCATGCCGGCCTGGTCGCTGTGGCGCGCCGCCGCAGGCGTGGCCAGCGCAGTGGTGCTGGTCTACACCTCGGGCTGGTGCCTGCAGCGGCTGGCCGAACTGGGCAAGCCGGAACTCGCCGGGCTGATTTTCTGCGGGCCGGGGCTGGGCATTGTCGTCACCGGGCTCGGTGCATCCGGCATGGTGGGCGCGGGCTGGAACGCGGACTACGGCTGGCTCGCCTTCACGGCGCTGGCGGTGGTGCTGGTGGCGGCGGTCTGGCGGATCTTCGTCGCGGAGCCTGCGGTGGCGGCAGCGGCTGCACCGTCCCAGGCGGCAGCCGATACCGCCGCCGCGCGGCTCGATGCCCAGACCTGGGCGCTGACCTTTGCCTACGGCCTGGCCGGCTTCGGCTACATCATCACCGCGACCTTCCTGCCGGTGATTGCGCGCGAGGCGCTGCCCGGCACGGTCTGGGCCGACCTGTTCTGGCCAATCTTCGGCGCGGGCGTGGCGGTGGGCGCGTTCCTGGCCACGCGGGTCGGCATGGCGCACGACAACCGCAAGCTGCTGACGCTGCTGTACGGCATGCAGGCGCTGGGCGTGGCGATCGCGGTGGTGTTCCCCACCGTGGCCGGCTTTGCCCTGAGCAGCCTGCTGGCGGGGCTGCCGTTCACCGCGCTGGTGGCCTTTGCGATGCGCGAGGCGCGGCGCCTGTGGGGGCCGCACGCGGCGCGGCTGATGGGCCTGATGACGGCATCCTACGGCTTGGGCCAGATCGCCGGGCCGCCGCTGGCGACCGCGCTGGTGGCACGCACCGGGGGCTTCGCCAGTTCACTGGCGTGCGCGGCGGCGGCGCTGCTGCTCGGCGCGCTGGTGTTCGCCTGGATGCGCCGCGCCTGGCCGGCGGGGACCGCCCGGAGCTGATCGGCAAGGTGCGCTAAAGTATTGCCTTTGCCGCCAGGCGCGCCACGCGAGCGGCTGCCGCGCCCAGCGCGCAGCCCGTGGCGCGGCACAGAAGGCCGGGGCCGTACCCGGCACGCGAGACCGGGCGGCGCAGGAGCGACCCCATGTCTTTTGCCTTGCAGCCCGCGCGTGCCGCGGGTGCCCCCATCCAGCCCGTTTCCGCCGAAGAACAGCGCGTGCGCGTCGACCTTGCCGCCGCCTACCGCCTGGCCGCGCGCGAGGGCTGGGATGACCTGATCTACACCCATATCTCCGCCACGGTGCCGGGCGAGCCCGGCCACTTCCTGATCAATCCCTTCGGTTTTGCCTTCGACGAGATCCGCGCCAGCGACCTGGTCAAGATCAATGGCCGCGGCGAGGTCGTCGGCGAGACCGTGCATCCGGTCAATGTGACCGGCTTTGCGCTGCACGCCGCGGTGCATGCGGCACGCGCCGACGCGATGTGCGTGATGCACCTGCATAACACCGCCGGCATTGCCGTATCGGCACAGGCCGCCGGGCTGTTGCCGCTGTCGCAACATGCGATGCGCTTCCACGGCCGCATGGCCTATCACGACTACGAGGGCCTGGCCTTCACCCCGGCCGAAGGCGCGCGGCTGACCGCATCGCTGGGTGCGCATCCGGCCATGCTGTTGCGCAACCACGGCACGCTGACGGTGGGCCGCACCGTGGCCGAGGCCTATGTGCTGATGGCGACGCTGATCAAGGCCTGCGAGGTCCAGATTGCCGCGCAGGCGGGCGGTGCGCTGGTGCAGCCCGGCGCGGCCGTGGCGGACAAGACCTCTGAGCAGCTCTACGACAACGGCGCCGTCGAAGGCGTGATGGAGTGGCCCGCGCTGCTGCGCAAACTGGATAGAATCGATCCTTCATACCGGGACTGAGCGGGACTGGTTTCCCGCCGCGACTCAACCACATTCATCAAAGGAGCATTGCATGCCGACTTTCCACGTCGAAATGTTTGAGGGCCGTACCATCGAGCAGAAGCGCAAGTTTGTCGAGGAAGTGACCCGCGTCAGCTGCGAAACCCTGGGCTGCTCGGCCTCGGCCGTCGACATCATCATCACCGACATCAAGCGCGAGAACTGGGCCACCGGCGGCGAGCTTTGGGCCGACAAGAAGTGAAGTAAGGTTCCACGCAGCCCCACACTGAACACCATGCAGCACTTCGCCTCTGACAACTACGCCGGCTTCTGCCCCGAATCGCTCAAGTATTTCCTGGAAGCCAACGCGAGCGGCCACGAACAGGCCTATGGCGACGATACCTGGACGCAGAAGGTCTGCGACCGTATCCGCGAGCTGTTCCAGACCGATTGCGAAGTATTCTTCGTGTTCAACGGCACAGCGGCCAACTCGCTGGCGCTGTCGGCGCTGTGCCAGTCGTACCACTCGGTGATCTGCCACGAGCTGGCGCATATCGAGACCGATGAATGCGGCGGCCCGGAGTTCTTCTCCAACGGCTCCAAGCTGCTGACCGCGCCCGGCGCCGACGGGAAGCTCACGCCGGACGCGGTCGAGGCGCTGGTCACGCGCCGCTCCGATATCCATTACCCCAAGCCCAAGGTGGTGTCGCTGACGCAGTCGACTGAAGTTGGCACCGTCTACAGCGTGGAAGAGGTGCGCGCGATCGCCGCCATCGCCAAGCGCCGCCAGCTGCGCGTGCATATGGATGGCGCGCGCTTTGCCAATGCGGTGGCGTCGCTGGGCGTGCATCCGTCCGAGATCACCTGGCGCGCCGGCGTCGACGTGCTGTGCTTCGGCGGCACCAAGAACGGCCTGCCGGTGGGTGAGGCGGTGGTGTTCTTCGACCGCCGCCTGGCCGAGGACTTTGCCTACCGCGTCAAGCAGGCCGGGCAGCTGGCGTCGAAGATGCGCTTTATCTCCGCGCCGTGGCTGGGTTTGCTCGAGAACGACGTATGGCTCGCCAACGCGCGCCATGCCAATGCGATGGCGCAGTTGCTGCAGCAGCGCATCAGCGATATTCCGGGCGTTCGCATCATGTTCCCGACGCAGTCCAACGCCGTTTTCGCCGAGCTGCCGCTGCCCGCGATCGAGGCGCTGCGCGCCAGGGGCTGGCGCTTCTATACCTTTATCGGCGCTGGCGGCTGCCGTTTCATGTGTTCATGGGACCTGCAGCCGCAGACGGTTGAGGCGCTGGCCACCGATATGCGCACGGCGTGCGGCGCCTGACCGGCATCCCATACCTATAACGACGAGACCCCTTCAGGAGCCCCCAAATGCAATACCGATTCTGCCCGCAGTGCGGCGCGCCGCTGGAGGTGCTGCCGCTGTCCGGGCGCGAACGCCACGCCTGCGTGCAGCAGGACTGTGGCTTCGTGCACTGGAACAACCCGCTGCCGGTGCTGGCGGCGGTGGTGGAGTATCAGGACAAGCTGCTGCTGGCGCGCAATGCCGCCTGGCCGGAGACCATGTTCGCGCTGGTGACGGGCTTCCTGGAGCGCGACGAGCCGCCCGAGCTGGGCGTGGCGCGCGAACTGAAGGAAGAGACCAACCTCGATACCGAGTCGGTGTCGCTGATCGGCGTCTACGAGTTCATGCGCAAGAACGAGCTGATCATCGCCTACCACGTCAAGGCGACCGGCACCGTGGCGCTGTCCGAGGAGCTGGCCGACTACAAGCTGGTGGCGCCGGAGGATGTGCGCGTCTGGTCGGCCGGCACCGGCTTCGCGGTGGCCGACTGGCTGGCCGCGCGCGGCTATCCGGTGCGCTTCTTCGACCGCCAGACCGGCGCCGACATTCCCGACCCGCGCCGCCCGCACGACTTCAGCCTGGTCGGGGGTTCGCTACAATACCGGTGGTGAGGCTGGCCTCCGGCCAGCCGCCCAGCCCCCAGAATCGAAGGAAGAGACGAATGGAGTTCCAGAAAGAAGTGGATGCGCGCGGCCTGAACTGCCCGCTGCCGATCCTGCGCACCAAGAAGGCCCTGGCCGACATGGCCAGCGGCGACGTGCTCAAGGTGCTGGCCACCGATCCCGGCGCCACGCGCGATTTCCAGGCCTTTGCCAAGCAGACCGGCAATGAGCTGCTGTCGCACTCGGAAGTGGACAAGGTGTTTGTGTTCTACATGCGCCGCCGCTGACCGGCATACGGCTCCCGCACCTGGCGGGACTGCACAAGGAAAAAGCCGCTCGAAAGCGGCTTTTTCCTTGTTTGCAGGGCCAGCGCGATCAGCTGCCGATGCCGGTCAGGTGCTCGCGCGATTCCAGGTAGGCGCTGAAGTCAGCCCCGACTTCCGGGTGCTTCAAGGCAAATTCAACGGTCGCCTTCAAGTAGCCCAGCTTGCTGCCGCAGTCATAGCGGCGGCCCTGGTAGCGGTAGGCCAGCACCTGCTCCTGACCCAGCAGCGACTGGATCGCGTCGGTCAGCTGCAGCTCGCCGCCGGCGCCCGGCTTCAGGTCACGCAGGTGTTCGAAGATGCGCGGGGTCAGGATGTAGCGGCCAACCACGCCCAGGTTGGACGGGGCATCTTCCGGTGCCGGCTTCTCGATGATGCCCGAGACCTTGATCACGTCCGCATCCCACTCGCGGCCGTCGATCACGCCGTAGGAGCGGCTTTGCTCCGGCGTGATCTCCTCGACGCCCAGCACCGAGCAGTTGTAGTGGTTGAAGGTATCCACCATCTGCTTCATCACCGGCGGGTTGCCGTCGATCAGGTCATCGGCCAGCATCACCGCGAAGGGGGTGTCGCCGACCAGCTTGGCCGCGCACAGCACCGCATGGCCCAGGCCCAGCGCTTCGGGCTGGCGCACATAGAAGCACTCCACGTTGGCGGGCTTGATCGAGCGCACCACGTCCAGCAGCGCCTGCTTGTTCTTGGCCTCAAGCTCCACTTCCAGCTCGTAGGCCTTGTCGAAATGGTCCTCGATGGCGCGCTTGGAGCGGCCGGTGACAAAGATCATCTCGGTAATGCCGGCGGCCATGGCTTCTTCCACGGCGTACTGGATCAGCGGCTTGTCCACCACCGGAAGCATTTCCTTGGGGCTGGCCTTGGTGGCCGGCAGGAAGCGAGTGCCCAGGCCCGCAACCGGGAACACAGCCTTGGTGACGCGATTTTCCATATCAGGTGTACCTCTCAGATTCCAGTCCATAACCCTGCCAGCCATTGCGGGCGCCGTCTGTCCGGTTCTGTCTGACGAAGCCGGACAGAACCCCCGGCAGGCAGGGGCGTGAATGCGGCCGCCGTGCCGTCAGGCCGGCAGCCGCTGCAGCTGGCCCTGCAGCTTGGCCAGCGTCTGCTCGAAATCAGCCAGGCGCTGCGTCTCTTGCGCCACCACGGCAGGCGGTGCCTTGGCGACAAAGCTCTCGTTGGACAGCTTGGCGCGGCACTTGCCGATTTCGCCACCGATTCGCTCGACTTCCTTCGACAGGCGCACGCGCTCGGCGGCGGCATCGATCTCGATCTTCAGCAGCAGGTGGTTGCCCCCGGCAATGGCGACCGGCGCGCCGGCGCCTTCAGCCTGCAGGGCAGCTTCATCTTCGAAGACGCGCACCTCGGAAAGTTTCGCCAGTGCCTGGATATGTGCGCTAGCCGCCTTCAGGAAGGCGCTGTCGCCCTCGGCATAGAGCGGGATGCGCTGGGCCGGCGAGATGTTCATCTCGCCGCGCAGGTTGCGGCAGGCATCGATCACTTCCTTCAGGCGCGCAACCCATTGCTCGGCTTGCTCGTCGATCTTGGCGACCGCCGGCAGCGGGTAGGGCTGCAGCGCAATGGTTTCGGAGCCATCACCCTTGGCGCGGCCGGCCAGCGGGGCCACCTTCTGCCACAGCTCTTCGGTGATGAACGGGATGATCGGATGCGCCAGGCGCAGCACGGTCTCGAGCACGCGCAGCAGAGTGCGCCGCGTGGCGCGCTGTTGGGCCTCGGTGCCGTTCTGGATCTGCACCTTGGCCAGCTCCAGGTACCAGTCGCAGTATTCGTCCCAGACGAACTTGTAGATCGCGTTGGCGATATTGTCGAAGCGGTATTCGGCAAAGCCCTTCTCGACCTCGGCTTCCACGCGCTGCAGCAGCGACACGATCCAGCGGTCGGCCTGCGAGAAATCCAGATAGCCGTCCGGGCCGCAGTCGTGGTTGCACGGGCCCATGCCGCAGTCATGGCCCTCGGTGTTCATCAGCACGAAGCGGGTCGCGTTCCACAGCTTGTTGCAGAAGTTGCGGTAGCCCTCGCAGCGGCCGGTATCGAAGTTGACGTTGCGGCCCAGCGTGGCCAGCGACGCGAAGGTGAAGCGCAGCGCGTCGGCGCCGAAGGCGGGAATGCCCTCGGGGAATTCCTTTTTCGTCTTCTTCTCGATCTTGGGCGCGTCCTTGGGGCGGCGCAGGCCGGTGGTGCGCTTCTGCAGCAGCGTGTCGAGGTCGATGCCGTCGATCAGGTCCACCGGGTCCAGCGTGTTGCCCTCGGACTTGCTCATCTTCTTGCCTTCCGAATCGCGCACCAGGCCGTGCACGTAGACGGTATGGAAGGGCACCTTGCCGATGAAGTGCTTGGTCATCATGACCATGCGCGCCACCCAGAAGAAGATGATGTCGTAGCCGGTCACCAGCACCGACGACGGCAGGAAGTGATGCATCTCGGGCGTTTCTCCCGGCCAGCCCAGCGAGGAGAACGGCACCAGCGCCGACGAGAACCAGGTGTCGAGCACGTCTTCCTCGCGGCGCAGGCTGCCGGTGCTGCCGGCGGCCCTTGCCTTGGCCAGCGCTTCGTCTTCGGTGCGGCCGACAAAGCAGTTGCCGGCATCGTCGTACCACGCCGGGATCTGGTGGCCCCACCACAGCTGGCGCGAGATGCACCAGTCCTGGATATTTCCCAGCCACTGGTTGTAGGTGCTGATCCAGTTTTCCGGCACCAGCTTGATCTCGCCGCTCTGCACGGCTTCCAGCGCCACCTCGGCGATCGAGCGGCCCGGGTAGAAGGTGCCTTCCGGCGCCGGCTTGCTCATGGCGACGAACCACTGGTCGGTCAGCATCGGCTCGATCGCGCTGCCGGTGCGCTCGCTGCGCGGGGTCATCAGCTTGTGCTTCTTGACCTCGGCCAGCAGGCCGCGCTTGTCCAGGTCCTCGACGATGGCCTTGCGCGCGTCGAAGCGGTCCAGGCCGGCGTAGGCGGCGGGGGCGTCGGCAACGATCTTCGCGTCCAGCGTCAGGATCGACAGCTGCGGCAGGTTGTGGCGCTGGCCCACCGCATAGTCGTTGAAGTCATGGCCCGGGGTCACCTTGACCACGCCGGTGCCGAACTCGCGGTCGACGTATTCGTCGGCAATCACCGGGATCTGGCGCTCGGTCAGCGGCAGATGCACGAACTTGCCGATCAGGTGCGCATAGCGCTCGTCTTCCGGGTGGACCATCACGGCCACGTCGCCCAGCATGGTTTCGGGGCGGGTGGTGGCCACGGTCAGGTGGGTCAGGCCGCCCTTGGTGTCAGCCTCGACCAGCGGATAGTGGATATGCCACAGCGAGCCTTCTTCCTCGACGCTGTCGACCTCCAGGTCCGACACCGCGGTGCCCAGCACCGGGTCCCAGTTGACCAGGCGCTTGCCGCGGTAGATCAGGCCCTGTTCGTGCAGACGCACGAAGGCTTCGGTGACCGCCTTCGACATCTCGGGCGACATCGTGAAGTACTCGCGGCTCCAGTCGATCGAAGCGCCCATGCGCCGCACCTGGCGGGTGATGGTCGAGCCCGACTCTTCCTTCCAGGCCCAGACCTTCTCGGTGAATTTCTCGCGACCCAGCTCATGGCGCGACACGCCCTGCGACTCGAGCTGGCGCTCCACCACGATCTGGGTGGCGATGCCGGCGTGGTCGGTGCCCGGCACCCACAGCGTATTGGCGCCGCTCATGCGCGCATGGCGCGCCAGGCCATCCATGATGGTCTGGTTGAACGCGTGGCCCATATGCAGCGTGCCGGTCACATTGGGCGGCGGCAGCTGGATCGCAAAGTCCGGGCGGGCAGGGTCGAAGGTCGGCTGGGCGATGCCGCGCTTCTCCCACTCGGGGCCCCATTTCGCCTCGATGGCGGCGGGTTCGAAGCTTTTGGCGAGGGACTGGTCTTGGGCGGTCATGCTGGGATGTGGATATTGGCGTCGGGGGTCGTCGCAGGGTGCTTCGGCCTGCGCCTGGCGCGGCGGCGGCCGTCGGCGGCCGGCATTGCGCCAGTAAAACGTTAAATTATACGGGGGTGGCAGGCTGGTGCCTATTTCCTGGCCATCCGGCCCCGCCGGATGTGACTTGCGCGACAGGGCCCGCCGGTATAATTGCCGTCAATCCACAAGGCTCATCCGATGTCCGACCTGCTTGCCAACCTGAACGCCGAACAACTAGCCGCCGTCACCCTGCCTGACGAGCCGGCGCTGATCCTGGCGGGCGCGGGCAGCGGCAAGACCCGCGTGCTGACCACGCGCATCGCCTGGCTGATCCAGAACGGCCGGGTCTCACCGGCGGGCATCCTGGCGGTGACCTTTACCAACAAGGCCGCCAAGGAAATGCAGACGCGGCTGTCGTCGATGCTGCCGATCAACACCCGCGGCATGTGGATCGGCACCTTCCACGGCCTGTGCAACCGCATGCTGCGCGCGCATTTCCGCGACGCCGGCCTGCCCCAGACCTTTGCCATCCTGGACAGCCAGGACCAGCTTTCGGCGCTCAAGCGGCTGCTCAAGTCGCTCAACGTCGACGATGAGAAGTACCCGGCCAAGAACCTGCAGTACTTCATCAACAATGCCAAGGAGCAGGGCCTGCGCCCGGCCGACGTCGAGGCCAACGACGACTTCAACAAGCGCTTTGTCGACCTCTATGCGGCCTACGACCTGCAGTGCCAGCGCGAGGGCGTGGTCGACTTTGCCGAGCTGCTGCTGCGCTGCTACGAGCTGCTGCGCTACAACGACGCCATCCGCCAGCACTACCAGCACCGCTTCCGCCACGTGCTGGTCGACGAGTTCCAGGACACCAACGTGCTGCAGTACCAGTGGCTCAAGCTGCTGGCCGGCTACGGCACGCTGAACCCGGCCGCAGTCTTTGCCGTCGGCGACGACGACCAGAGCATCTATGCGTTCCGCGGCGCCAACGTCGGCAATATGCGCGACTTCGAGCACGAGTTCCGCGTGCGCCGGCTGATCAAGCTGGAGCAGAACTACCGCTCGCACGGGCATATCCTGGATTCGGCCAACCACCTGATCTCGCACAACGCGCGCCGCCTGGGCAAGAACCTGCGCACCGACGCCGGCCATGGCGAGCCGGTGCGGGTGTTCCAGGGCGGCTCTGACGGCCAGGAAGCCGCCTGGATCATCGAGGAGATCCGCGACCAGATCGCGCAGGGCGCCAGCCGCGCCGAGATCGCCATCCTGTACCGCAGCAACGCGCAGTCGCGCGTGATCGAACATGCGCTGTTCTCGGCCGGCATCGCGTACCGCGTCTATGGCGGCCTGCGCTTCTTTGAGCGCGCCGAAATCAAGCACGCGCTGGCCTACATGCAGCTGCTGGAGAATCCGCGCAACGATGCCGCCTTTGGCCGCGTGGTCAACTTCCCGGCGCGCGGCATCGGCGCGCGCTCGCTGGAAGTGCTGCAGGACATGGCGCGCCAGTACGACTGCGCGCTGGCCGAGGCGGTGGCCTACGTGCCCGGCGCGGCCGGCAGCAAGCTGGCGGCCTTTACGCGCCTGGTCGAGAAGATGCGCGACGATACCCGCCGCATGACGTTGGCCGAGACCGTCGAGTACGTGATCAACCACAGCGGCCTGATCACCCACTACCAGGGCGAGAAGGAAGGCCAGGACCGCATCGAGAACTTGCAGGAACTGGTGACCGCCGCGCAGGCCTTCGTGGTCGAGGAAGGCTACGGCCTGGAAGCGCTGGCCGCGGTGATTCCGGTTGACCGCAGCCCCGCCGCCCCGGCACTGGCCGACGGCGACCAGGCCCAGCAGGTGCTGGATCCGGAAGCGCTGCCGGTGGTGATGACGCCGCTGGTCGCGTTCCTGACCCATGCCTCGCTGGAAGCCGGCGACAACCAGGCCCAGGCCGGCCAGGACGCGGTGCAGATGATGACCGTGCACGCGGCCAAGGGGCTGGAATTCGACGTGGTCTTCATCACCGGGATGGAAGAGGGCCTGTTCCCGCACGAGAACAGCATGATGGACCCGGACGGCGTGGAAGAAGAGCGCCGCCTGATGTACGTGGCGATCACGCGTGCGCGCAAGCGGCTCTACATGTCGTTCGCGCAAAGCCGCATGCTGCACGGCCAGACCCGCTACCACGTGCGCTCACGCTTCTTCGAGGAACTGCCCGAGGCCTCGCTCAAGTGGCTGACGCCGCCGGCGCAGGGCTACGGCGGCGTGCGCCGCCAGGAGCGCGACAGCGCCTGGGGCCGCGACTGGTTCCGCAAGCCCGAGGACGTGCCCTATACCGGCACGCGCCCCACCGGCGGCATGGACAACGGCAATGGCTATGCCGATGCCAAGCGCGAGGCCGGCACCGGCTTCCGGGTGGGGCAGTCGGTGTTCCACAACAAGTTTGGCGAAGGCGTGATCACCGCGCTGGAAGGCGAAGGCACGGACGCACGCGCCAATATCAACTTCAAGCGCAACGGCGCCAAGTGGCTGGCGCTGTCGGTGGCGAAGCTGGACGCGATCGACTGAGCGGGTCCGGCTTCGCTGCGCGCCATGCCGCGCCCCGGGCGGCTCAGGGCAGGGCGTGGCGGACCTCGCCAGCCTTTTCGTCGGGGCTGTCCACCGTCAGCAGCGGATTGATGAACAGCGAGGCCAGCGCGCCAACCCCGAGCAGCGCCGCCGAGATCATGAACGGCAGGTCATAGCTGCCGGTCCGCTCGATCAGGTAGCCGAATACCACCGGCGACACCATGCCGGCTACGCCGAAGCCGGTGTTCATCATGCCGCCCGCGGTGCCGGCGTACTTGCCGGCGATGTCCAGCGGCAGGCTCCACAGCACCGCGTTGGTCAGCTCCAGGAAGAAGAACGACAGCGACAGCAGGATCACGGCGTTGACGGCATCGCCCGTAGAGGTCATCGGCACGATGAACATCAGCGAGCCGGCCAGCCCCACGAACAGGATCGAACCGCGCGCCAGGCGCAGGTTGCCGGTGCGCCGGTAGATGCGGTCCGACAGCACGCCGCCGAGCGTGTCTCCGACCACGCCCGCCATCAGTGGCAATGCCGTGAACAAGGCCAGCTGCTTCAGGTCGAAGCCGCGCGCCTCCTTCAGGTACGAGGGCAACCACGTCAGGTAGACCCACAGCGACCAGCCGTAGCAGAAGTCGACGAAGGTCACCAGCCACATGCGCCGGAACAGGCGCCGCCACGGCGTGGCCACCTTGGCTGCCTGCTGGCTATCGCCGCGCCGGTAGCCGATTTCCTGCAGCTCCTGCGCCGTCACGCGGCGGTGTTTGTCGGGCGAATCCTTGAAAAAGAAGGCGTACAGCAAGGTCCAGCCGAGGCTGACCGCGCCCAGCACGATGAAGGCTTCGCGCCAGCCGGCGGCGGCCACGATGACCAGCACGATCGGCGGCGTGATCGCACCGCCCAGCCGCGCGAAGCTGTGGGTGATGCCCTGCGCGAAACCGCGCTCCGCCACCGGCATCCAGTAGGTGAAGGCGCGCGTCGCGGTCGGGAATGCACCGCCTTCGCCGATTCCCAGCACGAAGCGCAACACCACCAGCATCAGCACGCTGCCCGCGAAGCCGGTCAGCACGGTGGCCACGCCCCAGATCAGTGACAGCACGATCAGCACCTTCTTGGGCCCGAACTTGTCGGCCATCCAGCCGCCGAGGATCTGCATGGCGGCATAGGGGTAGGCAAAGGCCGAGAACACCAGCCCCAGCTGCGATGTGGTCAGCCCCATTTCCTCGCGGATCAGGGGGGCGGCGACCGAGATGTTGACGCGGTCGATATAGGCGATGAAATACATCAGGCACATGACGCCCAGGATCATGTGCCGGGTCTTGATGCGTTGCTTCATAACCACCTCCTATGCGCGGCACGCGCGTGGTGTTGACGGGGCGGCGGCCGGCGCACGGTCCGTAGCCATGCGCTTGCGGCGCGCCGGGGGCGCGGCGCCGGCCGCGCTGCCCCGTCCTTGAGCAATCTGTCTGCAGTCTTGAGTCGTGTCTCCTGGTCTGGTGGATTCTGGTCGGGCAGGCTCCTTGGCTAGGGTTGTGGAAAGGGAGGGAAGGTTCAGACGTGGTCGAGCAGCTTCAGCCGCTGCACCTTGCCGGACGGGCCGCGCGGCAGCTCGGCGATAAAGCGGAACTCCTTCGGCGTCTTGTAGCGGCCCAGCTCGCGCAGGCAATGCGCGCGCAGCGCCGCGTCGTCGCAGTGCGCGGCCTCGCGCATGACCACGTAGGCGACGATCTCCTGCCCGTAGGCCGGGTCCGGCACGCCGACCGCCGCGGCTTCGAGCACGGCCGGATGGCGCAGCAGCGCCTCGTCGATCTCGCGCGGGGCGATGTTCTCGCCGCCCTTGATGATCAGTTCCTTGGCGCGCCCGGTGATGTAGAAATAGCCATCGGCGTCGCGGTAGCCGAGGTCGCCCGTGCGCAGCCAGCCGTCGTGCGTAAAGGCCTCGCGCGTGATGTCCGGCGCCTTGTAGTAGCCCGCCATCACGCTCTCGCCCTGCAGCACGATCTCGCCGACCTGTCCGTCAGGCACCGGCTTGCCGTCGCGACCGAGCACGCGTGCGCGCGTGCCAGAAGGCTGGCCGATGCTGCCGATGCGCCGCCGGCCCGGGTCGAGCGGATTGCTGAACGCCGGTGCGGCAGTCTCGGTCATGCCCATGGTCTCGATCACGCCGATGCCGAAGCGCGCCTCGAAGGCGCGGTGATGCTCGGGCGGCAGCGCCGCCGAGGCCGAGCGGCAGAAGCGCACGCCGGCCGGGGCCTGGCCGTGCGGATCGTTCAGCAGGTAGGCGATGATGGTCGGCACCACGTTCAGCCAGGTGCAGCGGTGGCGCGCGCTGTCCTGCCAGAACGCGCCGGCGGAAAAGCGCATCGGCATCACCACCGAGCCGCTATGCACCAGCGGCGCGATCGCGGTCACGACCAGGCCATTGATGTGGTACAGCGGCAGCGTCGCCAGCACCCGGTCGGCCGGCCCGAGGCAGTGCTCGCGGCTGACGTTGGCGCCATTGGCCATCAGGTTGCGCTGCGTCAGCAGCACGCCTTTGGGCGTGCCGGTGGTGCCGGACGTGTACATGAGCAGCGCGGGCGCGTCCGGCTGGGGTGGGGGCAGTGGCGACGCAGCGTCATGCGTGGCGGGCAGTGCCGGCAGGCTGTTGGCGTCGGGCGCGGTGACGATCACCGGCACGTCCAGCCCGGTCTCGCGCAGGGCCTCGCGGATGGCGGCTTCTCCGTCGGGCCAGGTGAAGACCAGCCGGGTATCCGAATGCGCAAGGATGTAGCGCAGCTGCGCTGGCTGGCACAGCAGGTTGATCGGGTTGACGACCAGCCCGCTAGCCATGGTGCCGAGCAGGAGCCGCGCGGTCTGCTCGCCGTTGGGCAGATACACCGACACCGTCTGCCCGCTGCCCAGGCCGGCTGCCGCATAGCGGCGGCCGAGCATGCCGGCGTCGGCCGCCAGCGCGCCGAACGTGAGCGCATGGCCACTGTCCGGGGACAACAGGTAGGGCTTGTCGGGCCACTGCGCGGCACGCACGGCCATCAGCGCGGCAAGCGTGTCGAACACTTCGGGTTCCGTGCGCGCGTTCATTTGCCGACCCTCGCGAAGTAATCGCCCAGCAGGTCCGCTTCATCGGGCACGTGCTCGGCGATGGGCACGGCGATGCGGGTGATGTTCAGGAATTGGCGCCAGCCGAGGTTGTCCGAGAAGTTGTTGCCGCCCCAGGTGCCGCAGCCCATCGACAGCGAGAACGGCAGGCCGTTGTCGAAATTCCCGCCGGTGGCGAAGCAATGCGCCTGGTTCACGATCACGCGCGCCACCGGCAGTTCCTGCCCGAGCTGCAGCGCATGACGCGGGTTGGACGAATGCAGGCTGACCGAATGCCCGGCGCCCATATAGGCGTACAGGCTCGCCACGCGCTCGACCGCCGCCGCGAAGTCGGCGGCGCGGTAGAGCGTCAGCACGGGCGAGAGCTTTTCGCCGGAGAAGGGGTAGTCGCTGCCGACGCCGGCTTCTTCCACCAGCAGCATCGCGGGCCGCAGCGCGCGCACGCGTTCCAGCCCGGCGAGTTCGGCAATGCGGGCCGCGCTCTGTCCCGTGAAGGTGCCGGCGAGCTTGCCGTCGCGCCACATCAGCGCCTGCAGCCGCGCTTTCTCCGAAGCCGTGAGCAGCACGCCGCCGACCGCCGCCAGGGCGTCGAGCATGGGCGTGTAGACGGCGTCGAGCACGACCAGGCTGTTCTCCGACGAGCAACTGGTGGCGTTGTCGAAGGTCTTGGAGCGCACCACCTTGGCGGCCGCGTCATCCAGCGCGGCGCTGGCGTCGATGATCGATGCCACATTGCCGGCGCCCACGCCGAAAGCCGGCGTGCCGCACGTGTAGGCCATGCGCACGTTGGCCTGCGAGCCGGTCGCGACCACCAGGTCAGCCTGCCGCATGAGCTCTGCCGTCGCGGCCTTCGAGACCGGCGCGGGCAGCATCTGGACCAGGTCGGCGGGCAGGCCGGCGCGGGCAAACTCGGCGTGGATGAACGACAGCAGCAGCGCGCAGGTGTCCTGCCCCTTCGGCGACGGCGCCACGATCACGCTGTTGCCGCACTTGAGCGCGTTGATGATCTTGTTGGCCGGCGTGGCCGCGGGATTGGTCGATGGGGTGATGGCCGCCACCACGCCCACGGGCCGCGCGATCTCGGTGATGCCGGCTGCCGCATCCTGTGCGATCACGCCCACCGTCTTGCGGCCATGCAGGTCGCGCAACAGGCCCAGGGTCTTGCGGTGGTTCTTGCGAATCTTGTCGTCGACATTGCCCAGGCCGGTGTCGGCGACGGCACGCTCGGCCAGCTGGCGGTTGCGCGCGGGCTCCATGATGGCCCACGCCGCAGCGGCGACTGCCGTGTCGACGGTGGCCTGGTCGGCACGCGCGAACTCGCGCTGCGCCTGCCTGGCCCGGGCCACGACCGCAGCGACGGCTTCGGCCGCGGCTTGCGCTGGCTGCGTGGGCAGGGATGCCGTCGGTAGGGGCAAATCGGAATTGTTGGACTGCCGGCGATGCAGTATTTGCACACTCATGGATTCGACTCCGCGGTTTGGACGGTTAGGGCCGCCGCGCTTTGTCGTGCACTTCGCGGCACCATCGGCGGCCCTGGATCGAATCTAGTGAAGCGGGGCAGACAGGCCGTCCCAATTTGTGCGCTTTCGCGAGCGCGCAGCTGGGGTGCGATCCAGAATTCAATTTTCGGGACGGCCATGCGTCCCGGAATCCTTTAAATTTGATCCATGAGCAATCACTCGAATGCCGCCGCGGTGCGCGCCTTCCGCATTCTCGAGATCCTGTCCGCGGCCGACGGACCCCTGTCGCTGGCGGCCATCGTGCAGGCGATCGAGTTGCCGAAGCAGACCGTCCACCGCATCCTCAAGCAGCTGGAAAGCACGTGGCTGGTGTCGCGCACGGCTGGCAACCGCCACTACGAGTGCTCATCGCGCGTGCGGCAGCTGGCCGTCAATGTGCTGATGCAGGCAGGTCCGGCGGCGGCGCGCCATGCGATCCTGCAGCAACTGGTCGACAAGATTGGTGAGACCTGCAACCTGACCATGCTGTCCGGTGACGACGTGGTCTACCTGGACCGCGTGGAAACGCAATGGCCGCTGCGCATGCACCTGCAGCCGGGCTCGCGGGTGCCGCTGCACTGCACCGCCAGCGGCAAGCTGCTGCTGGCGTTCCTGCCGAGCGCGCAGCGCCAGCGCCTGGTTGCCAGCCTGCCGCTGCGCGCGCACTCGGCGCACACCATCACCAATGCCGAGGCCTTGCACGCGGAACTGGCCGAGACGCGGCAGCGGCGCCTGGGGGTCAACAATCAGGAAAACCTGGAAGGCATGATCGCGGTCGCGGTGCCGGTGATGCGCAACCGGACCCGCGCCTGCGCGGCGATTGCCGTGCAGGTGCCAATGGCGCGCATGACGATGGACCAGCTGATGGGATTCGTGCCGGACTTGCGCCTGGCAGCGGACGAGATGGTGAAGACGTTCTGCGAATAGCCCGTGACGCGAGAGGCAAGCGCGGGCCTTGATCGATTGAGGCAAAAAAACCGGCACGCTGCCGGTTTTTTTGCCTGTTCAAGCGCCCGGCGCTGCCGGCGCGGCCGGGTCCACCCCCGGCGGCGTCACGTTGAAGCAGCCCCGGTACGTCGCATAGAACGAGCAGTACAGGATCGCCAGCATCAGCAGCGAATACGGCGTGACCAGGAACGACAGCACCGTCTCCGCGCCGAAGGCGCTGAACACCGCCTCCAGGAAGAACGGGATCGCCACCAGCAGCATCGCGAACAGCACCGCGTAGGTGAAGAACGCGCCGCGGTTGCGCCAGCACGCGGTCCAGCTGAAGAACAGCGCCTTGACCGGCGACACGCCGTGCCAGGCCGCCAGCAGCGGCGCGAACCAGAACATCATCGCGATCGGCGTGTACAGCAGCGCGCCGATCAGCATGGCGTAGTAGAGCTGGCGCACCGCTTCGGCGGTCGGCGCTTCTTCCTTCAGCACGATCGGCACCAGCGCGCTCATGTCGACCACCGAGCCGGCGATCAGCCCCAGCACGAACACCAGCCCGGCGTAGATGCCGCCCAGTACCAGCAGGTTGCGCGTGGCTTCCTTGCCGTTGGCGCGGAAACCCGCCAGCAGCACGGTGGGCATCACCCGCTTGTTCTGGATCACGTCGCGGCATGCGGTCATCACGCCGACCGACAGGCCGGGGGTGACCACCAGCAGCGCGATGATGCCGATCAGCGGCACCACGATGGCCAGCTGCGCGGCGATCAGGTAGACGAACAGCAGCATCAGGAAGGTCAGCGGGTTCTTGCGGAACAGCCAGATGCCCTGGCGGAACCAGGTGTAACCTTCCTTGGCAGGGACTTCCAGTAGTTGCATACGGATCAGATCCAGGGGAGCGGGGCGCTTGCAGGGTCCGCGCCGATGCGCCGGCGCAGGATGCGTTCGAAATGGGTTGGGTCGTGCGGTTGCAGCATGTCGGCCTCGCGCGGCAGGTAGAAGTCCCACAGTCGCGACACCCAGAAGCGCAGCGCACCCGCGCGCAGCATGTCCTGCCAGTGCGCGGCCTCGGTGGCGGTCAGCGGCCTCACGGCATGATAAGCCCGCAGCAGGGCCTGCGTGCGCGCGGGGTCGAGTTCGCCGCTGGCCAGGTCGATGCACCAGTCGTTGACGGTGACCGCCACATCGAACAGCCACTTGTCGTTGCCGGCGAAGTAGAAGTCGAAAAAGCCGCCCAGGCGGTGGCGTCCGCTGCCGTCTTCCTCGAACAGCGCGTTGTCGCGGAACAGGTCGCAGTGGCACGGGCCTGCGCCCAGGCCGGCGTAGTCCGCGCTGGCGAAGAAGGCGGCCTGGTGGGCGATCTCCTGCTGCAGCAGCCCGCGCTGGCCGGCATCCAGGAAGGGCAGGATCTCAGGCTCGGTCTGTTGCCACCAGGGCAGGCTGCGCAGGTTGGGCTGCTGGCGCGCATAGTCCTGGCCGGCCAGGTGCATGCGTGCCAGCATGTCGCCCACTTCAGCGCAGTGCTGCGCGTCGGGCGCCAGCTGCGACGCCCCGGGCAGGCGCGTGACGATGGTGGCAGGCTTGCCCTTGAGCGGGCGCAGGATCTCGCCGTCGCGCGCCGGGATCGGCGCGGGCACGCGGATGCCGCGCTCGGCCAGGTGCGCCATCAGGTGCAGGTAGTAGGGCAGCTGCGCGAACGTGAGCCGCTCGAAAATGGTCAGCACGTACTGGCGCGTCTGGCCATCGTGCTCCATGGTGAGGAAGAAATTGCTGTTCTCGATGCCCGAGGCGATGCCGCGCAGCTCGCGCACTTCGCCAAGGTTGAAATCCAGCAGCCAGTGGGCGATCTCGTCCTGCGAGACCGTGGTGAATACGGCCATACTCGTTGTGTGAAGCGAATCGGAAAGCGGCGGGCACCAGTTTCGGACAAAGTCCGGGCCGCCGCCGCGGCATGACACTGCCGGAGGGCCGGCGCGGCCTGGGGCTTACGCCAGGCCGTGGGCAAGCGAGGTCAGAACTTCAGGTTGACCGAAGGCACGCGGTTGACATCGTGCTCGCGGATCTTGGGCGAGCTGTCTTCCGGCTTGCTCATCTCGTACTTGGTGCCGAAACCCGATTTGACCTGGATATCGGTGGCCCGTCCCTTGTCGCGGTACTCGCGCACTTGGGTGCCATCGCGTTCATTGAGCTGGAAGCTCGGCTGGCGCGGCTGGTTCAGTTGCGACTTGGCCGCCGGGGCGATCGGCTGGTTGTTGATCTGGTTCAGTTCCTGCTGCGTCAGCGCATTGCTTTCCTGCGCGACGGCCCAGCCGGAAGCCAGCGCCAGCGCGGCCGCCGCCACGGCGGCGAGGCTGGACACGGACCGCCTGGCAGGCGATTCAGGCTCGCCGGCCACGGCGGAAGACCGCGTGGGCCGGACCGAGCGGGCGGTGGAGGGGGAGGTCATCAGGTGCTCCTGTGCGGGGCTGCGGCGCAGCTTGCGCGCAGCGCCGCGGCATGCGGCGGTTGGACTGCAACCCGGCGGCGCCGGGCTTGGCAGACGGACAGGTTCCATTCTAGCAATTCCTGCCGTGCGCAGGCCGCCGCCGTGCCCCGGGGGGCACCTGCGCAACGGGCGCCGGGTGCCGGGTACGTGGCTTGGCGCCGCGCGCCTGGCGTCCCATGCCTTAGAGGTAGAACATCTCTTCCTTGGGCGGGATCGGCTTGTCGCCGCCGCGCTGCTCGTAGTAGTCGTAGACCGCTTCCAGCACTTCGTGCGGCTCGTCGACGATCTTCATCAGGTCCAGGTCGTGCTCGGCGATCAGGCCCATCGGCAGCAGCGTGAAGCGGAACCAGTCCAGCAGGCCCTTCCAGAAGCGGCTGCCGAACATGACCACCGGCACCGAGCGCGACTTGCCGGTCTGCACCAGCGTCAGCACCTCGGCCAGTTCGTCGAGCGTGCCGAAGCCGCCCGGCATCACGATGAAGGCGTCCGAATTCTTGACGAAGGTGACCTTGCGCGTGAAGAAGTGGCGAAAGCGCATGGCAATGTCCTGGTACGGATTGCCCTGCTGCTCGTGCGGCAGTTCGATGTTCAGGCCGACGCTGGCGGACTTGCCGGCGTGCGCGCCCTTGTTGGCCGCTTCCATGATGCCCGGGCCGCCGCCCGAGATCACGGCAAAGCCGGCGTCCGAAAACAGCCGGGCGATCTCGATGGTGCGCTGGTAGTACGGCGAATCCTCGCGCAGGCGCGCGCTGCCGTAGATCGACACGGCCGGGCGGATCTCGGAGAGGTACTCGGTGGCCTCGATGAACTCTGCCATAATCGTGAACATTTGCCACGAGGCGCGCGCCTTCTTTGCGGTAGCGCGGTCTTCGTCGGCCAGCGCACGCAGGCTGGGGATCATCTTGCGCGGATTGGCGCGCGCGGCCGCAGCAGCGGCCTTTTCAGCAGCAACTTCGGGCGGATGGCCCGCGGCAGCAGCATCGGCCGCCGCGGCGATGGCCGCGGCGTGCTCGGAAGCAGCCTCCGGCGGGGGTTGCACGGTATCGCCGGAAATGTCGGAAACATCCGGGTCAGCAAGGGGGGCGGTCGAGGCACCGCCTGCAGCGGCACCAGTCAATTTTGAGTCCATGGGAATGTCGGATAGTCCAAAAACACTCTTGCTCGTCGACGGATCGAGCTATCTGTATCGCGCTTATCACGCTCTGCCGGACCTGAGGAATGGGGAGGGTCTGCCCACAGGGGCAATCTACGGCATGATCAACATGCTGCGCAAGTTGCGCAACGACTACCCGGCAGAGTATAGCGCCTGCGTGTTCGATGCAAAGGGCAAGACCTTCCGCGACGACATGTATCCGGCCTACAAGGAACATCGCCCGTCGATGCCGGAAGACCTGGCGCGCCAGATCGAGCCGATCCATGAGGCCGTGCGCGCCATGGGCTGGCCGATCGTGGTGGTGGACGGCGTGGAGGCCGACGACGTGATCGGCACGCTGTCGCGCCAGGCCACGGAGCAGGGCGTGCGCACGGTGGTGTCCACCGGCGACAAGGACCTGGCGCAGCTGGTCAACGACCAGGTCACGCTGGTCAACACCATGAGCGGCGAGGTGCTCGATCCCCCTGGCGTGGTGGCCAAGTTCGGCGTGCCGCCCGAGCGCATCATCGACTACCTGTCGCTGATCGGTGATGCGGTGGACAACGTGCCGGGCGTGCCCAAGGTGGGCCCCAAGACCGCGGTCAAATGGCTGGCCGAGCATGGCTCGCTCGACGGCGTGATGGCCGCCGCTCCCGGCATCAAGGGCGTGGTGGGCGAGAACCTGCGCAATACGCTGGACTGGCTGCCGATGGCGCGCCAGCTGGTCACGGTCAAGACCGACTGCGACCTCTCCGCCGCGGTGGCGGACTTCCACGCGCTGCGCGAAATCGGCGAGGACAAGGACAAGCTGGTGGCGTTTTTCTCGCGCTACGGCTTCAAGACCTGGCTGCGCGAAGCGACCGGTGAAAGCCTGCCCGATGCCCGCGCCCAGGCCCGCGCCCGCGCGGCCGCCGCCCCCGCGCAAGGCGGCCTGTTCGATGCACCGGCCACGGCCGGCGAAGCCGAGGCACCGGCAGCGGACGAGGCCGCGCCGACCGAGATCCGCTACCAGACGGTCAGCACCGAAGCCCAGCTGGAAGACTGGATGCGGCGCATCGAGGCCGCGCCGCTGGTGGCGATCGACACCGAGACCACCTCGCTGGACCCGATGCAGGCACAGCTGGTCGGCATCTCGCTGTCGGTCGTGGCGGGCGAGGCCTGCTATATCCCGGTGGCGCACCGTGGCCCGGACGTGGCCGGGCTGCCCGACCACGGTCAGCTGTCGCGCGAGTTCGTGCTGGAGCGCATGCGCGCATGGCTGGAAGATGCCAGCCGCCCGAAGCTGGGCCAGAACCTCAAGTACGACGTCCATGTCTTTGCCAACCATGGCGTGAAGCTGCGCGGCGTGGCGCACGACACCATGCTGCAGAGCTACGTGCTGGCCTCGCACCGCAACCATGGCATGGACAGCCTGGCCGAGCGCCTGCTGAGCCTGAAGACCATCACCTATGAAGAGGTGTGCGGCAAGGGCGCCAGCCAGATCGGCTTCGACCAGATCGACCTGGCGCGCGCCACCGAATACGCCGCCGAAGACGCTGACGTGACGCTGCGCCTGCACCGCAAGATGTTCCCGCAGGTGGAAGCCGCGGCGGGCCTGCGCCGCGTGTATGAAGAGATCGAGATGCCGGTCTCGGTGGTGCTGCAGAAGGTCGAGCGCAACGGCGTGCTGATCGATGCCGAACGCCTGGCCGCGCAGAGCGCCGAGCTGGGCCAGCGCATGCTGGCGCTGGAGCAGTCCGCGTACGAAGCCGCGGGCCAGCCGTTCAACCTGGGCTCGCCCAAGCAGATCGGCGAGATCCTGTTCAGCCAGATGAAGCTGCCGGTGGTGAAGAAGACCGCCAGCGGTGCGCCCTCGACCGACGAAGAGGTGTTGCAGAAGCTGGCCGAGGACTACCCGCTGCCCAAGCTGCTGCTGGACTACCGCGGCCTGGCCAAGCTCAAGTCCACCTATACCGACAAGCTGCCCAAGATGGTCAACCCGCAGACCGGCCGTGTGCACACCAGCTACGGCCAGGCCACCGCGGTGACCGGCCGGCTGGCGTCGACCGAGCCCAACCTGCAGAACATCCCGGTGCGCACCGAGGAAGGCCGCCGCATCCGCGAAGCCTTTATCGCCGAGCCGGGCAGCGTGATCGTCTCGGCCGACTATTCCCAGATCGAACTGCGCATCATGGCCCATATCTCGGGCGACGAGAACCTGCTGCGCGCGTTTGCCAACGGCGAGGACATCCACCGCGCCACCGCCGGCGAGATCTTCGGTGTCGAGCGCGAGGCCGTCAGCAGCGAGCAGCGCCGCTACGCCAAGGTGATCAACTTCGGCCTGATCTACGGCATGAGCGCGTTCGGCCTGGCCGGCAACCTGGGCATCGAGCGCGAGGCCGCCAAGAACTATATCGACCGCTATTTCATGCGCTATCCCGGCGTGGCCCACTACATGGAAGAGACCCGGCAGACCGCGCGCGAGCAGGGCTATGTCGAGACCGTGTTCGGCCGCCGGCTGTGGCTGCCCGACATCAACGGCGGCAGCGGCCCGCGCCGCCAGGCCGCCGAGCGCGCCGCCATCAACGCGCCGATGCAGGGCACCGCTGCCGACCTGATCAAGCTGTCGATGATCGCGGTGCAGGCCTGGCTGGAGCGCGACGGGCTGCAGACGCGACAGATCATGCAGGTGCACGATGAACTGGTGCTGGAGGTGCCGGAGCACGAACTGGAGCTGGTCAAGGTGCGGCTGCCGGAGCTGATGTGCTCGGTGGCGCAGCTGCGCGTGCCGCTGGTGGCCGAAGTGGGCAGCGGCGCCAACTGGGAAGAAGCGCACTGATGAGGCGGCCTGTCAGCCAGCCTGCGCCGCCCATGCGTTGTGGTATCGAATGAAGCGACTGCTGAGTCAGGCTTACCGGCTTGCCAGGTATGCTGCAATGCAGCAGACTGTGGCAAACGCCTCAGGCAAGAATTCACAAAAACGCATCAGGTAGACCATGACAGAAACAAGGACGCCCCGCATTGTTGTCGTCGGTGGGGGAGCAGGGGGGCTGGAACTGGTAACGAAGCTGGGCGACAAGCTCGGCCGCGAGGGGAAAGCGCAGGTGGTGCTGGTGGACCGCCTGCCCACCCACATCTGGAAGCCGCTGCTGCATGAAGTGGCAGCCGGCAGCATGGACCCCAACACGCACCAGCTGGAATACGCGGCGCAGGCGCGCTGGCATCACTTCGAGTTCCAGCTGGGCGAGCTGACCGGCATCGACCGCACCCGCAAGACCATCTCGGTGTCGGCCAGCTTCGACGAGGACGGCGCCGAACTGCTGCCGGCGCGCGAGCTGCCCTATGACACGCTGGTGCTGGCGATCGGCTGCGTCACGCATTTCTTCGGCGTGCCCGGCGCGGCCGAGAATGCCATCGCACTGGACGTCGTGGCGCAGGCCGAGCGCTTCCGCAAGCGGCTGATCGCGGCCTGCGTGCGGGCCCAGAACGGGCGCGGGCGCGTGGGCGAGGACGGCCGGCCGCGCGTGGACGTGGCCATCATCGGCGCGGGCGCCACCGGCGTGGAGCTGTCGGCCGAGCTGCGCAACACCGCGCACGTGCTCAGCGCCTACGGCCTGCACCAGCTTGACCCGCGCCGCGATGTGCATATCCACGTGATCGAGGCCGGCCCGCGCATCCTGCCGGCGCTGTCCGAGCGGGTCTCGGTCGAGACCGCCAAGCTGCTGAAGAAGCTCGACGTCGATGTCCTGACCAGCGAGCGCGTGACCGAGGTCACGCCGCAGGCGGTGCTGACCGCCAGCGGCAAGCATATCGATGCCGACCTGACGGTGTGGGCGGCGGGCATCACCGCGCCGCCGGTGCTGGCCGCGCTGGGACTGCCGGTCAGCCGCCAGGGCCAGATCGTGGTCGGCCCGACGCTGCAGAGCGAGGGCGACCCGGACATCTTCGCCTTCGGCGACTGCGCCAGCTGCCCGTGGCCCGAGAAGCAGACCGCGGTGCCGCCGCGCGCACAGGCCGCGCACCAGCAGGCCACCTTCCTCTACAACGCGCTGCGTGCCCGGCTGGACGGGCGCCCGCTGCCATCGTTCGCCTTCCAGGACCTCGGCTCGCTGGTGTCGCTGGGGCATTTCAGCGCGGTGGGCAGCCTGATGGGCGGGCTGATCGGCGGCTCGATGTTCATCGAAGGGCTGATGGCGCGCGTCATGTACACGTCGCTCTACCGGATGCATGTGATGGCGCTGCACGGCGCCGTGGGCATGGCACTGGATACCATCTCGCACTGGCTGCGCCGCAAGACCAGCCCGCGCGTCAAGCTGCACTGACGCGCGCCCGGGCGGGGCTTTCCGCGCTGCACCATGCCGCGCGGGCGGCTGGCGTGCGGGGGTGGCTGCAAAGCCGCCCCATGTTTTCTCCATGTCTGCTTAAAATCTGGCGCTGGCGCCGCATCCCGGCCCAGCCACCAACGATCCTGGAGACACGCATGCTCAAACCGGAAGTGGATAGCCTCGTCCCCGGCCAGACGTTCGACCGCCGCGGGTTTGTCAAGATGGCGCTGGGTTCCGCCTTTGCGGCGGCCGCGCTGCCGGTGATGGCCCAGCAGGCCATCAAGACCGACTTTGCCGGCCTGAGCGCCGGCGAGGTCACCATCCCCTCAGGCGGCTTCAGCATGCCGGCCTACCGCGCCCAGCCCGAAGGCAAGAAGAACCTGCCGGTGGTGCTGGTGGTCAGCGAGATCTTCGGCGTGCACGAGCATATCGCCGACGTGTGCCGGCGCTTTGCCAAGCTGGGCTACCTGGCGATCGGGCCGGAACTGTTCGCGCGCCAGGGCGATCCGCAGAGCTTCGGCACCATCCAGGAGTTGCAGCGCGAGGTGATCGCCAAGGTGCCTGATGCGCAGGTGATGGGCGACCTGGACGCCGCGGTGGCCTGGGCCGGTGCCAACGGCGGCGATGTGTCGCGCCTCGCCATCACCGGCTTCTGCTGGGGCGGGCGCATGACCTGGCTCTATGCCGCGCACAGCAAGCGCCTGAAGGCCGGCGTGGCCTGGTATGGCCAGCTGGCGCCCGAGCCGACCCCGCTCAAGCCGAAGAATCCCATTGACCTGGTCGGCCAGCTCCATGCCCCGGTACTCGGCCTGTATGGCGGCAAGGACACCGGCATCCCTCTGGAGCAAGTGGAGAGGATGAAGTCCGCGCTGGCGGCGTCGTCCGACCCGGACGCCAAGGCCTCGCGCTTTATCGTCTACCCCGAATCCGGCCATGCCTTCCATGCCGACTACCGGCCCAGCTACCGTGAAGCCGACGCCAGGGATGGCTGGCAGAAGTGCCTGGACTGGTTCAGGCAGCACGGCGTGGCCTGAGCCGGCCGTCCGGGCGCCGCGAGGCGCCTCTCGCCCGACAGCAGGATTGCAAAGTCCCGGCGGATACGTACAATGCGGCCTTTGAGTTATTGCAACATTGTTGCGTTAGCCGCCCGGCGCGATGCGGGCGGAACGGCGGGGCCGCCCGGTACCGCCACCCCGGGAGCCCATCATCCATTCGACGCTTTTGTATATCCTGCTCGCCGCCACGATCTCGGGGGTGGGCAGCATTTTCGGGGCGGCGCTGCTGTCGCTGACCGTGGCGTCCCGCGTGGTCGAGCGCATGGTGAGCTTTTCGGTGGGCGTGCTGCTGGCCACCGCGCTGCTGCATTCGCTGCCCGAGGCATTCGAGTCCGGCGCCGACCCGCGCGCGCTGTTCGGCACGCTGCTGGCGGGGCTGCTGGGTTTCTTCCTGCTGGAAAAGATCTCGCTGCTGCGCCACTCGCACCACCACGAGGGCGACGGGCACCACCACCATCACGGCCATGACCGCGAGGAAGCGGGCCGCAGCGGCCTGACCATCCTGGTCGGCGACACCTTCCACAATTTTGCCGACGGCATCGTGATCGCGGCGGCCTTCCTGGCCGATCCGCATATCGGCGTGGTCACCGCGCTGGCGATCGCGGCGCACGAGATCCCGCAGGAAGTGGGCGACTTCATCGTGCTGCTCAACGCCGGTTTCTCCAAGGCGCGTGCCTTCGCCTTCAACCTGCTGTCGAGCCTGGCGGCCATCGCCGGCGGTGTGGTCGGGTATTTCCTGCTCGACCAGCTGAGCGGCTGGATCCCGTACGTGCTGGTGATTGCCGCCAGCAGCTTCCTCTATATCGCGGTCAGCGACCTGATGCCCCAGATGCAGCGCAAGCCGCGCTGGCGCGAGTCGGCGATCCAGGTGGTGCTGGTGGCTGCGGGCATCTCGGCGATCGTCTTCATCACCAACGGCGTGCACGAGAGTCACAGCCACGGCGGGCACGGCCATATCGCGCCCGCCGCGCCCATTGCCTCGTCACGCTGATCTCAGGCGGCCCCGGTAGCGACCGGGCGCGCCGGGTCGGCGCACCATTCGCTCCATGATCCCGGATACAGCGCCGCGCCGCCCAGGCCGGCCGCTTCCAGCGCCAGCAGGTTGTGGCAGGCCGTGACGCCCGAGCCGCACTGCATCACTGCCTGCGCCGGGGCGCGCGCGCCCAGCACTGCGCCGAATTCCGCGCGCAGGGTCTCGGCTGGCTTGAAGCGGCCGTCCGTCCCCAGGTTGTCTTTGAAGAAGCGATTGACTGCGCCGGGGATATGGCCGCCAACCGGGTCCAGCGTCTCGTTCTCGCCGCGGAAGCGGTCGGGGGCGCGCGCATCCACCACCAGCAGCGTGGCGCGTTCGAGGTTGTCCGCCAGCGCGGCGGCGTCGACGGTCGGCACCAGCGACTTGCGGCGTTGGAACTTGCCGGGGAACTCCGGCTCTTGCGCGGCATCGTGTTCCAGCGGCAGGCCGGCCTTGACCCAGGCGTCCTTGCCGCCGTCGAGCACGGCCACGGCATCGTGGCCGAGCCAGCGCAGCAGCCACCACAGCCGCGCGGCGAACATGCCGCCCTGCGCATCGTAGGCCACTACCGGGGTGTCGTTGTCCACGCCCAGCGCCTGCAGGCGCGCCGCCAGGTCGTCGGCGTCGGGCAGGGGGTGGCGGCCGTTGCTGCCGGTCTTGGGGCCGGACAGCTCGTTGTCCAGGTGCAGGTAGAAGGCGTCGGGCAGGTGGCCGGTACGATAGGCCTCGCGGCCGGCCGCCGGGTCGGCCAGATCGAAGCTGCAGTCGATCACGACGCAGCCGCCGGGCGTGGCCAGCAGCGATTGCAGTGCGGTGACGGAAATCAGCGGTTTCTGCATGGGAATCCTGTTGCGATCGATGGAAATGGGCTTAGGAGATGCTACACCTCGGGATGGACTTCCGCCTCCGGCGACTTGACCGGCGTGGCCGGCGTGGGCTTGGCATCGGTGCCCTGGCGCGCGCGCATCAGCGTGGTGGCGATGCCGCTGGCGATGATCAGCCCCATGCCCAGCCAAGACAGCCAGTTCAGGCGGTCAGACCAGATCAGCATGCCCCACACGCTGGAGAAGACGATGCCGGCGTATTGCAGGTTGGCGGTCAGCAGCGTGTTGCCGCGCTTGTAGGCGCGCGTCATCGCGGTCTGGCCCAGCGTGGCCAGGATGCCGATGGCCAGCAGCAGGCCGGCGCCGTACCAGGTGTGCGGGCTGGTGCCGCCCAGCAGCATCCACGCGAGTCCGGCGATCATCCCGACCAGCGAGAAATAGAACACGATGCGGCCCTCGGGCTCGCCCAGCTGGCCGAGCTGGCGCACCTCGACATAGGCCAGCGCCGTGAACATGCCCGAGATCAGTCCGACCAGGCCGCCGGTCAGCTGGTCCTTGCCGACTGAAGGCTGCAACAGGCAGATCACGCCGGCAAAGGACAGCAGGATCGCCAGCACCAGGCGCCGGTCGGCATTGCCGCCGGTGCCGGCCAGCGCCGCGCCGGCGCCCAGGATCAGCGCGATCCATACCGGCGACATGTAGTTCAGCGTCATCGCGGTGGCCAGCGGCAGCAGCGAGATCGAGGTGAACCACAGCATCAGCGCGGTCACGCCGAACACGCTGCGCTTGATGTGCGACAGCATGTAGGGCGTGCGCACCGGGACCCCGCGCGAGGACAGCAGCACCCACATGATGACCACGCTGATCAGACCGCGGTAGAAGACGATCTCGCCGGTGGTGTAGAGATCGGATGCCAGCTTGACGCCAACCCCCATCAACGAGAAGGCGAAGGCGGCGAACAGCATCCAGAGCGATTGCATGGCGAGGGCGTGGTGAAGCGAAGCGGGAAGGAGAGACATCCGGCGCGCGCGCGGGGCTTCGTGGCTGGCCTCGCGTCGCGAAAGCGGTCTGGCGCGGCGGTATGCGCGGCCGGCACCGGACAATGATTCTAGCAGTGCACTTCGTGTCCCAAAGCAAAACGGACCGCCGTGGCGGTCCGTTCCTGCGTGCGTTGTGCGGTTATTGCACTAGCCAGCGTAAGCCATGGCGCGGCGATACCACTCATGGAAATGCTGCATGCCGTCTTCCATCGGCGACTGGTACGGGCCGACCTCGCTGGTGCCGCGCTTGAGCAGCGCGAGCCGGCCGGCATCCATGCGCTCGGCGATCTCGTCGTCCTCGATGCAGGTTTCCATGTAGGCGGCGCGCTCGGCCTCGACGAACTCGCGCTCGAACAGCGCGATTTCCTCGGGGTAGTAGAACTCCACCACATTGCGCGTCTTGCGCGGGCCGACCGGGTGCAGCGTCGAGATCACCAGCACGTTCGGGTACCACTCCACCATGATGTTGGGGTAGTAGGTCAGCCAGATCGCGCCGTGCTTGGGCAGCACGCCGTCGTTGAAGCGCAGCACCGCGTCGTGCCACTTCTGGTACGTCGGGCTGCCGGGGCGCTTCAGGCCGGCATGCAGGCCCACGGTCTGCACGCTGTGCCACTCGCCGAACTCCCATTTGAGGTCGTCGCATGAGACGAAGCTGCCCAGCCCCGGGTGGAACGGCACGACGTGGTAGTCCTCCAGATAGACCTCGATAAAGGTCTTCCAGTTGTAGTCGCACTCGTGCACCTCGACGTGGTCCAGCATGTAGCCGTCGAAGTTCAGGTCCTGCGCCACGCCCAGCCTGGCCAGGTCGGCGCGCACGTCGCGCTTGCCGTCGAACAGCAGGCCGTTCCAGTTCTGCAGCGGCGAGCGCTTCAGGTGCAGGCAGGGTTGCTTGTCGAAATGCGGCGCGCCGAGCAGCTCGCCCTTCAGGTCGTAGGTCCAGCGGTGCAGGGGGCAGACGATGTTCTGCGCATTGCCGCGGCCGTTGAGCATGATGGCCTGGCGGTGGCGGCAGACGTTGGACATCAGTTCGATGCCCGCGGCGTTGCGTACCAGCATGCGGCCTTCGTCCTCGGCCCTGAGCGTGTGGTAGTCGCCGACTTCCGGAACCATCAGCTCGTGGCCGATATAGCCCGGGCCATTCCTGAACAGCAGTTCGAGTTCTTGTTGATGCAGCGCTTCGTCGAAATAGACGCCGACGGGCAGTTGCGTATCAGCCGGCGCCAGCTTGAGCGCGGTGCTGAGATTGGACATTATCCCCACTCCCAGATGAACAGGTGAAAGCAGTGAACAACCCAACCATCGAAAATTGAATCGATTTGGGAAAGACAGTCGCCAGGTCGGGAGAGACTCCCATGCACCCCTGGCGGCGAACGGGGGATTGTACCCGAGCCAAAAAGTTAAGGGCCTGATTTTTTTGCCTTTTTAGCGAAAAAGTCGACCCGGGTCGTCATCTGGGTGCCGTACCGGGCGCATTCGGAAAGACGACCCGAGCGCACAAGTCACATATGCCCCAAAGGCACTCATCGGAGGTTGCCCCGCGGCTCCGCAAGGATGGGGCAAGGGCCGGCTTTGGCGTAAAATCCGGGCTTCCCCATCCGGGTTTCCTTATGATTCGACCGGATTCCATATTTCCAGGGCCAGACATGCCAAAAACGATGACCGCTCCGGTCCAGACCGACGACACCACCGCGGCCTCGGCGCCGCCCGCTTCCTACGAAGCGGCAATGGCCGAGCTCGAGACCCTGGTGGCCAGCATGGAGAGCGGCGAACTGCCGCTCGAGGCATCGCTGGCGGCCTACCGCCGGGGCGCCGAACTGGTGCGCTACTGCCAGCAAAAGCTGGAGCGCGTTGAGCAGCAGGTCAAGGTGCTGGAGGGCGACGTGCTCAAGCCGCTGGCCGGCGAAGGCAGCGGTGCAAACGGTGGCAATGGCGGCGCGTCGGGGGCGGACGACGAATGACCGACTTCGCCCAATGGATGCAGGCGCAGGGCGCCCGGACCGAAGCCGCGCTGCAGGCAGCGTTGCCCGATGGCAACACAGTGCCGCATACGCTGCACGAGGCCATGCGCTATGCTGCACTGAGCGGCGGCAAGCGCGTGCGGCCGCTGCTGGTGCATGCCGCCGGCGAGGTCAGCGGGGCGGCCCCGGCCGCCTGCGACGCGGCGGCCTGCGCGGTGGAGATGATCCACGCCTATTCGCTGGTGCACGACGACATGCCCTGCATGGATGACGACGACCTGCGCCGCGGCCGGCCCACCGTGCACAAGGCCTATGACGAGGCCACCGCCTTGCTGGTTGGCGACGCGCTGCAGACCCAGGCCTTTATCGTGCTGGCCGGTGCCGGGGCGATCGCGCCCGCGGCGCGGCTGCGGCTCGTGGCCGAACTGGCGCTGGCGTCGGGCTCGACCGGCATGGCCGGCGGCCAGGCGATCGACCTGCAGAACGTGGGCCGGGCCATGACGCGCGAGGCGCTCGAGGCCATGCACCGCATGAAAACCGGCGCGCTGTTGCGCGCCAGTGTGCGCATGGGCGCACTATGTGGTGAAATCGATGCCCAGGGACTGGCTGCGCTGGACCGCTATGCGGCGGCAGTGGGATTGGCGTTCCAGGTGGTTGACGATATTCTGGACGTCACTGCCGATACCGCCACGCTGGGCAAGACCGCCGGCAAGGACGCCGCCCATGACAAGCCGACCTATGTATCGCTGATGGGACTTGACCCGGCTCGCGCACTGGCCGGGACGCTGCGCGCAGAGGCACACGAGGCGCTGGCCGGCTTTGGCGAGCGCGCGGACCGCCTGCGGGACCTGGCGGACCTGATCGTGCTGCGCACACATTAAACAGAGAGCCGGCCGAACGGACATCATGACCTACGCACTTCTCAACAAGATTGACGCCCCCGCAGACCTGCGCAAGCTCGACCGGCGCGAGCTCCAGACCCTGGCGGACGAACTGCGCGCCTATGTGCTGGAGTCGGTCTCACAGACCGGCGGCCACCTGTCGTCCAACCTGGGCACGGTAGAGCTGACCATCGCGCTGCACTACGTCTTCAACACCCCGGACGACCGGCTGGTGTGGGACGTGGGCCACCAGAGCTATCCGCACAAGATCCTGACCGGGCGCCGCGAGCGCATGGGCACGCTGCGCCAGTGGGGCGGCATCTCGGGCTTCCCGCGCCGCAGCGAGAGCGAATACGACACCTTCGGCACGGCGCATTCGTCGACCTCGATCTCGGCCGCGCTGGGCATGGCGCTGGGCGCGCGCACGCTGGGCGAGAAGCGCGTCTCGGTGGCGGTGATCGGCGACGGCGCCATGACCGCGGGCATGGCTTTCGAGGCGCTGAACAACGCCGGCGTCTACAAGGACCTGCCGCTGGTGGTGGTGCTCAACGACAACGACATGTCGATCTCGCCGCCGGTGGGCGCGCTCAACCGCCACCTGGCGCGGCTCTTGAGCGGCCAGTTCTACGCGGCCACCAAGAAGGGCATCGAGAAAGTCCTGTCGGTGGCACCACCGGTGCTGGAGTTCGCCAAGCGCTTCGAGGAACATGCCAAGGGCATGATGGTGCCGGCCACGCTGTTCGAGGAATTCGGCTTCAACTACATCGGGCCGATCGACGGCCATGACCTGAACTCGCTGGTGCCGACGCTGCTGAATATCCGCCAGCGCGCGCTCGAGGGTGCCGGCCCGCAGTTCCTGCACGTGGTGACCAAGAAGGGCCAGGGCTACAAGCTGGCCGAGGCCGACCCGATCCTGTACCACGGCCCGGGCAAGTTCAATCCGGCCGAGGGCATCCGCCCCGCGGCCAAGCCGGCGCGCAAGACCTACACGCAGGTGTTCGGCGACTGGCTGTGCGACATGGCCGCGGCCGACAAGCGCCTGGTCGGCATTACCCCGGCGATGCGCGAGGGCTCGGGCATGGTCGAGTTCGAGAAGCGCTTCCCGGACCGCTACTACGACGTGGGCATCGCCGAGCAGCACGCCGTGACCTTTGCCGGTGGCCTGGCCTGCGAAGGCCTGAAGCCGGTGGTGGCGATCTACTCGACCTTCCTGCAGCGCGGCTATGACCAGCTGATCCACGACGTGGCGCTGCAGAACCTGCCGGTGGTGTTCGCGCTGGACCGCGCCGGCCTGGTCGGCGCCGACGGCGCCACGCACGCGGGCGCCTACGATATCGCCTACCTGCGCTGCATCCCCAACATGATGGTGATGACGCCGTCCGACGAGAACGAGTGCCGTCAGCTGCTGAGCACGGCATTCCACCAGACCTGCCCGAGCGCCGTGCGCTATCCGCGCGGCTCCGGCCCGGGCGCCGCCATTGCCGCCGAGCTCACCACCGTGCCGGTCGGCAAGGGCGTGATGCGCCGCGAGGGCGGTGCGCGCGCGGGGCATCGCGTGGGCTTCCTGGCGTTCGGCTCGATGGTGCACCCGGCCCTGGGTGCCGCCGAGGCACTGGACGCCGCGGTCGCCGACATGCGCTTCGTCAAGCCGCTCGACGTGGAACTGGTCAAGCGCCTGGCCGCGGAGAACGACTACCTTGTGACGGTGGAAGAGGGCAGCGTGATGGGCGGCGCCGGTAGCGCCGTGCTCGAAGCGCTGGCCGAGGCCGGCATCGACAAGCCGGTGCTGACGCTGGGCCTGCCCGACCGCTTCGTCGACCACGGCGACCCGGCCTACCTGCTGCAGCAATGCGGCCTGGACGCGGCCGGCATCGAGCGCTCGGTGCGCGAGCGCTTCGGGCTGGACCAGCCCAAGGTCACGGTCGCCTCGCGCGTGGCCTGATCACCTGCTGTCCCGAAGGGGATTCGGCCCTCGCACCACGAGTGCGTCCGAATTCCCTTAAACTCCCCTTTTTTGTGTTCGCAGCTGCGGGCCGGCGTGCCATTTGCCGGATCCCGTGGTTTCACACTCGTTGCGCGGCATGGATGGACTGCGAAAATGCCGCGACCGTAAGGGCTCGTGCCGCCCCACTTGGGCGCGACCCTGGAGGAAACCGTAGATGAATGACATCAACCCCGCCTTCATCATGCCCGACGTCCAGTCGAGCCCCGACACCCGCCAGATCCCCATCCAGCGTGTCGGCGTCAAGGGCGTGCGTTACCCCGTGACCCTGAAGACCCCGACCGGCATCGTGCCGACCGTGGGCACCTTCAATCTCGACGTGCACCTGCCGGCGGACCAGAAGGGCACGCATATGTCGCGCTTCGTCGCGCTGCTGGAAGAAGAGCGCGCACCGCTGGAGCTGGCCAGCTTCCGGCTGATGCTGGACAAGATGCTGGAGAAGCTGGAGGCCGAGGCTGGCCGCATCGAGGTCACCTTCCCGTACTTCATCAGCAAGATCGCGCCGGTGTCGGGCGTGGAGTCGCTGCTGGACTACGAGGTCACGCTGACCGGCGAAGTGCGCAACGGCGCCACGCGCGTGTTCCTGAAGGCGCTGGTGCCGGTGACCAGCCTGTGCCCGTGCTCGAAGAAGATCTCGCAGTACGGCGCGCACAACCAGCGTTCGCATATCACCATGGACGTGGAGCTGGCCGGCGAGCTGCCGGTGGAAGCGCTGGTCCGCATGGCCGAGGAAGAGGCCTCGTGCGAGCTGTGGGGCCTGCTCAAGCGCCCCGACGAGAAGTTCGTCACCGAGCGCGCCTATGAAAATCCCAAGTTCGTCGAGGACCTGGTACGCGATATCGCCATGCGGCTGAATGCGGATGACCGCATCGTGGCGTATGTGCTGGAGGCGGAGAACTTTGAGTCGATCCACAACCACAGCGCGTATGCCGTGATCGAGCGGGACAAGCGCGTCGACTGACCGCGTTGTCGCTGCAATGGAAAGAGCCACCGCATGCGGTGGCTCTTTTTTTTTTGGTCCGGTTCAGGCCGCCGAAGGCAGGCGGATATCCGCCAGGTCCCAGCGCGGCGTCACGCCGTAGCCATACTCGTGCCGCGCCAGTTCGGGCGCGGCCTGCAGCCGCATCGCGCCGGCAAACGCGATCATCGCGCCGTTGTCGGTGCAGAACGCCAGGTCCGGGTAATACACGTCGATCTTGCGCTGCTTGCCCATCTGGTCCAGCCGCTCGCGCAACTGCCGGTTGGCACCCACGCCTCCCGCCACCACCAGCCGCTTGTGCCCGGTCTGCTTGAGCGCCGCCATCGACTTGGCGGCCAGCACGTCGACAATGGCATCGACAAAGGCGCGCGCCAGGTTGGCGCGGTCCTGTTCGCAGGTGTTGGCGAGCTTGCGGGTTTGCGTCAGCACCGCGGTCTTCAGCCCGGCGAAGGAGAAATCCAGGTTGCCCGAATGCAGCATCGGCCGCGGCAGCGCAAAGGCGCCGGGGATGCCGAATTCGGCCAGCCGCGACACTTCCGGGCCGCCCGGATAGCCCAGCCCCAGCAGCTTGGCGGTCTTGTCGAAGGCTTCGCCGGCGGCGTCGTCCAGGGTTTCGCCCAACAGCGTGTAGTCGCCGATGCCGCGCACTTCCATCAGTTGCGTATGCCCGCCCGACACCAGCAGCGCCACGAACGGGAAGGGCGGCGGCTCGCGCGTCAGCAGCGGCGACAGCAGGTGGCCTTCCAGGTGATGCACGCCCACCATCGGCACGTTCAGCGCGAAGCCCAAGGCATTGGCCACCGAGGCGCCCACCAGCAGTGCGCCGGCCAGGCCGGGGCCCTGGGTGAAGGCGATGGCGTCGATGTCCTGGCGGGTGCGGCCGGCATCGGCCAGCACCTGCTCCAGCAGCGGCAGCACGCGGCGGATATGGTCGCGCGACGCCAGTTCCGGCACCACGCCGCCGTAGTCGCGGTGCATGGCGATCTGCGAGTGCAGCGCATGCGCGAGCAGGCCGGTCCCGGTGTCATAGAGGGCGAGGCCGGTTTCGTCGCAGGAGGATTCGATGCCGAGGACAAGCATGGGAAGCGCATAGGGCCGTCTCCGGTCAGGGAAACGGCTGTCGAAACAACAGGTTGCAGGAAGCGCGCAGGGTAGCACAGCGGCGCGCGGCGTGCTTTTCGCTACAATCTGCCCTTTCTCTGGCGGTGGCAATACACATGGATGCGCGAGGCGTGCGATGAGCGGGGCAACATCGGCCCGGACGGGCCGGTATGACGTGGCCGTGCTGGGTGCGGGCGCGGCCGGCATGATGTGTGCCGCCGTGGCCGGCCAGAACGGCGCGCGCGTGGTGCTGATCGACCATGCCACTAAGCTGGCCGAGAAGATCCGCATTTCGGGCGGCGGGCGCTGCAATTTCACCAACCTGCAGGCCGGGCCCGCCAACTACCTGTCGTCCAATCCGCACTTCTGCCGCTCTGCGCTGGCGCGCTACACGCCGCAGGATTTCCTTGGCCTGATGCGCCGCTACGGCATCGACTGGCACGAGAAGCATCGCGGCCAGCTGTTCTGCAACGACAGCGCCGAAGACGTGATCGCCATGCTGCGCGCCGAATGCGACACCGGCCATGTGCGCTGGCAGACCGGCTGCACCGTGGCCGAGATCCGGCGCGAGGGCGACGATTTCCTGTTGCTCACCGCCACCGGCACGGTGCGGGCCGGGGCGTTGGTGGTGGCCACCGGCGGGCTGTCGATCCCCAAGATCGGCGCCACCGACTTTGGCTACCGCATCGCGCGGCAGTTCGGGCTGGGCATCGTCGAAACCCGGCCGGCGCTGGTACCGCTGACCTTCGATGGCAAGGACTGGGCGCCGTTCGCGCCGCTGGCCGGCGTGTCGCTGGAAGTGGATGTCGCCACCGGCAACGGCAAGGCGGCCGGGGCCTTCCGCGAAGACCTGCTGTGGACGCACCGCGGCCTGTCCGGCCCCGCCGTGCTGCAGATCTCCAGCTACTGGCGCCCCGGCACGCCGATCGCCATCGACCTGTTTGATGGCGAGGATGCCGCCGCCTGGCTGCTGGAGCAGAAGGCCGGCAGCCGCAAGCACCTGGGCAACCTGCTGGCGCAACGGCTGCCGGCGCGGCTGGCCGATGCCTGGTGCGCGGCCTCGGGCGTGGATACAGCCATGCCGCTGCATGATGTGACCGACAAGGCCCTGCGCAAGCTGGGCGCGACGCTCAACGGCTGGCGCATCGTGCCGTCTGGCACCGAGGGCTACCGCAAGGCCGAGGTCACGCTGGGCGGGGTCGACACGCGGGCGCTGTCATCCACCACCATGATGGCCCGCGAGGTGCCGGGCCTGTATTTCATCGGCGAGGTGGTGGACGTGACCGGCTGGCTGGGTGGCTACAACTTCCAGTGGGCCTGGGCCTCCGCAGTGGCGGCGGGGCAGGCCGCGGCAGAGGCATCGCGCACTGCTTCGGCAGGGCAATCGGTAGCCCAAGGATAGTCTGGTGATAGCTGGAAGGGTAGTAAGCGGCACTCGCTAAGTGTCCGCTGCACGCCACTTCCCCGTTGGATTGTTGATGCTACAATCCAGAACTTCGTAGAGCCGCTTATCCCGAAAATTCTTTATTTTCTGGCCAAATGACCACGATCCATCTCAAGGAAAACGAGCCTTTTGAAGTTGCCATGCGCCGTTTCAAGCGCACCATAGAGAAGAACGGGCTGCTCCCGGAACTGCGGGCGCGCGAGTTTTACGAAAAGCCCACCGCCGCGCGCAAGCGCAAGAAGGCAGCCGCGGAAAAGCGCCATTACAAGCGCAACCGCAGCCAGATGCTGCCGAAGAAGCTGTACTGACCCGGCGCTCCCGCTTGCATCCGACCCGCTGTGGCATACGCTTCGGCGGGTTTTTGCGTTCTGGGCCTTGCAGCGGGCGGTCGCCGCCGCCACCTGTGAGTGCCCACCCACTTTCTGGAAGATCACGATGTCCCTCAAAGCCCGTATCAGCGAAGACATGAAGGCCGCCATGCGCGCCCGCGAAACGGAGCGCCTCGGCACCATCCGCCTGTTGCTGGCCGCCATCAAGCAGCGCGAAGTCGATGAGCGCGTGGAGCTGGACGATACCGCCGTGCTGGCCGTGGTCGAGAAACTGATCAAGCAGCGCAAGGATTCGATCTCGCAGTTCCAGCAAGCGGGCCGCAATGACCTGGCAGACAAGGAGTCGGCGGAAGTCGAGGTGCTGAAGGCCTACATGCCCGCCGCGCTGTCGGACGAGGAGGTCGCCGCCGAAGTCCAGCAGGCCGTTGCCGCCACTGGCGCCGCCGGTCCGCAGGACATGGGCAAGGTCATGGGCGTGCTCAAGGGCAAGCTGGCTGGCCGTGCCGACATGACCGCCGTATCGGCCCTGGTCAAGGCTGCACTCGCAGCAAAGTAAATACTGATTTAATCGGTTGCGAGCAGGATAAGCACCGGATCCGCGTGGTTCGGTGCAGTTGCACGGAGATGTCACGCAGTCCGGGCGGCCTTATCACGCTGCACTACAATATTCCGATAGCAGCCGGGCGCCGCACCGGTCACGCATTCCTAAAAGATGCCGCCCGCCGCGGGACGGCCATGCCTCAGGACGGTCAGTCGGGTGATTCCGCAATCCTTTATTCAGGACCTGCTCAACCGTGTCGACATTGTCGATGTGGTGGGCAAGTATGTGCAGCTGAAGAAGGGCGGCGCCAACTTCATGGGGCTGTGCCCCTTCCATAACGAGAAATCACCGTCATTCACGGTGTCGCCGACTAAGCAGTTCTACCACTGCTTCGGATGTGGCGCCCACGGCTCGGCCATCGGCTTTCTGATGGAATTTTCCGGCCAGTCCTATCCGGAAGCGGTGCGCGAACTGGCCCAGTCGGTTGGCATGAGCGTGCCGGAAGAGCGCGACCGGCTGCCGCCCGGGCAGCGCGCGGAACAGCAGGCCCGTTCGGTGGCGCTGTCCGACGCAATGACCCGCGCCACCGATTTCTACCGCCGCCAGCTGCGCGGCGCGCCGCAGGCGATCCAGTACCTGAAGGGCCGCGGCCTCACCGGCGAGATCGCCGCGAACTTCGGCCTGGGCTATGCGCCGGATGACTGGCAGGGCCTTGAGGCCGTGTTCGGCAGCTATCGTGATGACAACGTGTCGGCGCCGCTGGTCGAGTGCGGCCTGCTGATCGAAAGCGAGAAGCGCGATGCGGACGGCAAGCCGCGCCGCTACGACCGCTTCCGCGACCGCATCATGTTCCCTATCCGCAACACCAAAGGGGCCGTGATCGGCTTCGGCGGCCGCGTGATGGGGCAGGGCGAGCCCAAGTACCTGAACTCGCCCGAGACCCCGCTGTTCAGCAAGGGCACGGAGTTGTACGGGTTGTTCGAGGCCCGTCACGCGATCCGGGAAACTGGCTACGTGCTGGTGGTCGAAGGTTATATGGACGTCGTGGCGCTGGCCCAGCTCGGTTTTGCCAATGCCGTTGCCACCCTGGGCACGGCGTGCACCCCTGTGCATGTGCAGAAGCTGCTGCGCCAGACCGACGCCGTGGTGTTTTCGTTCGACGGCGACTCTGCCGGGCGCCGCGCGGCCCGGCGCGCGCTGGAGGCCTGCTTGCCGCACGTGGCGGACAACAAGACCATCCGCTTCCTGTTCCTGCCGTCCGAGCACGATCCGGACAGCTATGTGCGCGAAGAGGGCACCGAGGCCTTTGCCAACCAGGTGCGCAATGCCATGCCGCTGTCGCGCTTCCTGCTGCAGTCGGTCACCGAGGAGCTGGACCTGCGCCAGCCGGAGGGCCGCGCCCGGGCCCAGTACGAGGCCAAGCCGCTGCTGCAGGCCATGCCCGCCGGCGGCCTGAGGCTACAGATTGTGCGCGAACTTGCCGATGCCACGGGGACGACACCCGCGGAGATCGAAGCCATCTGCGGCCTGCGCAGCGACCCGGCCCGCGTCGGCCGCTTCGCCCAGCCGCGCCCGCGCACCCGCCGCCAGGCCCCGACCGGGCTGGAACAGCGGGTGATCCAGCTGCTGATGTGCTATCCGGCGCTGTCGGCAAGGCTTGACGAGGATGCGCGCGCGCTGCTGCTGGGCGGCGAGAGCAGCGACAGTGAAGTGCTGGCGCACCTAGTGGAGGCGTGCGACAGCGTGCAGGGCGAGGTCAATTTTGCGGCCTTCAGCGAGCACCTGGCCCAGTCGCCCTATGCCGAGGTGTATGCCGTGGCACGTACCGCGGTGCTGCGAGAAGAGATCGAAGAAGCACCCGCAATACAGGATTTCGATGCGGCCATTACCAAGCTGCTGGCCGAGCCGCTGCGGCGCGAACTCGACGGCCTGCAGGCGGAGGTGGTGGCGGGCACGGCCGATGAAGCGGCCAAGCAGCGCATGCGCTGGCTGGTGGGGGAAATCCACCGGCGGCGCCAACTTGGCTGAGGTGCCTGCGGGTGCCCTGGTCATCAACCAGGAGACAGCAGCAAGCGTTGGATAAGGGACTGGGCCCGGCCCTGCCGAGCTTAAGCCTTGATTTTTCAGGTGAAAACCTCACCTGACAGGGAGCCGGCTATGCGTGGCGTGCTACAATAGCCGGTTTGGATTGCGAAATCTTTCTCTCCAGTTCTGGTGAAAGTGAGCGTGCCAATGGCAAAGGCCAAAGCAACCGAAAGGGTTACCTCTAAAGCTCCCCAATCAGGGAGCGGCAAGGCGTCTGTGAAAACAACGGCGGCGAAGACATCGACCGCGTCAGTCAAGACACCAGCCCGGTCTGCGCCATCAAAGTCCGTGCGTAGCGCGCAAGCGCCCGCCGTGACGACTCCCACCAGGACTCGCACATCCGAAAAGACAAAGGCCTCGACTTCGGCACGCGAGAGCGGCAAGAGCGCCAGTACGAGCGGCAAGGTCGCCGCATCTGCACCAGTGAAAGGTAAGAGTATCACCGTGGCGAAACAGCAGAATACCGAAGTCGAGAGCAAGCGAGCGGCAGCCGCCGGCGTCAAGAGTGGGGAAGCCAAGGCCGGCACCACCACTACGGCAACCAAGGCGCGTGCCGCGACACCTGCATCCGTTGCATCCGAGCGTCCCGCTGCGCCGGCAATCAAGCCGGAGCCGAAAAAGCGTGGCCGCAAGCCCAAGGCCGAGATGCAGCACGACGACAGCACAACAGACGACGTGACTGAAGAGTTTTACGAGAACGATGCGCGCCCGGCGGCAACCCCAGCCGCGGCGCCGAAGACCGAAAAGCAGAAGGCCAAGGACCGCAAGGCCAAGGAAAAGGCCCTGCTCAAGGAGTTCGCCTCGACGCAGCAGGGCACCGAGGAAGAGCTTGAACTGCGCCGTCAGAAGCTCAAGGCGCTGATCAAGCTGGGCAAGTCGCGCGGCTACCTGACCTACGCGGAAATCAACGATCACCTGCCGGACGACATGGTCGATTCGGAAACGATCGACACGCTGGTCGCCACGCTGAACGACATCGGCATCGCTGTCTACGAACAGGCGCCGGATGCCGAGACGCTGCTGCTCAACGACAATGCCCCGTCCGCCACCAGCGAGGAAGAAGCCGAGGAAGAGGCCGAAGCGGCCCTGTCCACGGTGGACTCCGAGTTCGGCCGCACCACCGACCCGGTGCGCATGTACATGCGCGAAATGGGCACGGTCGAGTTGCTCACGCGTGAAGGCGAAATCGAGATCGCCAAGCGCATCGAGGCCGGCCTGAAGGACATGGTGATGGCGATTTCGGCTTGCCCGGTCACCATCTCCGAGATCCTGGCCCATGCCGAGCGCGTGGCCAACGACGAGATCAAGATCGACGAATTCGTCGACGGCCTGATCGACCCGAACGCCGAGGAAGTGGCCGAGTCTCCGGCCGCCGCCGCTGCGCCTGCCGCTGAAGAGGACCTCGAGTCCGACGACGAGGAAGACGCCGACGAGGATGAGGACGATGAAGGCGGCGCCGGTGCCGGTGCCTCCGCGCGCCAGCTGGAAGAGCTGAAGCAGAACGCGCTGGAGAAATTCCGCGTGATCGCCGAGCAGTTCGACAAGATGCGCCGCGCGTTCGAGAAGGAAGGCTACAACTCCAAGCCCTACGTCAAGGCGCAGGAAGCCATCCAGGCCGAGCTGATGGGGATCCGCTTTACCGCCCGCAATGTCGAGCGCCTGTGCGACACGCTGCGCGGCCAGGTGGACGAAGTGCGCAAGCTCGAGCGTGCCATCCTGAACACCATCGTGGACAAGTGCGGCATGCCGCGCGCGGAGTTCGTCGCCCGCTTCCCGGGCAACGAGACCAACCTCGAGTGGGTCCACACCATCGTCGCCGACGGCAAGCCCTACAGCACCATCGTCGAGCGCAATGTGCCGGCCGTGCATGAGCTGCAGCAGAAGCTGATCGACCTGCAGTCGCGCGTGGTGCTGCCGCTGAAGGAACTGAAGGGCGTCAACCGCAAGATGGCCGAAGGCGAGCGTCGTGCCCGCGAAGCCAAGCGCGAGATGACCGAGGCCAACCTGCGCCTGGTGATCTCGATCGCCAAGAAGTACACCAACCGCGGCCTGCAGTTCCTCGACCTGATCCAGGAAGGCAACATCGGCCTGATGAAGGCGGTGGACAAGTTCGAATACCGCCGCGGCTACAAGTTCTCGACCTACGCCACGTGGTGGATCCGCCAGGCCATCACGCGCTCGATCGCCGACCAGGCACGCACCATCCGCATCCCGGTGCACATGATCGAGACGATCAACAAGATGAACCGCATCTCGCGCCAGATCCTGCAGGAAACCGGCAATGAGCCGGATCCGGCAACGCTGGCCGAGAAGATGGAGATGCCGGAAGACAAGATCCGCAAGATCATGAAGATCGCCAAAGAGCCGATCTCCATGGAAACGCCGATCGGTGACGACGACGACTCCCATCTGGGCGACTTCATCGAGGACACCAACACGCTGGCCCCGGCCGAAGCGGCGCTGCACGGTTCCATGCGCGACGTCGTCAAGGACGTGCTGGACTCGCTCACGCCGCGCGAAGCCAAGGTGCTGCGCATGCGCTTCGGCATCGAAATGAGCACCGACCACACGCTGGAGGAGGTCGGCAAGCAGTTCGACGTCACGCGTGAACGGATCCGCCAGATCGAGGCCAAGGCACTGCGCAAGCTGCGCCACCCGAGCCGCTCGGACAAGCTGAAGAGCTTCCTGGAAGGCAACTAAACGCTTCCAAGGGCCTCTAGCTCATGCCTGGTTAGAGCAGCGGACTCATAATCCGTTGGTGCCGTGTTCGACTCACGGGAGGCCCACCAATGTGAAAAGGGACTGCAGGTTGATACCTGCAGTCCCTTTTTTTTACCTCGAACTACCGCTCAATCCTGCGTCACCAACCCCATCGCCGGATCGCTCACCGTATGCCTGCCGGTCTCCACCCGTCCCGCAAAGCGTCGATAGAAGGCCGGGTCGCTGTCGCACGTCACCGCAAAGTCATACCACTGACCGCTTTCCTCCAGCGACCAATACACGGATTTGTCGCCGTTGGCGCCGACGGTGACCGGCCACGGGCCATCGGTTCGGTACGCGAGCGCCTGGATGTTGAAGTGGCAGGCCCTGCGGCCGGCGTTGATCAGGTCGACGTAGACATCGCCATTGGCAATGTCGTAGCAGACGCGGATCTCCGGTGCGATGCCGGTATCGCCGATGCGGTTGGTATCGCCGCGGAAATGGCGGTGAAAGCCGTTGGGGCCCAGCACCCACAGGTCGTATTGCCCGGCGTTGTCCTGGAACACGTTCCAGGTATCGGTCAGGGACTTGCCGGCTTCCACGACATAACGGCGCGGAATGCGTCCCAGCTGGTAGCGGTCGTAGACGTGGAACACCGCCGCTTGCGTGCCGGTGTTGGCGAACACCAGTTCGACCTGCCCCACGGCGCTGCAGCGCGCGCTGGTGTGCAGCTCATACGGCAGCGCGCGTGACGGGCGCGTGCCGGTGGCCTGCAGCGGCAATTGCATGTCGACCGGCAGCGGTACCGCGGGCAGGGCCTGCTGGGCCTTGCGCAGCTGGTCGGCGTCGCTGCGCGTGGTGCGGCCGCCCAGCGTGGGCAGGGCTTCCGAGTTGGGCGTCTTGAAGTTGAATGCGCTGGTCAGGTCGCCGCAGACGGCGCGGCGGAACGGGCTGATGTTGGGTTCGGTCACGCCGAACCGCGCTTCCAGGAAGCGCAGCACGGAGGTGTGGTCGAACACCTGGGAATTGACCCAGCCGCCGCGGCTCCACGGCGAGATCGCGTAAAGCGGCACGCGCGGCCCTGGCCCGTACACGCGGCCGTCCGCAGCGGGCTGGGTCCTGCTGCCCGGCGGCGCCGGATGGTTGAAGTATTCGGCCTGCATCTCGGCATCGCTCAGCGTCGCCTTGCCGGCCAGCGTCCTGTCGGGGTTCACCGAAGGCGCGGAGGGGGAGGGGACGTGGTCGAAGTAGCCGTCGTTCTCGTCGAAGTTGACCAGCAGCACGGTCTTGCTCCAGACTTCGGGCACGGCGGTCAGCGCGTCCAGCACTTCCTGCAGGAACCACGCGCCCTGGACCGGGCTGGACGGGCCGGGATGCTCGCAGTAGATCGACGGCGCGTTGATCCAGGAAACCTGCGGCAGCCTGCCTTCCTTGATGTCGCGGCGAAAGGCGTCGAGGTATTCCTCGGGCTTGGTGCCGGGCAGGGTGTTGGCCACGCCCTTGTACAGCGGGTTGGCGGCGTTGTCGGTGGCCGCATCGTAGGCGTGGTACGGCAGCGGCTGGCCGGTGTTGGCATAGGGCGCGCCCGGCGCGCCGCCGCTGGATACCGGAAAGCCCGACGCCAGGTTGGCCTTGCGGAACTGCTGGAACGCGCCCAGCATGTTGTCGCCCCATTCGTCCGGCATGTTCTGGTAGCAGATCCAGCTGATGCCGGCCGCTTCCAGCCGCTCGGCGTAGGTCGTCCAGGTATAGCCGGTGTTGGCCGAGGCGGGCAGGCCGTCGATCGCATCCCACTCATTGTTGACGAAGGCGACGTTGGCGGCGGTCGGGCCGTTGGTGCCGGTCAGGTGGAACGAACGGTTCGCGTCCGTGCCCGTATGCATCGAGCAATGGTATGCGTCGCACAGCGTAAAGGCATTGGCCAGCGCGAACTGGAACGGGACCTCTTTCTCCTTGAAGTAGCCCATCGACGTATTGGTCTTGTACGTCGGCCAGTTGGCCATGCGGCCGTGGTCCCAGGCCTGCTGGCTGTCCACCCAGGCATGCGGCGTGCCGGCCGCGCGCTGCGCGTTGTTGTTGGTGCCATCCAGGTGATACGGGGTCAGCACGGCGCCGTTGGAGCGCTGTTGCTGCCATACCTTGCGCGCATTGGGCAGCGGGATGGTGAAGCGGTCGCCGAACCCGCGCACGCCCTTGAGCGTGCCGAAGTAGTGGTCGAAGGAACGGTTCTCCTGCATCAGGATCACCACATGCTCGACATCCTTGATGGTGCCGGTGGCATTGTTGGCCGGGATGGCCAGGGCCTTGCGGATGCTGGGCGGGAACGCGGCCAGCGCGGCGGCGGCGAAGCCGGTGCCGGCTGCGGCTTGCAGGAAGTTGCGGCGAGAGACCATGGTCTTGTCGGATTGCGTCGGGACTTGCGTTGTCAGGGGGCGCAGCGGATCACCGGGTCGGGCCGCTTGTCTGGCTTCTTGCCGGGCTGTTCCGGTTGTGCGTTCGGCGTGGCCGTCGCAGTCGGCGACAGGTTGCCGCCGCCGTCATCGCCACCACATGCGGTGAGCAATGCCGCCGCGATCAGGGTCGCGGCCAGGGTTCTTGGGAGCTTGCAGGGGAGCATCGGGTTCGCCTGGCTGGGTGGGTGTGGCGGCTGCTGGGAGCCGGAGCAGGCGAGTGTAGGAAGGCGGGGTGACGTGTCGATGACAAAATGTCCAACGCCGGTCCGTGCCGTCCGCCGGGTTGGCGGACGGCGGGCAGGATGGCTACTTCCAGAAGCCTGCGTGCGGTGCCGCGGCTTCGTCCTCCAGCACCGGCCCGACCACCTCCACCTGGCGCTGCCCGCGCGCGAACACTTCGCGGCAGGGCAGCGAGAAGGTCGGGTTCTCCGGATGGTCGCCGGTCAGGCCCAGCAGCTTGTGCTCTGACAGCGCATAGACCACGCGCCCGATGCCGGTCCAGTAGATCGCGCCGGCGCACATGCAGCACGGCTCCGCGCTGGTGTAGAGGGTGCAGTTGGCCAGTTGTTCCGGCGGCAGCGCACGGGCGGCCTGCGCGGCGGCGACCAGTTCCGCGTGCTGGGTCGGGTCGCCTTCCGGCGGCATCGAATTGTTGCCGGCGCTGGCGATGATATTGCCGGCCTGGTCGGCCACCAGCGCGGCGAACGGATGGCGGCCGCGCGCCCTGGATGCATCGGACAGCGCGATCGACTGGCGCAGCATCTCCAGGTCGAGCGGCGACAGTTCGGCGCCGGACGGGTCTGTGATTCGGGTCATGCTTGGGGTCTCCGGTTGGGGAAAAGAAATCAGGAAAGGGTCGACTCTTCGGCTTGCGCTGGCAGCAGCGGCGCTTCCGTGCCGGCCTGCGCGTCGCTGCCGTTGAGCAGCACGTTGAGCAGGATGGCGGTGATGCCGCCGAGGAAGATGCCGCTTTCCAGCACCAGCTTGAGCGAGCCGCCGGCATGCTCGAACAGGGCGGGGAAGGACATCGGCAGCACGCCCACGCTGACGGACACCGCAACGATGATGGCGTTGCGGGTGCCGTCGAATTTCACGCGCGACAGTTCCTGGATGCCGGCCACCGTGGTCATGCCGAACATCACGATGGCGCAGCCGCCCAGCACCGGCCGCGGCACCGAGGCGATCAGCGCGCCGAGCTTGGGGAACAGGCCCATCAGCACCATGATCGCGCCGGCGGCAGCGACCACGTAGCGACTCTTGACGCTGGACAGCGCGATCAGGCCGGTGTTCTGCGTGAAGGCGTTGTAGGGAAAGCTGTTGAAGATGCCGCCCAGCATGGTCGACAAGCCGTCGGCGCGGAAGGCATTGCCCAGCGTTTCCTGGCTGGAGGGCTTGCCGACGATCTGGCCGATGGCCAGGCAGTTGCCGGTGGTCTCGGCCATGATCACCAGCATCGCCAGGATCATCACCAGCGTTGGCGCCACGCCGAACTGCGGCATGCCGAAGGCGAAGGGCGGGCTCACCTCGAACCACGCCGCGTTGCCGACATGGGCAAAGTCGGTCAGCCCGAACGCCATGGCGACGGCCGTGCCGGCCACCAGCCCCAGCAGCACCGCGAGGTTGCCGACAAAGCCGCGAAAGCGCGCGTAGATGAACAGCGTGATGGCGATGGTGGCCGCGCCCAGCAGCAGGTTCGGCATGCTGCCGAAATCCGCCGCGCCCGGGTTGCCGCCGCCGAGCCAGATGGCCGCGGCCGGCATCAGCGAGATGCCGATGATGGTGATCAGGCTGCCGATCACCACCGGCGGGAAGAAGCGCAGCATGCGGCTGAACACCGGCGCCAGCGCAATCGTGGCAGCGCCGGCGGCGATCACCGCGCCGAACACCGTGGTCAGCCCGTATTGCTTGCCGATCATGATCATCGGTGCCAGCGCGATAAACGAGCAGCCCTGGATCATCGGCAGCCGCGCGCCGAACTTCCAGCAGCCCAGGCACTGGATCATGGTGGCGATGCCCGAGGTCAGCAGGTTGGCGTTGATCAGCGTCACCACCTGCGCCGCGGACAGCCCGAGCGCGCTGCCTAGGATCAGCGGCACCGCGACCGCGCCGGCGTACATCACCAGCACGTGCTGCAGGCCAAAGCTCGCCAGTTGGCGCAGCGGCAGGATTTCATCGACCGGGTGTACCGGCGTGGGGGTCTTCATGGGCTTGTCTCCTTTTTCGATGGAAGCCGCTTCCGCCTCTGGCAGGGCGGATCGGGCAGCGCCGGCCGGGTTTGCGTGGGTTAGTGATTCCTCGGCCGTTGCGGCATCATCTCCACAATTTCATCGGTACAACAAATCAATACCTATCGATTCAGTCGATGGGTAGTGGGAGGGTGACCATGCGCTTTTCGCTGGACCAGTTGCAGGTATTCGCCCTGGTGGTTGAGACAGGCTCCTTTTCCGCCGCCGCGCGGCGCCTGGGCAAGACCCAGTCCACGATCAGCGCGGCGGTGGCCAACCTGGAGATCGACCTGGGCGTGCCGCTGTTCGACCGCAGCAGCCGCAATCCGGCGCTGACCGAGGCCGGCCGCAAGCTGCTGACCGAGGCCGAAGCGGTGCTGGAGCGCTGCCTGTCACTGCAGGCCCATGCCGCCAGCCTGGCCGATGCCAACCCGCCCGGGCTGACGCTGGCGATCGAGATCCCGTACCACGCGGTGATGCCGGTGCTGGCCGAATTCGAGCGGGAGTTTCCGTATGTCGACCTGACCATCCGCAACCCGGTCTACGGCGATGTCAGCGAACTGGTGCTGCAGGGCGAGGCCGAGCTCGGCATTGCTTTCGCGCAGCCGCACTACGCGCCGGAACTGGCCTTCGTGCAGTTGGGCAAGCTGATCATGGTGCACGTGGTGCACCCGGGACACCCGCTGGCCGGGCGCGAGCAGGTCTCGTTTGCCGACCTGCATGCCTATCGGCGCCTGGCCTTCAGCGCGCATGCCGACAAGCTGCCCACCAGCGAATACCTTCGCGCGGCGCGGGTGTGGCGCGCCGAAAGCTACCTGGCGCTGGTCGAGATGGTGAAAAGCGGGCTGGGCTGGGCGACGCTGCCGCGGCAACTGGTGCGAGAGGCGCTGGAGCGCGGCGAACTGGTGGAACTGGACCTGGTGGCCTATCCGTACACGGACTGGCTGGTCAGCGTCGACCTGATCTGGGCGAAGTCGGGCCGGCCGCAGGGCCGGGACGAGCAGTGGCTGCGGCAGCGCTTCCGGGAAAACATGGTGTTCGAGGTCGACCGGCGTGGGCAGCGGACCACCCGCTGAGGGCGTGGCGATGGACTATGGTAGTCAGACGCAATCGCGCGTTTGATCCGATTCGCCCGATTCAATCTGACCAGGAGTGAAGCCCATGTCCTATATCGACGGATTCGTACTGGCCGTTCCCCAGGCCACTCGCGAGACCTATCGCCAGGTGGCGCAGAAGGCAGCCGCGGTGTTCAAGGAGCACGGCGCGCTGAAGGTGGTGGAATGCTGGGGTGACGATGTGCCGGAAGGCAAGGTCACGTCCTTTACCATGGCGGTGCAGCGCAAGGAGGATGAAGCGGTGGTGTTCGCGTGGATCCTGTGGCCGTCACGGGAGAAGCGCGACACCGGCATGAAGGCGGCGATGGCAGACCCGCGCCTGAAGGAAGGCATGGATCCGATGCCGTTCGACGGCCAGCGGATGATCTTTGGCGGCTTCGAGGTGATTGTCGACGAGTGAGCGGGCAGGGCGCCGGCGTGGCAGCGCCGGCGCGCAGGCAAGCCAGATCAGATCAGGTGGAAGACCATGCCCAGGGCAATCGCGCCGCCCAGGGTTTCCACTGCTGCGAGGGCGAGAAGGTTCTTCAGTACGAAAGCGTCTTCTTTCTTCGTCACCATGGTCTGTCTCCCGGTCATTGGACTTGTTCTGAGGCACCATCGGCTGTGGCGATCCGGCGTTTGCGGTGCCAAGCCGTCGATGTGAGTCCAGTAGACCGTATTCGCCCGCTGGCCGGAAGCTGGCGAAAACCCGCTCGGCGAAAACCCGGATTCCTTCAGGAATGTGACAGGGCCATGATTGACAGGCTTTGCAGGGCGCGTTTGCGGCCTGCCGGCAACGCGGCATGGCAATGGCCCACATTTGGGGGATGCCCGCCGTAGCGCGATGCGCCAAGATCAAGGCGCGGGTGATCGAGCAGATTGCCCCGCTACCATTTGAGCCCCGCTGCCTCCCCGGCACGCGGGGCTTTTCTACATGGGGGCCGACGGCGGCTTCGTAAAAACGAAATGCACCGAAAAACGTCTCGCCACCGAAGCGGGACGGCATAACGAAACCGGAGACAGCGATGAAGGTGATCACCGCACGCGAAGCGGCGGCACTCGTGCAGGACGGCTGGACCGTGGCCAGCGCGGGCTTTGTCGGCGCCGGCCATGCCGAGGCCGTGACCGAGGCGCTGGAACAGCGCTTCCTGCAGAGCGGGCTGCCGCGCGACCTGACGCTGGTGTATTCGGCGGGGCAGGGCGACCGCGGCGCGCGCGGCGTGAACCACTTCGGCAATGCCGGCATGACCGCCAGCATCGTCGGCGGCCACTGGCGCTCGGCCACGCGGCTGGCCACGCTGGCCATGGCGGAGCAGTGCGAGGGCTACAACCTGCCGCAGGGCGTGCTGACGCACCTGTACCGCGCCATCGCCGGCGGCAAGCCCGGCGTGATGACCAAGATCGGCCTGCACACCTTCGTCGACCCGCGCACCGCGCAGGATGCGCGCTACCACGGCGGCGCCGTCAACGAGCGCGCGCGCCAGGCCATTGCCGGGGGCAAGGCATGCTGGGTCGATGCGGTCGACTTCCGCGGCGAAGAATACCTGTTCTACCCGAGCTTCCCGATCCACTGCGCGCTGATCCGCTGCACCGCTGCCGACACCCGCGGCAACCTCAGCACGCATCGCGAAGCCTTCCACCATGAGCTGCTCGCGATGGCGCAGGCGGCCCATAACTCGGGCGGCATCGTGATCGCGCAGGTGGAAAGCCTGGTCGACCACCATGAGATCCTGCAGGCCATCCACGTGCCCGGCATCCTGGTCGATTACGTGGTGGTCTGCGACAACCCCGCCAACCATCAGATGACGTTTGCCGAGTCCTACAACCCGGCCTACGTGACGCCGTGGCAGGGCGAGGCAGCAGTGGTCGAAGCGGAAGCGACGCCGGTGGCTGCCGGCCCGCTCGACGCGCGCACCATCGTGCAGCGCCGTGCGGTGATGGAGCTGGCGCGCCGTGCGCCGCGCGTGGTCAACCTGGGCGTGGGCATGCCGGCAGCGGTCGGCATGCTGGCGCACCAGGCCGGGCTGGACGGCTTCACGCTGACCGTCGAGGCCGGCCCCATCGGCGGCACGCCCGCGGATGGCCTCAGTTTCGGTGCCTCGGCCTACCCGGAGGCGGTGGTGGACCAGCCCGCGCAGTTCGATTTCTACGAGGGCGGCGGCATCGACCTGGCCATCCTCGGCCTGGCCGAGCTGGATGGTCACGGCAACGTCAACGTCAGCAAGTTCGGCGAAGGCGAGGGCGCATCGATTGCCGGCGTCGGCGGCTTTATCAACATCACGCAGAGCGCGCGCGCGGTGGTGTTCATGGGCACGCTTACGGCGGGCGGGCTGGAAGTCCGCGCCGGCGAAGGCCGCCTGCAGATCGTGCGCGAAGGCCGCGTGAAGAAGATCGTGCCGGAGGTGTCGCACCTGAGCTTCAACGGGCCCTATGTGGCGTCGCTCGGCATCCCGGTGCTGTACATCACCGAGCGCGCGGTGTTCGAGATGCGCGCTGGCGCAGGCGGAGAAGCCCGCCTCACGCTGGTCGAGATCGCCCCGAGCGTGGACCTGCAGCGCGATGTGCTGGACCAGTGCGCAACGCCCGTGGCCGTGGCGCCGGACCTGCGCGAAATGGATGCGCGCCTGTTCCAGGCCGGGCCCCTGCACCTGTAATCCTGTCATTTGCGGCCGGCACGCCCAGGGAGGTGGTGGCCACGCTGTCGGCCGAGCTAGGCGCTGGCCGATCCGGCCGTGCAGCAGAAAATACTGGGCGCCGGCACGGTGGCCGCTTATATGCCGCCCGAGCAGCTGGCCGCGCGCATGAAGGCCGACTACAGCAAGTGGGGCAAGGTGATCCAGGACAACGGCATCCGCGGCGACTGAGTGATTCGGATGCCGCTTCGGTGGCCCCGCTGAAGTTCAGGCGGGCTGCTGCCCTTGGGGCTGGCTGGCCGGCAGGGCCGGCAATTGCAGTGCCGGCTGGCAGGCGGCCGCGGCCAGGCCAAGGAACTGGCTGGAGGTGCGCAGGAACTGCTGGCAGGTCTGGCGGAAAAGCTCGAAGTCCATGTAGGTCTCGGTGAGATGGGGGTGCGCGGTCCGGCCGTGGCCACCGCGCCGCCGGCATCTTGCGTGGCGGATATGACAGTTTCTTGAAATCCCGCCAGCCTGCGCCGCCTACTGTCGCGCCAGGCGCACGGCGCTGCCAGAATGCCCACTGTGCTGGCAGAGGTGCTAAAATTTAAGTCTTTGATTCTCTTGGCCAAATGCTGCAGCCAGCATGGCCGTGCCGGAACCCTCCCGGCGCCAGGCGAGAGTCAGGGCGAGATGAGTTCCAGACGCGTATCCGTTTGTGCCGGGTTCGCCTCCCGCCAGACACCGATACCCATGACCACTACGAACGCACCAGAAGCCACTACCGCGGGGCAGACCGCCGTGCAGACATTCGACAGCTTCGGCCTGGACGCGCGCATCCTGCGCGCCTTGTCCGAGCAGGGCTACACCACGCCCACCCCGATCCAGGCACAGGCCATCCCGGTCGTGCTGATAGGCAAGGACATGATGGGCGCCGCGCAGACCGGCACCGGCAAGACCGCGGGCTTCGCGCTGCCGATCATCCAGCGCCTGCTGCCGCTGGCCAATGCTAGCGCCTCGCCGGCACGCCACCCGGTGCGCGCGCTGATGCTGACGCCCACACGCGAGCTGGCCGACCAGGTCTACGACAACGTCGCGCGCTACGCCAAGCACACCGACCTGCGCAGTACCGTGGTGTTTGGCGGCGTGGACATGAACCCGCAGACCGATGCGCTGCGCCGCGGCGTGGAAATCCTCGTTGCCACGCCCGGCCGCCTGCTGGACCACGTGCAGCAGAAGTCGGTCAACCTGTCGCAGGTGCAGATGCTGGTGCTGGACGAAGCCGACCGCATGCTCGACATGGGCTTCCTGCCGGACCTGCAGCGCATCATCAACCTGCTGCCGGCGCATCGCCAGACGCTGCTGTTCTCGGCCACGTTCTCGCCGGAAATCAAGCGGCTGGCCTCCAGCTACCTGAAGCACCCGGTCACCATTGAAGTGGCGCGCAGCAACTCGACCAACGAGAACGTGCGCCAGATGGTGTACCTGGTCGAAGACGGCCACAAGCAGGCAGCGGTCGTGCACCTGCTCAAGCAGCGCGCCGAGCAGGGGCTGTCGCGCCAGTGCATCGTCTTCGTCAACAGCAAGATCGGCTGCTCGCGCTTGGCGCGCCACCTGGAGCGCGAGGGCATCAACGCCGCCGCCATCCACGGCGACAAGACCCAGACCGAGCGCATGCAGACGCTGGAAGGCTTCAAGAGCGGCACCATCGACGCGCTGGTCGCCACCGACGTGGCCGCGCGCGGGCTCGATATCCCCGACATGCCGTGCGTGGTCAATTTCGACGTGCCGTACAGCGCCGAAGACTATGTGCACCGCATCGGCCGTACCGGCCGTGCCGGCGCCAGCGGCGATGCGCTGTCGATCTACGTGCCGGGCAATGACGAGCGCTTGCTGTCAGATATCGAGAAGCTGATCAAGCGCAGCATCCCGCGCGGCAAGCTGGAAGGCTTCGACCCGACCGGCGAGCGCGCCCGCCAGGGCGACACCGAGCGCCGCCGCGAGCGTAGTGACGTGCGCCGCGCGCGCGGCAACGGCGAGGGCGAAGAGCGTCCGCGCCGCCACGAGCACAGCGCCAACCGCCAGGTGTTCCGTGCCTCGGATGATCCGTTCTTCTCGCGCCCGTACGAGCCCAGCGCCGCCAGTGTCGCCCAGGCCAAGGCGGCCGATGAAGTGGCCGCTGCGCTGAGCCGCGGCCGCCAGGCGCCCAAGCGGCCGGTGGCTGCCCTGCTGGGTGGCGTGCCGCGCAAGTCCTGATCTGATCCTGCCGTAGCTGAAAATGGCCCGCTTGCGCGGGCCATTTGCTTTTTGAGGGACGCTAGCCGCGCAGGGGCTGCGGCAGCCTGGCCAGCAGTTGGCGCCACCCGTCGGTGGCACGCGCAAGCCAGTCGTTCACACTCTCCGCGTGGTTCGACAACCCCAGGTGGGTGCCGGCTTCGCGCAGCGCGTCCAGCGGTGCGGTGGTGTCGATTGCCTGCGCACCGCTTTGCTTGCTCAGCTTCTCGCCGGTCTGGTTGGCCACCACCGGCACGTGCAGGTAGGCCGGCGTGGGCAGGCCCAGCAGGTGCTGCAGGTGGATCTGGCGCGGCGTGGAGTCGAGCAGGTCGGCGCCGCGCACGATATGCGTGATGCCCTGCAGGCCGTCATCCACCACTACCGCCAGTTGATACGCCCACAGCCCGTCCGCGCGGCGCAGCACGAAGTCGCCCAGTTCGGTTTCCAGGTCCTGGCACTGGCGGCCCTGCCAGCGGTCGTCGAAGCACAGGGTGGCGGCTGGGCCGTCCGGCACGCGCACGCGCCAGGCGCGCGGCAGCTTGCCGTTCAGGCCGTGGCGGCAAGTGCCGGGATAGCCCAGGGTCTGGTGCCGCTCGCGCACGTGCACCAGCGAATCGGCGATCTCCTTGCGCGAACAGCCGCAGGGGTAGAGTTGCCCGGCGGCGTCTAGGCGGCGCAGCGCATCGGCATAGAACGGTTCACGCCGGCTCTGCCATACCGGCGGCTCGTCCGACGTCATGCCCAGGCGTTCCAGTGTGAGCAGGATGTCGTCGTCCGCGCCGCGCACGCAGCGCGGCATGTCGATGTCCTCGATGCGCACCAGCCACTGGCCGCCGTGCGCCCGCGCATCCAGCCAGCTGGCCAGCGCGGTGACCAGCGAGCCCATATGCAGTGGCCCGGTGGGCGAGGGGGCGAAGCGGCCGCGATAGCCGGCTGCCCCGGCAACCGTCGGTACTGCCGTCACTACCATGAGGCCTGCCCTCAGCCGGCGAAGTCGGGTTGCTGCAGCAGCGCCTGCGCCAGGCGCGGGTCTTCCAGCTTGCTGGCCCACCACTGCAGCGCCTTGCCGCGGTTGCTGGTGCGCCAGGCTACCTTGAAGTTGCCGGGCGCGCGCACCTCGACGGTCTCGCGCGCCTGCAGCACGCCGCTTTCGATATGGGGTTGCGCCATCGGCGCCGGCAGCCAGCCGCAGCCCAGCCCGCGGATCTGCGCTTCCAGCTTGTCGCGCATGGTGGGCACCACCAGTACGTCCTGGCCGGCCAGGACGCCGTGGGTGCGTGCTGGCAGGTTGCGCGAGGTGTCGCCCACCGCGACGATGCGGTGCCTGGCGATCTGGATGGTGGTGAGCGGGCCTTCCTCGGTGGCTAGCGGATGGTGCGCCGCCACCGCAAACACGAACGGCATCGAGCCCAGCGGCCGGATCTGGAAGCCCTGCGTGCTGGGCGCATCGTAGGCGCCGCCGATCACCAGGTCGGCGCGGTTGCTGACCAGCGCATCCCAGGCGCCGCCCAGCACTTCCTTGGAAAAGCGCAGCCGGGTGGCGGTGTTCTCGGCATAGAAGTCGTGGATCACCGGCAGCAGCGCGCGGAAGTTGATCAGGTCGTCGACCACGATGGTGAGGGTGGCCTCCCAGCCGGTGGCCAGGCGCTTGACGCGCCGTGCCAGGTCATCGGCGGCATGGAGCAGGTGGCGGCCCTCATCGAGCAGGGCGCGGCCGGCCGGCGTCAGCTCGGCACGGTGGCGGCGTCGGTCAAACAGCAGCACGTCCAGGTCTTCTTCCAGCTTGCGCACCACGTAGGTCAGCGCGGAAGGGACCTTGCCCATCTCGTGGGCGGCGGCTGCAAAGCTGCCCTTGCGTTCAATGGCGTCCAGGACTTCGAGGGATTCTAGTGAGAGGGCCATGTTCAGAAATTCTGAATGACTGCTTCTAAGACGATCCCCGTAAATATACGCCTCAAGCCCTAAACTTCCTAGCATCAAAAGCGAAAACGTATGCCGCGACACGGTTATCAAGCCAGTGCTCGCGGGCAAACAGGCTCAAGGAGGGCCATCAAAATGATTGAAATCAGAAAGTCTGCAGAGCGTGGTTACGCCGATCATGGCTGGCTGAAGTCTTTTCATTCGTTCTCGTTCGCCGACTACTATGACCCGAAGTATGTGCAGTTCGGGCCACTGCGCGTGATCAACGAGGACCGCGTCGCGCCGGGTATGGGCTTTGGCACCCACGGCCACCGCGACATGGAAATCATCAGCTACGTGCTGGAGGGTGAACTGGCCCACAAGGACAGCATGGGCAACGGCAGCGTGATCCGTCCTGGCGATGTGCAGCGCATGAGCGCCGGCACCGGCGTGCGTCATTCGGAGTACAACCACGCCGCGAATGACACCACCCACTTTCTGCAGATCTGGATCATGCCGGCCGAGACCGGTATCGACCCCGGCTACGAGGAAAAGCATTTCGACGCAGCCGACAAACGCGGCAGGCTGCGCCTGGTGGCCAGCGCCGACGGCGCCGAGGGCTCGGTGGTGGTGCACCAGGACGTGCGCCTGTACGCCGGCCTGTTCGATGGCGACGAGGCGGCCACGCTGGCGCTGGCGCCGGGCCGCCGCGCCTATGTCCACGTGGCGCGCGGGCGGGTGACGGTCAACGGCAAGGCGCTTGAAGCCGGCGACGCAGCGAAGCTGGAAGCCGTGGGCGAGGTCGCGCTGTCTGGCGGCGATGGCGCCGAAGTACTGGTGTTCGACCTGCCCTGAGCATCGTTCATTGCCGCATGCAAGAGCCCGCCTTCCGGCGGGCTTTTGTTTTTTGCACCGCGCGCCGGGCCTCGGCAGGTAGCGCTGTGCTATCTTCTCGCTATGCATTGCGCCTGTGCCGGCACATCGCCGGCAAGCCCGGAAGGGCCAGGCGTGCCCTTGGAACACCCCGTACCAAGATGACCTTTGTTTCCATTCTCCTGGCGCTGATCGCTGAACAATTCCGCGCCCTGGGCCGCAACAACCCGATCCACGAGATCGTGCGCGCACTCGGCGACCGTGCGGAACACGCCTTCGACACCGGCCGGCCGCGCGACGCCGCGCTGGCCTGGCTGACCGTGGTCGTGCCGCTGACCCTGGCGGTGATCGTGGTGCACTACCTGCTGGCCTCGATCAGCGTGGCGCTGACGCTCGCCTGGAATGTGCTGGTGCTGTACATGACGTTGGGCTTTCGCCAGTTCAGCCACTTCTTCACCGACATCCACGAGGCCCTGAACCGCGACGACGTCCATACCGCGCGCACGCTGCTGCACGAGTGGACCGGCCTGGACACCGTCGAGATGCCGGTTTCCGAGATCGTGCGGCACACGCTGGAAGCGGCAATCGTCGCCGTGCACCGGCATGTGTTCGGCGTGTTCTTCTGGTTCCTGGTGCCGGTCGGCCCCGGCGGGGTGGTGCTGTACCGCACCGCCGAATACCTGAGCCGCCACTGGAACCAGCCCTCGGCCGAGCGCAGCCCCGCGCTGGGCCGCTTTGCGGCGCGCGCCTTTTATTTGCTGGACTGGGTGCCGTCGCGGCTGACGGCGATCGGCTTTGCCATCGTCGGCAACTTCGAGGATGCGGTCTACGCCTGGCGCAACCATGCGCGCAAGTGGAATGATGCCGTCAACGGCATCCTGCTTGCCAGCGGGGGCGGGGCGCTGGGCGTGCGCCTGGGCACGCCGCTGGCCGAGGACGATTCCACCGTGGTGCTGCGCACCAGCGTGGCCGGCCCGGCCGTGGACTACGCGCCCGGCATGGAAGAGGACAACGGCGGCCCGGAACCGGTGCCGCCCGAATTCGGCACCGAGCCCGGCGTGCGCACGCTGCAGTCGGCCGTGGGCCTGGTATGGCGCGCGGTGGTGCTGTGGATGCTGCTGCTCGCGATGCTGTCGCTGGCGCTCTGGGTCGGCTGAGGGGCGTTTAAAAAACGGTGGGTCGGCGCGCTAGTCGCGGGCCGCGCCGCAGCGCCAGCAGGCGCCGAACTGGGCCTCGTGCCATTCCAGGCAGTGGCGGCATTGCCAGCTGGGCCCCGGCGCCGGGTTGGCGGCGGCATTGAGCACGGCCCACGCCTGCGCTTCCATCTCGTCATCGACCAGCCACACCTGTGGCGCACTCTCCCGGAACGGGATCTCGCCGGTCGCGCCGGCCAGCCAGGTATTGCGCAATTCCGCCCGGATGCCGGCCGCCCGCAGGACGTTCCGGCAATGGGCCGCATGGACGAGGGAAGTGGCGGACAGCAGCAGTTTCATGGCAGCGCACCGGGTAACCCAGGTGCGCTTACCTTACCACGGCTTCTGCTGGTTGGATTCGTGCAGCAACTGCATGTAGAGCTGGTGGCGGCGCTCGGAGATCGCTCCCGATGCGACCGCGGCCAGCACGCCGCAGCCGGGCTCGTTGACATGGTGGCAGTTGTAGAAGCGGCACTCGGTCAGCAGCGGCCGGAACTCCGGGAAGGCGCGTTCGAGCATGCCCTCGCTCAGGTGGTACAGGCCGAATTCCTGGAAGCCCGGCGAATCGATCAGCGCACCCTGGCGGCCGTCCACTGTGCCCCATTCGGCCGGCAGGTGATAGAGCCGCGTGAAGGTGGTGGTGTGCTTGCCGGAGTCAAGCTTGGCCGAGATCTCGCGGGTCTGCGCATCCACGCCCGGAATCAGCAGGTTCAGCAGCGACGACTTGCCCATGCCCGATTGCCCGATCAGGATGCTGGCCAGCCCCGCCAAGCGCGGCTTGAGCGCGGCCAGCGCCTGCGCCGGGTCGGCGCGCACCGACAGCTCCAGCGTGTCGTAGCCCAGCCCGCGGTACAGCGCCAGGCGCCCACGCGCTTCTTCCAGCCGGTCGGGCAGGTCGGTCTTGTTGAGCACGATCAGCGGCCGGATCTCCATCGCCTCGGCCGACACCAGCGCGCGGCCGAGCAGGTCTTCGGAGAAGCCCGGCTCGGTTGCCAGCACGATCACGACCTGGTCGATATTGGCGGCCAGCAGCTTGGACTTGAACTGGTCGGAGCGGTGCAGCAGGTTCTTGCGCGGCGAGGCCGCGGTGATCACGCACTGGTCGGCGGCGGCGCGTTCCACGCTGACATGGTCGCCCACCGCGCAGTCGCTCTTCTTGCCGCGCGGGAAGGCATGCATGCGCGTGCCGTCGCCCAGCTCGACCACATAATGGCGGCCATGGGCGGCGATGATCAGCGCGGATTCGGTGGTCTTGCCGGCATGGCTGCCGCCGCCGGCGTTGCGGTGACGCGTGGCGCGGCTCATGCGTGCGCCAGCAGACGGTCGATCCGCTGCGCGGCGGGCGGATGCGAGTAGTAGAAGGCGCTGTAGAGAGGATCGGGCGTCAGCGTCGAGGCGTTGTCCTTGTACAGCTTCACCAGCGCCGACACCAGGTTGCCGGCATCGGTCTGGTCGGCGGCAAAGGCATCGGCCTCAAACTCATGGCGGCGCGACGAAAGGCTCGACAGCGGCCCCAGCAGGAAGGTGAACACCGGCAGCGCCAGGAAGAACAGCACCAGCGCCAGCGCGTTGTTGGACACGCCGAGGTTGGGCACCACGCCCAGCCCGGTGTAGAACCAGCTGCGCGTGGCCAGCCAGCCCAGCAGCGCCAGGAACACCAGGCTCAGCGCAAAGGTGACGACGATGCGCTTGGCCACGTGGCGGCGCTTGAAGTGGCCCAGCTCATGTGCCAGCACCGCCTCGATCTCGTCGCCCGACAGGCGCTCCAGCAGCGTATCGAAGAAGACAATGCGCTTGGCCGCGCCGAAGCCGGTGAAATACGCATTGCCGTGGGCGCTGCGCTTGCTGCCGTCCATCACGAACAGGCCCTTGCTGGCAAAGCCGCAGCGCTTCATCAGGGCCTCGATGCGCTGGCGCAGCGATTCATCGGTGAGCGGCTCGAACTTGTTGAACAGCGGCGCGATAAAGGTCGGGAACACCACCAGCAGGAACAGGTTGAAGGCCATCCACACCAGCCAGGTCCAGACCCACCATAGCGAGCCGGCGCGCTCCATCAGCCACAGCACCGCCAGCAGCAGCGGCAGGCCCAGCGCGCACGCCACCACCAGCATCTTGGTCACGTCGGCCAGCCACAGGCCGAACGTCATCTTGTTGAAGCCGAAGCGCTCCTCGATGCCGAACTGGCCGTACAGCGAGAACGGCAGGTCGACCAGCCCGCCGATCAGCGCCACGCTGGCCACCAGCGCCACGCCGTAGGCATAGCCCGGGCCGAAAGTGTCCAACCAGGACTGGTTGAGCCACTGCAGCCCGCCGAGCATGGTGAAGCCGATCAGCACCGCGGCCCCGGCCAGCACCTCGAGCATCGACAGCCGGGTGCGGGCGATGGTGTAGTCCGCGGCCTTCTGGTGCGAGGCCAGGGTGATGGTGTCGGCAAAGCGCGGCGGCACCGCATTGCGGTGCTGCGCCACATGCCGGATCTGGCGGGCGGCCAGCCAGAGCCTGGTCAGCACCATCAGCACCAGGGCGGCGAGAAAGACAATCGTGAACATCGGCAAGAGCCTTGTTGTGGGTGCGGGCGCCCGGCATTGTGTGCGGCGGGCGTCCGTTGGACCGCCGGGCCCGGGGTGGGGCGGGCGGCGGTCCGGGATATCCGGAAAACGCCCCGGCGCAGGTGCGCAAACGGCCATTCCGGACGGATATGCGAGAATTATAAATTGTTCGCGCCCGGCCCCGCCGCGGTCGCTTCCCTGAAATCCCTATCTTCCGCAGTCCCGATGACAAGCCAAGCCACCGCCAAATCCGTCAAAAGTGAAAATAACCTGATCTGGCTGGACATGGAAATGACCGGCCTGCAGCCGGATACCGATCGCATCATCGAAATAGCGATCGTCGTTACCGACTCCGAACTCAATATCCTGGCCGAAGGCCCAGTGCTGGTGATCCACCAGAGCGATGCCGTGCTCGACGGCATGGACAACTGGAACAAGGGCACCCACGGCCGCTCGGGCCTGATCGACAAGGTCAAGGCATCGACCCTGACCGAAGAGCAGGCCGAGGCCGAACTGCTGGCCTTCCTCAAGCGCTGGGTGCCGGCCAACAAGTCGCCGATGTGCGGCAACTCGATCTGCCAGGACCGCCGCTTCATGGCGCGCTACATGCCCAAGCTGGAGGCGTTCTTCCACTACCGCAACCTGGACGTGTCCACGCTGAAGGAGCTGTGCAAGCGCTGGGAGCCGGCCATCCACAAAGGCTTTATCAAGCGCCAGCTGCATACGGCGCTGGCCGACATCCTGGAATCGGTCGAAGAACTGCGCTACTACCGCACGCACTTTATCCGTCACACCGCGCCGGGCGCTGCACCGGCCGCCGACGCGCCGGCCGCCGACACGCCCGCCGCCGACACGCCCGCGCAATAACCGGGGCCAGCGGCTCCCAGAACAACAACCCACCACCAGCGACGGGACGCCCGCACCGGGCGGCCACGTTGCCGCCGCCGGGCGCCGCGCGCTGCCCCGGGGCGCGTCCCGCCCGCCTGCCCATGCTTGAGCGCATCGTCTCCATCATCACGCCGGTCATTCTGATCATCCTGGTCGGGTGGCTGTACGGGCGCAAGGCCCATCCGGACATGGCCGGCATCAACCGCGCCACGCTGGACGTGATCGCGCCGCTGCTGGTGGTATCGGCCTTCGTCAGCAAGGATTTCGTGCTGGCCGACCAACTGGTGCTGCTGGGCTGCGCGGTGGCGGTGGTGCTGGGCTCGGGCGTGCTGGCGTGGGCGCTGGCGCGGCTGCTGAAGGCCGATCCGCGCACCTTTGTGCCGCCGATGATGTTCAACAACTGCGGCAACATGGGCCTGCCGCTGTCGGTATTTGCCTTCGGCCCGGCGGGGCTGGCGCCGGCGGTGGCGCTGTTCGCGGCATCGAACCTGATGCACTTCACCATCGGTATGAAGATCGTCAACCGCCATGCGTCGATGGCGCAGATCGCGCGCAACCCCATGGTGCTGGCCACCGTGGCGGGCGTGGCGCTGGCGCTGGCGCGGCCATGGTTCACGCTGCCGGACCCGGTCTACCAGTCGGTCAAGCTGCTGGGCGACGCCACCGTGCCGCTGATGCTGTTCGCGCTGGGCGTGCGGATGAAGGACGTCAGCCTGCGCAACTGGGGCATGGGCCTGGTCGGCGCCGTGGCCTGCCCGCTGACGGGCATCGCGGTGGCGCTGCTGCTGGCGCAGTGGGTGCCGTTGACCGAATTGCAGCGTGGCCTGCTCTTTGTGTTTGCCGCGCTGCCGCCGGCGGTGCTGAACTTCCTGGTGGCGGACCATTTCCGGCAGGAGCCGGACCAGGTGGCGTCGATCGTGCTGCTGGGCAATATCGCCGCGGTGGTGTTCGTGCCGGTGGGGTTGTACCTGGGCTTGCGCTGAGGCGCGGGGAGGGGGGAAGCCCGCAGGCGGGCGCCTGCGGGCGATTGGTGAGATTGGTGAGATTACGCCGCGGGCTTGGCCCGCACGGCGTTCTTCGGGCGCCAGGCCTTGACCACGGCTTCGTCGGTTTCCATATAGGGGCCGCCGATCAGGTCGATGCAATACGGCACCGCAGCAAAGATCCCTTGCACCACGGCCTTGCCATCGGCATCGCGCAGGCCTTCCAGGGTCTCGCGGATGGCGCGCGGCTGGCCGGGCAGGTTGACGATCAGCGCGGCGCGGCTGGCGGTCTCGCGGATCACCGCCACCTGGCGCGACAGGATCGCGGTCGGCACGAAATGCAGGCTGACCTGGCGCATCTGCTCGCCAAAGCCGGGCATTTCCTTGGTACCCACGGCCAGCGTGGCCTCGGGCGTCACGTCGCGGCGCGCCGGGCCGGTGCCGCCGGTGGTCAGCACCAGGTCGCAGCCGGCCACGTCGACCAGGTCGATCAGGGTGCGCGAGATCTGCGCCTGCTCGTCCGGGATCAGCCGCTCCACCGCCTGCCAGGGCGTGGTCAGCGTGCGCCCGAACCACTCGCGCAGCGCCGGGATGCCTTCGTCCTGGTAGGTACCGGCCGAGGCGCGGTCCGAGATCGAAACGAAGCCGACAACGAGTTCGTCGGGATGGTTGCGGACTACCGGCTGCGTGGTCTGGGTCATGCCTCGGGCTCCGGGGTAGGGGGTTGGTCCTCGGCGGCGCCGGCCTTGCCGTCCTTCACGTCCAGCGCCGTCTTGATCGCCTGGAACAGCTCGCGGAAATAGCGCGGCGGCTTGCTTTGCTCCTTTTCCTTGCGCGCGTTGCGGATGGTGTTGCGCAGCGCCTGCACGTCGATGCCGGGATGCTCGGCGAGGAAGCGCGTCAGCGCCGCGTCGTCGGCCAGCAGCAGCTCGCGCCAGCGCTCGATCAGGTGCATGCGGGCGGTTTCGGCCTTGCTGGTGCCCTTGAAGCCCTCCAGCGCTTGCCGGATCACCTCGACCTCTTCGTCCTCGAGGCCGCGCATGATCTTGCCCACGAACTGCATCTGGCGGCGCTTGCCTTCGTGGCTGTTGATGCGGCGGGCCTGGTGGATGGCGTCGGCCAGCGCTTCGGGCATGGGCACGCGAGCCAGGCGGTCCTTGGCCAGCGCTTCCAGCTCGGCGCCAAGGTCCTGCAGGGCGGTCATGTCGCGCTTGCGCTGCGACTTGCTTTTCGGTTCGTCGTCTTCCGGTTCGGGCGCAAAGCCTCCGGGAAAGCGCGAGCCATTCGGATTACGGGAATTTCGCGTCATGCCCGGCATTTTATCTTGCTATGATTGCCGCTTGGACTTTTGATGACACCCGCCCAGCATGGACCAGATCGCAGAACAGACCGCGCACTTCACCTACACCCAGGCCCAGCTCAGCGAGATGGCCGCCGATGTGCTGCGCGTTGCACGCGAACTTGGGGCGACCGACGCCGCCACCGAGATCTCCGAAGGCAGCGGCCTGTCGGTATCGGTACGCAAGGGGCAGGTGGAAACCATCGAGCAGAACCGCGACAAGGTGGTCGGGGTCACGGTCATGATCGGCAAGCGCCGCGGCAATGCCAGCACCTCGGACTTCTCGCCGGCCGCGCTGCGCGCCACCGCCGAGGCCGCCTACAACATCGCCCGCTTCACGGCCGAAGACGATTGCGCCGGCCTGGCCGAGGAAGAACTGCTGGAACGCGCGCCACAGGACCTGGAACTGTTCCACCCGTGGGCGCTGGACGCCGAGCGCGCCATCGACATCGCGACCCGCGCCGAGGCCGCCGCCTTCGCGGTGTCGCCGCGCATCCGCAACAGCGACGGCGCCAGCGTGTCGGCGCAGCATTCGCAGTTCGTGCTGGCGACCACGCGCGGCTTCTCGGGCGGCTATCCGTATTCGCGCCATTTCATCTCGTGCGCGCCGATCGCCGGCAGCGGCAGTGGCATGCAGCGCGATGACTGGTACTCGTCCAAGCGTTCGCCGCTGGCGCTGGCCGCGCCCGAGGATATCGGCCGCTACGCCGCCGAGCGCGCGCTGGCGCGGCTGCAGGCGCGCCAGTTGTCCACGCGCCGCTGCCCGGTGCTGTTCGAGGCGCCGCTGGCCGCGGGGCTGCTGGGTGCCTTCGTGCAGGCGGTGTCGGGCGGCGCGCTGTACCGCAAATCCACGTTCCTGTGCGATTCGCTGGGCCAGGCCGTGTTTGCGCCGCATATCCAGATCCACGAGCAGCCGCATACCCCCGGCGCCATGGGCAGCGCCCCGTTCGACGAGGAAGGCGTGCGCACCCGTGCCCGCGACGTGGTGCGCGACGGCGTGGTGCAGGGCTATTTCCTGTCGACCTATTCCGCGCGCAAGCTCGGCATGCAGACCACCGGCAACGCCGGCGGCTCGCACAACCTGACGCTGACCAGCTCGCTGACCGAGCCCGGCGACGACTTCCCGGCGATGCTGCGCAAGCTCGGCACCGGCCTGCTGGTGACCGAACTGATGGGGCAGGGCGTCAACTACGTGACCGGCGACTATTCGCGCGGCGCCTCGGGCTACTGGGTCGAGAACGGCGTGATCCAGTACCCGGTGGAGGAGATCACCATCGCCGGCAATATGGCCGAGATGTTCCAGCAGATCGTCGCCATCGGCGCGGATGCGCTGGTGCGCGGCACCAAGGAAACCGGCTCGATCCTGCTTGAGCAGATGACGATTGCCGGCACGTGAGCGGCGCGTGCCGCCCAAAGAAAAAGCAGGCCGGCCGGCCTGCTTTTTATTGCCCGCGCAACGCCTTACGACTCGTCCGACGGCGGCCGCTCATACGTGACGAAGGCATAGTCGAAGCCATTCGCCTCCGAATGATGCGTTTCGCGCGCGGTTTCAATCCATTGGGTGCGGTCAATCGCCGGGAAGAAGGCATCGCCTTCCACGTCCGCGTCGATCTCGGTCACCACCAGCCGGTCCGCGCACGGCATGGCCTCGGCGTAGAGCTGCGCGCCGCCGATCAGGAAGATCTGCTCCGCGCCGACGCACAGGCGCTGGGCGTCTTCCAGCGAGGCCGCCACCTCGGCACCCTCGATGCGCAGGTCCGGGTTGCGGCTGACCACGATATTGCGGCGCCCCGGCAGCGGGCGGCCTATCGAGTCCCAGGTCTTGCGGCCCATGATCACGGGCGCGCCCATGGTGGTGCGCTTGAAGTGCGCCAGGTCTTCCGGCAAGCGCCACGGCAGCGTGTTGTCGCGGCCGATGGTGTTGTTGCGGGCGCGGGCGACGACCAGTGTCAGCAGCGTCATACGGCCACCGGTGCCTTGATGGCGGCGTGCGACTGGTAGCCGGCCAGTTCAAAGTCTTCGTAGCGGTAGTCGAAGATGCTGTCGGGCTTGCGCAGGATCTTCAGCTGCGGCAGCGCCAGCGGCTCGCGCGCCAGCTGGGTCTGCACCTGCTCAAAATGGTTGTTGTACAGATGGCAGTCGCCGCCGGTCCAGACGAAGTCGCCCACTTCCAGCCCGGTCTGCTGCGCCATCATGTGGGTCAGCAGCGCATAGCTGGCGATATTGAACGGCACGCCCAGGAAGATATCGGCGCTGCGCTGGTAGAGCTGGCACGACAGCCGGCCATCGGCCACGTAGAACTGGAAGAACGCGTGGCAGGGCGGCAGCTTCATGCGCGGGATGTCGGCCACGTTCCAGGCCGATACGATCAGGCGGCGCGAATCCGGGTTGGCGCGGATCTGCGCCACCAGGTCGGAGATCTGGTCGATATGGCGGCCGTCCGGGGCCGGCCACGAGCGCCACTGCGAGCCGTAGACCGGACCCAGTTCGCCGTTCTCGTCGGCCCACTCGTCCCAGATGGTGACGCCGTGCTCCTGCAGCCAGCGCACGTTGGTCGAGCCCTGCAGGAACCACAGCAGCTCCAGGATGATGGACTTCAGGTGCAGCTTCTTGGTGGTCACCACCGGGAAGCCTGCGCGCAGGTCGAAGCGCATCTGGTAGCCGAACACCGAGCGCGTGCCGGTGCCGGTGCGGTCGGCCTTGTCGGTGCCATGCTCGTACACATGGCGCATGAAGTCGAGGTACTGTTTCATCGGCGCGGGGCGGGATCGGAAGTGACGCGGGCGCTGGTCCCGCAAAGCTGGCATTTTAAAGCAAAAGGGCCATCCCTCAGGATGGCCCTTCACCGGCATGGCAGGAGCGGGCGCCCCGGCCATGCCTGGCACGGCTTGCCGCCTTAGTGGCTGCTGGCCGGTTGCTGCACGCGGCGCTTCTGCACCAGGTAGCCGGCGCCCAGCACGCCGCCGACGATCAGCACGTACAGGCCCCAGTTGACCACCGGGTTGGCTTCGAAGAACGCCTTGATCATCGGCTCGTGCACGATCATCTTGACCGCGGTGAACGCCAGCACGCCCGCGCCCAGGTAGATGATGACCGGGAAGCGGCTCATCAGCTTGAGCACCAGGCTCGAGCCCCATACCACGATGGGGATGCTGATCAGCAGGCCCAGCACCACCAGCAGGAAGCTGCCGTGCGCGGCACCGGCCACGGCCAGCACGTTGTCCACGCCCATCACCGCGTCGGCGATGATGATGGTCTTCATTGCGCCCCACAGGGTCGAGGCGCCCGAGCCGTGCCCTTCGCCGTCGCCTTCATCGGACAGCAGCTTGTAGGCAATCCACACCAGCGCCAGGCCGCCAACCAGCATCAGCCCCGGAATCTTCAGCAGCCAGACCACGCCGATCGTCATGGCCGAGCGCACCACCACGGCACCGACGGTACCCCAGATGATGGCCTTTTTCTGCAGGTGGGGGGGCAGGTTGCGCGCCGCCAGGGCGATCACGATGGCATTGTCGCCAGCCAGCACCAGGTCAATGACGACGATGGACAGCAGTGCCGTCAGGAACTGCATCGTGAACAGATCGGTAAACCACTCCATGAACTCTCCTCAGGGTACGAATCCGCGCGGGGCGCGTATTGGGTTCGCCTGGATTCCTGGAGCACGGGAGGGTTGGGGCCGCCTTTGCAAACCATGAAAACCAGGTTGCAAAGGTCTTGCTCGACCATAGGCGCGGTATGCGCACCGTTGGTCAGCACAACCGGGGACACAGGTCCCGGAATGACGATTGTGCTAAGGGCATGGGCCCCGGAGCTACTCCCCTTTGAGGGACACGACCCGTTGGGGTCGCGTTCGGCCGCATTATAAACGAACTGCAACGGATATGGCTCATCAGGAAAGATACTGACTCAAGGTTCTTGATGTGTTGCATGCGGCGCATAGGAGGATCGGGCGGTGCGCGATCCCCCGGATGGGCCTATTCTTTAAGTTCGGCTTCGCCCGACGCGTCCCGGACGGCACAGGGAGGTGTTGCGGAGACCGGCGCGCACGACATGCACAGCGCGGCCTTGGGGAATACGCAGTGAAGCAGTGACCATTCGCGACCACACAAGGAAACGACATGCCGGCTGTCCCGAATCCGCCGAATACCCCCTTCCAGAACAAAGCCCCGCAGACACCTCTCCCCCCCCTGAACCACCACAACGGCCATGCGGCCGCACCGCCCGCCCTGGTCGCGCTGGCCAATGGCCGCGCGCACTGGCCGCCGCCCCAGCCGGAGTTCGTGCAGCAGTACCGCGAGGACAGCGGCGCGCTGCGCGAGCAGGTGCTGGCCGGGCTGCGCGCCGGGCAGGCCGCCATCAGCCCCAAGTTCTTCTACGACGTGCTGGGCTCGCGCCTGTTCGAGGCCATCACCGACCTGCCTGAGTACTATCCGACCCGCACCGAGGCCGCAATCTTTGCCGGCGCGGCGCCGGCCATCGCCGCGCGTGCCGGCAGCGGCTGCGTGCTGGTGGACCTGGGAGCGGGCAATTGCGAAAAGGCTGCCAGGCTCTTCGGCAGCCTGCGCCCGGCGCAGTACGTGGCGCTGGATATCTCGGTGGAGTTCCTGCGCGCGACGCTGTCGTCGCTGCAGCAGCAGCATCCCGAGATCCCGATGCTGGGCCTGGGCGCCGACCTGTGCGCGCCGTTCGATCTGCCCGCCAACGTCAGGCGCGGCAGGCGGCTGTTCTTCTATCCGGGCTCGAGCATCGGCAATTTCGCCCCGGTCGAGGCCCTGGCATTGCTGCAGCGCATGCGCGGCGCCGCCGGGCGCGGCGACGGCGTGCTGATCGGGGTCGACCTGCACAAGGACGAAGCCACGCTGGTGTCGGCCTATGACGATGCGCTGGGCGTCACCGCCGCGTTCAACCGCAACGTGCTGCGCAACGTGAACCGCATCGTCGGCACGGATTTCTCGCTGGACGACTGGCGCCATGTGGCGAGCTTCGACCGCGCGGCATCGCGCATCCAGATGCATCTGCAGGCGTGCCGCGACGTGCGCGTGCAGTGGCAGGGCGGCGCGCGCGAGTTTGCCGCCGGCGAACGGATCCATACCGAGGACTCCTACAAATACCGCCCGGAGGACTTCACGCTCTTGCTGGAAGCCGCCGGGTTTGACGACCCGGTGTACTGGACCGACCCGAGCGGCTGGTTCGCCGTGTTCCACGCGCGCGGCTGATCCGCCCGCGCGGGCACCGTCCGGCAGGGATGGCAGGTAGTGTCATAATGGCCGCAGCCGGCCTGGCGTGCGAGCGCCAGGCCAGCAGTTGCCTGCTTCGGTCACTGCCTGTCCACTGTTCACTCCCTGCACGGACTTTCCCGATGAGCGGCTTTCCCATGCTTCCCGATCTCTACTTCACCGGCGGCAAGGCGACCTGGTCCGACCCGCGCCGGCTGCCGCGCGAAGGGCTGGCGCAGGCGCTGGTCGATGCGCGCAACCGCACGCTGGCGTGGCTGGCACCGTTCGGGCAGACGCGCCGCGCCTGGGACGTGCCGCATCAGTACGATGCCGATCCGCCGTTGTGGACGCTCGGGCACGTGGCCTGGCATGCGGAGTGGTGGTGCCTGCGCGGCGTGCGCCAGGTGGACCGCGGCGGCGTGCCGGTGCCGGTGGCGACCGAACAATCGCTGCTGGACGGCGCCGACGAGTGGTTCGACTCGGACCGCATCGGCCCCGACGAGCGCTGGGAGATCACGCTGCCCGACGTCGCAGTGGTCAAGCGCTATGCCGCCGACGTGCTCGACGGCGTGCTGCGCCGGATTGCGCTGCTGCCCGACGACAACGACCTGACCCTGTACCCGTACCGCCGCGCGCTGCTGCATGAGGATGCCCAGGGCGAAGGCGTGGCCGCGCTGTTGCAGGCGCTGGGCATGGCGCCCACGGAGGCCATCGGCGCCGGTCCGGTGCAGCCTGCGGGGCATGGCGGCACCCTGCATTTCCCGGGCGGTCGCTTCACCCTCGGCTGGAGCGATCCCGACGGCTTTGCCTGGCCGGATGAACTGCCGCCGCAGCCCACCTATGTCCCCGCGTTTGAAATGGACATGGCACCGGTCAGCAACGCGCAATTCCTCGAGTTCGTCGAGGACGGCGGCTATGAGCACCCGGCGTGGTGGTCGGCAGCGGGGCGCCAGTGGCTGATGACGCAGGAACGCTCGGCACCGCGCTACTGGTCGCGCCATCCGGAATCGCGCGCCTGGATGGTGGAGCGCTTCGGCACGCTGCGCACGCTCAATCCGGACGAGGCGGTGCGCCACGTCACGCTGTACGAGGCGCAGGCGTGGTGCGTGTGGGCGGGGCGGCGCCTGCCGGCGGAATCGGAATGGGAACTCGCCGCGACGCAGAACCGCGGCCTGCAGTGGGGGGCGCTGCGCGAGTGGACTGCCACGCCCTATGAGCCGTACGCGGGATTTGCCGCCGCGACGTCCGACAGCGAGGTGGTGGGGCGCTTTGGCACGCACCAGGCGGTGCGCGGTGTGTCGTTCGCCAGCCCCGCGCGGCTGCGCCATGTGCGGGCAAGGTGGGCGCGGTTGCCGGAGGATGATCTTTCCTTCATCGGCTTTCGCACCTGCGCGCTGTAGCGGGCTGTAGGCGACAACAAAAAAAGGGCACCCGATGGTGCCCTTTCTTCTGCCTGGCAGGTGCGCTTAGCGCACCACCGCATCAACGCTCGTAGCGCGAGCGGCTGTTGCGGTTGCCGTTGCCGCCGCCATTGCCGCCGAAACCGCCGCCAAAGCTGCGATTGCCGTCACGGTTGCCGTCACGGTTACCGAAGCTGCGGCCTTCGCCGTTGCCACCGGTGCTGGCACCGGTGTTGCCACGATAGCCGCCGCCGGTGCGGTCGCCGAAGCCACCACGGTTATTGTCGCCAAAGCTGCGGGGGGCGGCGCCGTCGCGGTTGCCGAAACCACCGCGGTTGTCGTCGCCGAAGCTGCGGCCGCCTTCGCGGTTGCCGAAGCCACGCGCACCGTCGCTGGCGCCGCGGTAGCCAGCGCCCTGGCCGCCCTGGCCCTGGCCACGGTAGCCGCCTTCACGATTGCCGAAGCCGCCGCGGTTGTCGTCACCGAACGGGCGCGCGCCTTCCGGGCGGTTGCCGAAGCCACGGCTCTCGCCGCTGAACTTGCGCTCGCCGAAGCCGGTGCGGTTCTCGCCGCCGCCGAACTTGCGGTCGCCGAAGCTGCGTTCGCCGCCACGGTAGCCGCCGCCATTGCCGCGGAAGTCACCGCGGCCGCCGCCCGGCTTGCCGCCGAAGTTGGAACGCGGCTTGGGCGAACGGCGCGGCTCCAGGCCTTCGATCACCGAAGCGTCGATGCGCTGGTTGGTGAAGCGCTCGATGCGCTTCCACTGGAACATGTCGTTGTGGTTCACCAGGTTGATGGCGGTGCCCGAGCGGCCCGCACGGCCGGTACGGCCGATGCGGTGCACGTAGTCCTCGGCCTGCTTGGGCAGGTCGAAGTTGACCACGTGGGTGATATCGGGCACGTCGATGCCGCGCGCGGCCACGTCGGTGGCCACCAGCACGCGCAGGTTGCCGCGGCGCAGCGCGGTCAGGGTGCGGTTGCGCGCGCCCTGGGTCATGTCGCCGTGCAGTGCGCCGGCCGAGAAGCCGGTGTCGGACAGGCGCTCGGCCAGCGAATCGGCATCGCGCTTGGTCGCGGTGAAGACGATGGCTTGCTTGAGCGTCGCGTCGCGCAGCAGGTGGTCCAGCAGGCGTTCCTTGTGCGACATGTCGTCGGTGAAGTGCAGGCGCTGCTCGATATGGCTCTGGTCGGCGCGGGCCGCGGCGATCTCGATGCGTTGCGGGTCGCGCAGCTGGCGCGAGGCCAGTTGGGCAATGCGCGCATCCAGCGTGGCCGAGAACATCAGCGTCTGGCGCGAAGCCGGCGTGGCATTGACGATGGCGTCGATGTCGTCGGCAAAGCCCATGTCCAGCATGCGGTCGGCTTCGTCGAACACCAGCATCTGCAGGGCCGACAGGTCGATGCGGCCAGCGTCGATATGGTCGAGCAGGCGGCCCGGCGTGGCCACCAGGATGTCAGGCATCTTGGCCAGCGCGGCCAGCTGCTTAGGGTAGGGCATGCCGCCCAGGATGCTGGCGCAGACGATGCGGCGCAGGTTGCGGCCGTACTTGGCGGCGGCTTCGGTCACCTGCAGCGCCAGTTCGCGCGTCGGGGTCAGCACCAGCAGTGCGGGCTGGGCCGGCGACGGGCGCGGGCGCTTGCCCTTCATGCGCTTGGCGGGCTCGGTCGCGCGCTGCGGTGCCGGCATTTCGCTGATGCGCTGGATCGCGGGCAGCATGAACGCGGCGGTCTTGCCCGAGCCGGTCTGGCTCGAGACCAGCAGGTCGCGGCCGGCCAGGAAGGCCGGGATGGCCTGGGCCTGTACCGGCGTGGGCGTGTTGTAATTCAGTTCGGAGAGGGCGCGCAGGATGGCCGCATCGAGGCCAAGTGTGGCGAAACCGCTTTCCACGGCCGGGGCCTCTTCAACTGCCGGGCTGGGGTTGAGCAGGGCGTCGAGCTTGTCGAGCGGGCTCTGGGCAGCGTCGGAAGTGATCGAAGCGTCGGTCGCGGAGGCAATAGCTTGCTCCGCACGAATGTCGTGCTGGGTCATGTCGGAATGGTCAAATAAATGCATGGCACCCCGGCAAAGCAAAATGGGGTGGGCGCAGTGCAAAGTCTTAAAAAGGCTTCGGCGCCAATCGGTGAGGCCGTTACGACAGACACAGCTGGCAGTACGGCGGCAGGCAGGGTGGTGGCTGGTCCCGCTAGGCGGTCCGGCCGTATCCCTGGCAGGCAAACAGCTCAGGTTTCAGGCTGTTCAACAGGATCGGAGACGAGGCGACGTCAGGTGAGCGGTGCGTTCTGCTGGGCGGCTGGGGCCATGAAGTGATGACTAGGCGTCCGGCAGCGAGGAAACAGAGCTTGGGAGGGCAGCGGATTCGCCGCGGCAGGAAGCCGGGCGTTTGGCGGATCTCACAGTTGCGAAACTCACGGCGCGGATTATAGCAGAGTACGGAATTTTTGTTGCACTGCGAAAACGTAACCGGATATGTCAGGCGCCAGTCACCTTCCCGGCAGGCCCGCGCCGCCCCGGCCCCGGCCGGGTTGCAAGGCTGAAACCCCCGCCTATACTGGAGGCGCGAGCTCACAGGATGCCCGCACGGGGCGGACGAAAAACGCTCCCGCTTGACCTCCTACAGCGGCATTGCGCCGCTGTTCGCGGCGAGCACTGCGGTCATTGACTCCACGCGCCAGTCTTCCTGCGACTATCCGGGTGGTCCGGATGGGCGTCCGCGTCATGCTTCATGGGCGGAATCATGGGAAGCCTGCCTGGAACAGAATGACCGAACTGCTGACCGCGTGACCCAGGTGGTCCGGGCCCGTCCGCATCCAAAGCCCGCCAGCGATGGCGGGCTTTTCATTTGGGCGGTTGTGGTTGCCGCTCAGTCGTCTGCATCCTTGCCGGCGGCCTTGCGCGGCAGCCGCCCGAGCGGCTGTTCCCGCGGCATCACGTAGCGGTTGCCCGGCAATCCGCCCGGGTAGTCGACGATGCGCGCGGCGCCCTGGCGCCGCAAGCCATGCCATGCCTGGCCGCCGGCGGTGCGCCCGCCGCCCAGGATGGCGGTCATGGCCTGTCGGTCGAGATCCATGCTGTCGGGCAAATCCTTGATGACGATCACTGCCATGGCTGTCTCCGGTCAAGCGGCGCCACGGCCATGCGGCCGCGGGACGCTTCAGTATAGGTGAGGCGGTCCGCGTTCTTGCCCGCGGGCCCGCCGCGCGGTGCGCTCAGACGGCGGCGAAATTGCCGGCCCTCGGGAGGGACTGACGCAGGGAGTGTGCCAACGCCGTTGCCGACTCGTCTGGGGACGTGCAACTGCCTGAAAACACGGGGCATTTATTTTCGATGCCGGCTCGCGCGCACCGGCTGCGGGGCCTGCCGCCTGCCGCGGGTGACGGGCCGCGGCCAACAGGCGGCGTGCTGGTGTTGGCGCGGCCGCGACAGTGGCGCGCTACAGGTGACGCGATTGGCAGAGGGCGCCCGCGCGCGGTGATGCACGCCGGCCTCGCATGGTTTGCGCATGCCATGGGTGCGCACTAGTATCCATCTCGAAGGCAGGGCATATCCGCATCGCGGGATGCGCCGTGCCAGCAACCATGTCGGGGCATCCCGTGGCCAGTCTCAAAGAACTGATCCGCAAGTTCCAGAACGGCGGTCTCTCCGACGACGAGTTTGTTGCGTCGTTCGAAACGGCGCTGGCGCAGGACCCCACCACGCCCAGCCAGGCCGCGCGCGTGGTCATCGAGGAAAACACGCGCTTCCCGTTCCCGCCCGCGGTCTATGCCGAAGTCATGCGGCGCATCGAGCGCCGCGGCGCCACGCAGTACGAAGGCGCCACCGAAGCCACGCGCCTGGCCGGCACGCAGACGGGCTCGCTGTATGCGACCTCGCCCGAGCCGGGCACGCTGCCGCAGGCGGCGCATACCAAGGGCGTGGGCGATACGCTGAACGGCCGCTTCGTGCTGGAAGAATGCCTGGGCGTGGGCGGCATGGGCACGGTCTACAAGGCGCTCGACCTGCGCAAGCTGGAAGCCTCGGACCGCAAGCCCTATATCGCCATCAAGGTGCTGAACCTGCAGTTCAGCGGGCACCCCAAGTCGCTGATGGCACTGCAGCGCGAGGCGCGCAAGGCGCAGACGCTGGCGCACCGGAACATCGTCACCGTCTATGACTTCGACCGCGACGGGCCGGTGGTCTTCCTGACCATGGAATACCTGTCCGGCTCGTCGCTCAACCATGTGCTCAAGGCCCCGGGCTTCACCGGCATGCCGATGGCGCGCGCCATGTCGATCGTCAACGGCATGGGCAATGCGCTGGCGTACGCGCACGAGCGCGGCTTCGTGCACTGCGACTTCAAGCCCGCCAACGTCTTCCTGACCGCCAACGGCGAGGTCAAGGTGATCGACTTCGGCATTGCGCGCGGCTTCCTGCCGCCGGCTGACGAGTCCGACCGGACCGTGTTCGATCCCGGCTCGCTGGGCGGCATGACGCCGGCCTACGCCAGCCCGGAGATGTTCGACCATTGCGAGCCCGACCCGCGCGACGACATCTTTGCGCTGGCCTGCGTGACCTATGAATTGCTGACCGGCAAGCATCCCTACCAGCGGCTCTCGGCCAACCAGGCGCGCGACGCCGGGCTCAAGCCGGCGCAGCCGCCGCAGTTGAGCCGCACGCAATGGAAGACCCTGCGCGAGGCCCTGTCGCTCAACCGCGAAACGCGCACACCCACCGTCGCGCGCTTCCTGCATGGCATGAGCGCGGTGCCGGTGGTGTCCACGCGGCGCCCCTTGCCGCTGATGGCTGGCGGCGTGCTGGCCGTGCTGGCGGGCGTGTCGGCGATCGGCTACTACGCGTGGCATTCGCAGCGCCAGGCCGAAGCGCCGGCCGGCGACACGCGCGTCGAGGCCCCGGCCACACCTGTGCCCGTGGCGCCGGTTACCCCGACCGCACCGGCTGCCCGTCCGGCAGTACTGTCGATGGCCGACGTCACGAAGATGCTGGCCGGCGTGCCGTGCTCGCTGCTCACCGCCACCCAGCAGGCGCAGACCCTGCGCGTGCGCGGCTTTCTGGCCGATAGCGTGGGCGCCGCGCGGCTGCGCGAGCAGCTCAGCGCGTTGCCGGGTGTCAAGGAGCTGAAGGGCGTGTCGATCGACACCCAGCCGCTGGCCACCGACAAATGCGACGTGGCCACCCTGATCGCGCCGTACTGGTCGGGCTACCGCGAAGGGGGCACGGCTTCGTCGCTGCGGCTGCGCGGCCAGGGCACCCAGCTGACCGAGGGGTCACCGCTGGTGCTGGATCTGCGCACGCCGGCGCGCGACTCTTATGTCTATGTCGATTACTTCGCGGCCGACGGCAAGGTGGCGCACATGGTGCCGAGCGCGCGCGTGCCCGCCCACCAGGCGCCGCCCAGCCACAGCGCCACGGTTGGCGACGGTGGCGACTGGATCATCGCCAGGCCCTTCGGCACCGAGCTGGTGGTGTTGCTGACCACGCCCGTGCCACTGTTCGAGGGCCGGCGCGCCGAGGTCGAGTCGCACAAGGACTACCTGAAGGCACTGGAAAAGCCGCTGGCGCAGATGACACGCACCTATGGGCGGGACCGCATCAGCGCGGACCTGGTGCAGATCTCCACGCGCGCGCGCTGATTGCCGCCATCTGTCTGGCTTGCCAATTCCGCCAGCCGCTACTTCAGGTCGCGCGCCACGCGAAAGCCGTTCTGCGACTGCCGCACGCTGGGGCTGTACTTGAAGCGCGTGGACGACACCATGTAGCTAGCCCCTTCGCGCCAGGAGCCACCGCGGATCACGCGTGCGCCACAGGCGTTCTCGTTCCACACGCGCCCGTCGGCGGGCGCGCCCTTGTAGGTGCTGTGCCAGCAATCGGCCACCCATTCCCACACGCTGCCGTTGACGTCGTGCAGGCCGTACGGGTTGGCCGCGAACGTCCCGACCGCGGCCGGCGCATCCTGGTTCCACGGGTCGCCGCAGTCCTTGCAGTTGGCATTGCCCTTGCGCATCTGGTCGCCCCACCAGTAGGCACTGGCGGTGCCGCCGCGCGCTGCGTATTCCCATTCCGCCTCGGTGGGCAGCCGGTAGGTCTTGCCGGTGGTCTTGCTGAGCCAGGCCACGTACTGCTGCGCGTCGTCCCAGCTGACGTCGCGCGCCGGCGCGGTCTTCGGGCTGTCGGCGATGGTGGGGACGCGCTGGCAGCCGCCGGCGTCGGCGCAGGCATTCCATTGCTCGACCGTGACCTCATAGCGGCCGATGGCAAACGGCTGGCCGATGGTGACGTGATGCGGGGGCTTCTCGGCGGGATCGCTGGCACTGCTGCCCATGGTGAAGCTGCCCGCCGGCAAGGAGACCAGCACCGGGCAGGTCGGGCAATCGCGGATCTCGCCGGTGCGCAGTGTGGTGCTGACCGTGCCCCCCGCCGCCATGCCCGGGCGCAGGGATGCCGTTGCCGGTGGCGCGGCAGGTGGCGTGGCAGGCGGCGATGCCGGACGCGCTGCCGCGGCGGGTGCCGGGGGGGGCGGGGGTCGCGTGACCTGGCCCCCGGCAGAGGTGCCGGAGCGGGGCGGCGGGGCGGGCGCGGGCGCCTGGGCCTTGGGTGCGGAGGCGGATGCCGCCAGCCGCTCCAGGCGCGCCCTGGCCAGCACCGCGAAACGTCCGTTGGGGTACTGCTTCAGGTAGGCCTCATAGTCGCCGGCGTAATTGCTGTTCTTGATCGATTCCCAGAAGCTCAGTTCGTACTGCTCGTCGGTGTTCTTGGGCATGATGCCGGCGAGCAGCGTCGGTTCCGTGGCCGCGCCAGCGGCAGCGGTGGCCGGCTGCGCAGGCAGCGGCGCGGCGGCGAGCATCGCGGCCATGGCCGCGCATACGACTGGTAGATTGCGCCACATCTTCACACCTCGCTGGAGCCGCGGCGATCCCGCTGCATGCCGGTAGCTGCCGGCACATGCGGCGGGGGCGCATTGTGGTGTTGCCGAGACGTCGACCGGCTTGCTTCAAGATAGCACAGCGCTTGTGTCTCCGGCGGGACATCGCCATGCCGCCGCGACGCGCCGGGTTCGCTTTTTCCGGGCTTGCGACCTAACCTGAATGACGAATCGCCGAGCGCTGACCAACAAGCAACAAGAATGGGCTTTCGGGACAACGTGATCGGGTTTCGGACTGTTTCCGGGAGGCGCCGCGTATGTCCAGACGATTCCTGTTCCGCCTGCTGGCGGTTGCCACACTGGCGGGTGCGCCGTCGCTTTCGCTGTCGACGGCAGCGCCGCCCAATGCCGAGGCCTACATCATCTGGCCGCACGATGGCACGGTCATCAGCGGCGGCAAGTTCTGGGTGCGCATGGGCCTGCGCAATATGGGCGTCTGCCCCAAGGGCGTCGAGTCGCCGCGCTGCGGGCACCACCACCTGCTGGTCGACGCCGAGCTGCCGCCGCTGGACAAGGAAATCCCTTCGGACAAGAACCACCTGCACTTCGGCGCGGGCGAGACCGATGCGCGCATTGAGCTGCCGCCCGGCAAGCACACGCTGCAGTTGCTGATGGGCGATGCCAAGCACGTGCCGTTCGAGCCGCCGATCTATTCGAAGAAGATCACGGTCACGGTGAAATAGCGGTGCCACGCGCCGCAGATGCCGAACCAGGCCGATCAGCAAACAGGGGAGAGCACCATGTCCAGACTACTTGCCGCGGCTGTCTTCGCCGCCAGCCTGCTGCTGTCCGCGGTGGTGCAGGGTGGCTCGACGCCGGCGCCGCCCAACGCCTACCTGTATATCGGCTGGCCCAACGACGGGCAGACGATGCCCGCGGGCAAGCCATTCAAGGTGTGGTTCGGGCTGCGCAATATGGGGGTGGCGCCGAAGGACGTGAAGTATCCCAATACCGGGCACCATCACCTGCTTGTCGATGCGGATCTGCCGCCGATGGACAAGGAAATCCCCAACGACCGCAATCACCTGCATTTCGGGGCGGGGGAGACCGAGACCATGATCGAGCTGCCGCCTGGCAAGCATACGCTGCAGCTGCTGATGGGGGATGACAAGCACATTCCCACCAACCCGCCGGTCTATTCGAAGAAGATCACGATCTACGTGAAGTGACCTGGACCTTGCGGTGATGGCGGCGCGCGTGCGCCGACGTTTTTTTCGCCGGCTCCGCAAGTGTCGCGTGCCATCCAACACCGACGCGCAATCTGTTGGCTGCGCCCCGCCAGTACGCCGTGACGGCAGCTCCCCGCGCATCCGCGGCCGGCGCCGACGGCAATGAAAAACCCACGTGTTTACAGGCACTTCCGTGATCCGCGCGGGCATGGCACTGGAGCTGGCACGCTCCCTGCGGTTGTCTCTTCCAACCCGATGCTCGAGACCAACCCACTGGACAACACCTTCCGCTGACCTCATGCATATCGGGGTTGGTGCGCGCGTCCGCGCGCTCCACAATACAGACAGACTTCGCGGCCCCCGGCATGCCATGGATAACTCAAGTGCATCCCGCCCGCCGCCGTCGCACGCAGGAACCCATCGTGTCCGAATCCATCATTGCCTCCCCCGGGGTTAAGTCAACCGCCGCGCCGCACCGTACTGCCTGGCTGACCGCGCTGGCTGTCTGCACGGCGCTGCTGGCAGGCTGCGCCGACTTCCGGCCGCCGGTGTACCAGCGCCCGGAAACCCCGGCCAAGGCCGAATGGACGCGCCAGGGTTCGATCACGGTGTCGCCGGCCGAAGCGGTGCAGCCCAACTGGTGGCACGGTTTCAAGGATCCCTACCTCAACAAGCTGATCGAACAGGCACTGGGCGGCAACTACGACATCAAGGTGCTGGCGGCGCGAATCCGCGTGGCCAACGCGCAGATCGGCGAGGCCCGCGCGGGAGCGCTGCCCGTGATCGGTATCGGCGCCAGCGCGAACTTCCAAAAGACCTCGGGGCAGAAGTCCGTCACGACCTATAACGCCGCCGCCCAGCTGAACTGGGACATCGATATCTGGGGCAAGGTCGAGAAGGGCGTGCAGGCGCAGACCGCCGAATTCAATGCGACCGAGGCCGACTGGCGTGCCGGCTACCTGACGCTGGTGTCCAATGTATCGACCACTTACTTCCAGATCCTGCAGTTCGACGAGCAGATCGAGCAGCAAGCGCGCACCGTCGCCAAGAACGGGCAGATCCTGTCCACCTTCCAGGCGATGTACCAGAATGGCCTGGTGCCCAAGATCCGCGTGATGCAGCAACAGGCGGAAATCAACCGTCTCAACAAGGACCTGCTTGAACTGCGCCGTTCGCGCGATGTGGCCGAAAACGCGCTGGCGACGCTGGTCGGCGTGCCCGCAGGCAATCTCAAGGTTCCGGCAGGGCGCCTGCAGGACCGCGTGCAGCCGCCCGCGGTGCCGGCCGGGCTGCCGTCGCAGCTGCTGGCGCGCCGTCCGGATGTGGTGGCCGCTGAATACCGCGTGCTGGCGGCCTACAACATCGTCGGCCAGGCACGCCTGGCGCAGTTGCCCACCATCAGCCTGACCGCCAGCGGCGGCGCCGCCAGCATTGCGCTGAACTCCCTGCTCAAGTCCTTCACCTTCGGCCTGATGCCCAGCATCAACCTGCCGATGCTCGATCCCAACGTGCGCGCGCGCGTGAAGACCACCGAGGCGCAGGTGGGCGTGGTGGAAAACGAATATGGCCGCACCGTGATGACCGCGTTCGAAGAGGTGGAGAGCGCACTGGTCAATGTCGACGCGCACAAGAAGCAGCGCATCGAGTTGCAGCAGCAGGTTGAGCAACTGCGCGTCGTGTCCGCGCAGATCGAGGCGCAACTGAAAGAGGGCGTGGTCTCGCAGCTGGAAGTGTTCGAGACCGAGCGCTCGCTGCTGGCCGCGCAACTGCAGTTGTTGGCGGTCCACCAACAGATCCTGGCCGACACCGTCACCCTGTACAAGGCGCTTGGCGGCGGCTGGCCCGATACCGATGTGCGCAACGCGGCCTCGAATCCAGTGCAATAAGTGCTGCCAGAGGTTCCGTGGCGGTGTTCATGTGATGCCGGCGTAAGCAACGCGTTGCGCAACGCGACCGTAGCCTCGGCCGCTTGCCCCGCTGCATGTGCCGCTCCCGTGCCAACCGCGCGTCCCGCGCCCGATTGACTAGCCTTAGCCGTCGCCTACTATGTTCTTAGTCGCTTCACCCCCCTGGCCTGCCGCCGCGGCAGCCGCGCTGTTGGCTCGCTGGAAACATGGCTCCTGACGAAGCACTGATCATGGAAATGCCGGTGAAAATGGCCCAGGGATTCGCTCGGGAGTTCTCTCAGGATCTGGCACAGGAATTCGATGTATTCCTGACGCCCGTCGCGCGCCCCGAGCTGGGCGAGATCCGCATCGACGAAGACCTGTTCGCCGTCGGCCGCAGCGAACTGCCGTTTGCCGCCTACCCGGAAGACCTGGCCGCGCCGCTGTCGCGCCGGCATGCGCGCATCTTCGCCGAGCATGGCGCGGTATATGTGGCGGATCTCGGCAGCAAGAACGGCACGCGCGTGAACGGCGCGGCGGTGGCGCGCCAGCCGGCGCAGCTCAGCGATGGCGATGAGGTGGCCTTCGGGCCTGCGCTGTCGTTCCGGGTCCGGCTGTCGCCGCGCGCGCCGCAGCCCGAGCCGCCGCGGGTGGCGGTGACGCTGGTGCCCGAACGCGGCGATGTCGGACTGCAGCCGCTGCACGTGGACGGCTTCCCGTACCTGATCAGCAAGGCCGACGATGCCTTCGCGCGCTACCGCGACAGTTATCCGCAGCAGGTCAACTACCTGTCGCGGCGCCACGCGCACGTGTACCTCAAGGGTGGCGTGCCGTTCGTGGAAGACCTGGGCAGCACCAACGGCACCTTCGTCAACGGCAAGCGCCTGGCAGACCACGGCGTGCCGCTGGACGACGGCGACCTGATCGCCTTCGGCGGCAACCATTTTGTCTACCAGGCGCAGGTGCAGCGCACGGGCGATGGCGATGCCACCGCGACGCGCTCGATGCTGCAGCCCGTCGCCGCGGCACCGGATACGCCGGCCGCTTCCCCGCCGCCGGCCGCACGCGACGAGGATGACCGCACCACCTTTGTCGGTGCGGCCGATTCCTTCCTCGACATTTTCTGCGTCGACTATGCCGCGCAGCAGGACGACGAGGTCAACGCCGAGGCCGAGGCACAGGCCGCGGCGGCCACGGCGGCGCACGACGGCGCGCAGGCACGCCGCAAGCGCGGACGTGCCGCGCTGCTGCTGGCGGAAGGCGCCAGGCTGTTCGGCCTGGACGATCCCGCACGCACGCGGCGCGCGGGGCGATGGGGCGGCGCGTTGCTGTTGCTCGCAATAGTGGCGGGTGCGGCCGTGTACTGGCGCGGTGCGGCGGAGCGCGAAGTGCAGGCCTTGTTTGCCGCCGGCGATCACGCCCGCGCGGCGCAGGCCGCCGACGACTACCTGGCGCGTCATCCCGACGATGCCCAGGTGCAGGCCCTCGGCACCGAGGCACTGATGCGCGCTTACGTGCCCGATTTTGCTGCCAGGCTGAAGGCCGGTGATGTCAGCGGCGCCGATGCCGCGCTGGCCCGGATGCGCAAGCCCAGTGCGCACAACGCCGATGCGCGGCCGCTGGTGGCCGAGCTCGACTGGATCGGCCGGCTCGAACGCTTCACCGCGCAGCGCGGCGCCGACGCGCCGATCCGCCTCTACACCGACGAGGCCCCGATCCGGCAACTGCTGGCGTACTGGAACCAGGACACTACCGCGCACCAGCGCGCACTCGGGCGCATCGCGGCCGATGTGCCGGCGTTCCGCGATCTCTATGCCGATGCGCTCAGTGATGTGCGCCGCCTGCAGAACGATGCCTCGGTCTACCTGGCGGCGATCGACCGGCTGAACGCCACCATCGCTGCCGAACTCGGCCGCGACCGCCCGGAGGCGTTGCAGCCGGTCATCGCCGAGTACCGCGAGAAGTATCCGCGCCTGGCCGGGCTGGACCGCGTGCAGTCAGACCTGGACCGCTACACCGCGCTGATGCAGGCACTGCGCGCGCGCCGGCCCGGGCCGCTGGTGGCGCGGCTGGCCGACAGCCGCTTCGCCACGCCGCCGTTCCAGGCGCAGTTCAACTACCTGGCCGCGCGCCTGCCGCCGCCGGAAATGGTGCGCCAGTATGCCAGTGCGGCCAGGGCGTGGCAGCAGGGCGACAGTGCCGCGGCGCTCGCGGGGATCAAGCAGATCAGCGGCGGCCCCTGGGCCGACGACCTCGCGCGCGACCTGTCGCACAAGCAGAAGGTGGCGGCACAGTACGCCGAGTTGCAGTCCGCGCGCGGCAGCAAGGACTATGAGGACCGGCTGCTGGGCTTCTACGCCATGCTCGATGCCGACGAAGACGGCCATTTCGCCAAGGCGGTCGAGGCCGACGTCAACGGCGTGCGCGACAGTGCCCTGCGGCGCGCGCGGGAGCTGATGGGCAGCGCCGTCGCCGCATGGAAGCAATACCGCAGCAATGGCGTGATCGGCAGCGAGCAGCGGCTCGAGCCCGGCATCTCGCCCAAATTCCGCGCGCAGGCCCGGTTGCTGTCGCAGGCGCAGACAGACGCGCGCCAGGGCATGCGTATCTTCACGCAACTGCGCGCGGGGGAAAGCGCCGACCTGGCGCAACTCGCCAAGATCGAGGAAGAGATCCGCGCCGAGGCCGACCAGCAGCGGCACGCGCTGCGCGAATTGCGCACCGTGCTCGATCCCGCCGTGCTCAAGACCAAGCTGGAACTGATCGGCGGTGAAGACACCGGCAAGGCGCCGGAACCAGCCGCGGCCGCCGCGGCGCCACAGCAAGCGGGGCAGCCATGAAGGACGATGCCCGCCAGGGCGGCCTCAAGCCACTCTCCGAGGCGCTGGAAGACCACAGCGCCGAGGGCATTGGCCTGTTGAGTGCCGAGCCGTCGCGCCTGGGACTGCTGACCATCGTCACGACTTTCGCGCTGGTGCTGTGCGGGCTGGTGTGGTCCTTCGTCGGGCATGCCGATGTCATTGTCACGGCGCAGGGCACGCTGGCGCCGGAATCCGAGGTGCGCCGCTTCTATGCCCCGGTGGACGGCGAGCTGGCCGACCTCTACGTGGCCGAAGGGCAACCCGTGTCCAAGGACGACGTGCTGGCGCGCCTGAACGCGCGCGGCGCGATCGAGGCTGCGGCCAATGCGCTGGAAGCGCAGCTCAAGCTGGAAGACTCCGAGCGCGAATGGAAGCAGTTCCCCGACAAGAAGGCGCTGATGGAACGCCGTGCGGCGGCGCTCAAGCAGCAGATCGACGTTGCTACGCGCCAGCACGAGACCCGTATCGCTGAAGGCACCACGCGGCTTGCCGAACAGCAGCGCGCGCAGTTGCAGGAAGCGCGCAGCAACCTCGAGAACGCCAGGCGCGCGCGTGAGTTCGCGCGCCAGGAGCAGGACCGCTACGCGCGCCTGCTGGCGTTGCCGGGTGGCGGTGGCGTTTCGCAGTCGCAGGTGGATGCCAAGCGCGCCGCGGCGCAGGACGCGGAGAACAACCTGCGCGTGGCGCAGTCGCGGCTGGCAGAGCTGGACGCGCGGCTGGGCCGCGAGCTTACCCAGGCCAGTTCACAGCTCGAAAGCAGCGGCCAGGACCTGGCCGGGCTGCGCGTGCAGTACGACGCGGCGCTGCGCGAGATCGCCAACACCGAGGACAAGCTGCGCCTGCAGGTGCAGACCGCCCGCCTGGTGGCGGACGCGGCGGCGCGCATCCGCTTCGAGAACATCGACAAGGACAACTTCCTGCTGATCCTGGCGCCGGTGTCGGGCGTGATCACCGATGTCACCTCCACCCAGCGCGGCGACAAGGTGCAGGCCAACACGCCGCTGGGCGGCATTGCGCCCAAGGATGCGCGCCCGGTGGTGAAGATCGTCATCGCCGAGCGTGACCGCGCTTTCCTGCGCGAAGGGCTGCCGGTCAAGCTCAAGTTCAGTGCCTTCCCGTACCAGCGCTACGGGATCATCGAGGGCACGCTGGAATTCATCTCGCCCGCCACCAAGCCGGGCGGGCCCGACAAGCAGCCGGTCTACGAGGGCCGCGTGCGCCTGGCACGCGACTACTACGCCGTGGCCGACAACAAGTATCCGTTGCGTTACGGCATGACCGCGACTGCGGAGATCGTGGTGCGCGAACGCCGCCTGATCGACCTGGGGCTGGACCCGTTCCGAGAGGTGGCCGGCTAGCGTGGCCGGGGCAGTCGGGGGGAACACAAGCACAGCACATCTGGACAGCCTGGCGCGCAAGCGCGTGGGGCCGCCAAAAGGAGCCGAGAAAATGACTGGCATTGTGCGTATCGACGACGAGGTGCTCGGCGTCGAGGAGTTCGTGCGGCTGCTCAAGCTGACCGGGCAGTTCGAAGGGCTGATCGAGCAGATCGTGCGCGACAAGCTGACGGTGCACGCGGCGAAGCGGCAAGGCATGGTGGTCACGCCCGAGGAGATCCAGGAACGCGCGGACCAGTTCCGCCGCGTGCAGGGCCTGCATCGCGCTGCCGACATGAACCACTACCTGGATGCGCTGAACATCAGCCTGGATGAGTTCGAGGCCTTTGTCACCGACAGCCTCTACCAGGAGCGGATGATGGAGCAGGTCTGCAGCGAGGCCGCGGTGCAGGCGTACTTTGCGCTCAACTCGCCGCGCTTCGATAGCATCGAGGTCAGCCATATCGTGGTCGACAGCGAGGGCAAGGCCAAGGAGCTGATCTCGTATCTGCAGGATGATCCGGAGGCCTTCGCCGAGATGGCGCGCGAGCATTCCATTGCCGACACGCGCGAGCGCGGTGGCGAGATCGGCAAGGTGCTGCGCGGCTCGCTCAAGACCGATATCGAGGCCAAGGTCTTCAACGCCGAGCCGGGCGACCTGCTGGGGCCGTTCCCGGCGGCGGACCGTTCCTTCTTCGAGGTCTTCCTGGTGCGCAGCAAGCACCCGGCCACGCTGGACAGTGAGGTGGCGGTGGAAGTGCGCCGCCTGCTGCGCGAAGACTGGCTGATGGCCAGGGCGCAGGAACATGTCATCGAAGCCCGCTAGCGAGTCCGGCCAGGCCGGTGATCGCGCCGCGGCGGCTGCCCCGGACCAGCCGGAGGCAGGATCGGCGCTGGTCGCCTTTCTTGCCTCTGTCGAGATCCTGTCGGTGCTGACGCCGGAGGAGCTGGCACGCCTGGCGGAAGCCGCGCAGGTGCTGACCTTCGGTTTTGGCGACACCGTCTGCAATGCCGGCGAAGCGGCGCCGGGCTTGTTTGTCGTCAAGTCCGGCTCGGTGCGCGTGTTCAACGAGGAGCACGGCAAGGAAATCAGCATGGGCGTGCGCAAGGCCGGCGAGGTCTTTGCCGATATTGCGCTGCTGCGCGACTACCGCCATGAGTCGTCGGTGCGCGCCTCGGGCAAGACCGAGCTGCTGATGATCCCGCGCAGCGTGGGCGAGCCCGTGGTGGCGGGCAACCCGGCGGCGCTTGCGTTTATCACCAGCTATGTCGCGATCAGTTCGGCCGGCGGCTTTGTCGCGCGGCTCTTCGACTTGCGCGGCAAGCTCGACAAGCAGGAGCTGGAAGACGCCGTGCGCAGCGTCGGCGTCAAGCGCGTGGCGGCCGGCAAGGAGATCCTGAAGCAGGATGGGCGCGAGGACCGCCGCCTCTATGTGGTGCGCCAGGGCACGGTGCGCATCGTGCGCAGCGAGGAGGGCAGCGAGTTCCCGCTGGCGACGCTGGGGCAGGGCGATATCTTCGGCGAGCGCGCCTGCGTGATGCGGCAGGAGCAGCTGGCCTCGGCCATCGCCGAGACCGACGTGCGCCTGCTGGTGATTCCCGAGAAGACGGTGCAGCTGATCCTGGAGCGCAACCCGCGCCTGCGCGAGGTGCTGGAAGAGCGCATCCGCGTGCTGGACCGCGAGCTGCATCGGCAGAAGAAGCTGGCCGAACGGCGCAAGCGCCCGGTGCTGCTCGACCTGCATTCCAAACCGGAGTTGGGCGAGAAGCTGATCCGCCGCTTTGCGCTGGTGGAGCAGGCCGAGGAGATGGATTGCGGCGCGGCCTGTCTGGCGATGATCTGCCGGCACTACGGCATCCCGATGACGCTGGGCAAGCTGCGCGAGCTGGCCAACGTGACCACCCATGGCGCCACGCTGGACAGCCTGGCACGCGCCGGCGAATCGCTCGGCTTCACCACGCGCGGGGTGCAGTGCACGCGGGATTCGCTGATGGGCTTCGAGCTGCCCTTTATCGTGCACTGGGAGGGCTACCACTACGTGGTGGTGTACGGGATCTCGTCGCGCTGGGTGTGGGTGGCCGACCCGGCCATCGGCTTCCGCAAGATGAGCGCGGAGGAGTTCGAACGCGGCTGGAGTGGCACCTGCCTGCTGTTCAGGCCGGGCGAGAGCATGACCCAGCTGTCGGTGTCGCGCTCGCCGTGGCTGCGCTTTATCGGCTACCTGGCACCGTACCGGAAGATCCTGGCGCACCTGTTCCTGGCCACCTTCGTGATCCAGATGCTGGGGGTGGTGCCGCCGCTGATTATCCAGAACATCCTGGACGGCGTGGTGGTGCACCAGAACGTGGGGCTGCTGCACCTGCTGATTGTGGGGCTGATCATCTCCAGCGTGTTCTCGCAGCTGATGGCGACCATCCGCGCGTATCTCGCCAACTTCATGGTGCGCAACATGGACTTCGCCATGATGTCGCACTTCTTCAAGCACACGCTGGCGCTGCCGCTGTCGTTCTTTGCCAAGCGCAAGACCGGCGACATCTTCGCGCGCTTCCAGGAGAACCAGACCATCCGCGCCTTCCTGACCGAATCGACGGTGACCACGGCGCTGAACATGCTCATGGTGTTTATCTACTTCACCATCATGTTCCTCTACAACGTCAAGCTGACGCTGCTGCTGATCGCCTTCGTGATCCCGATCGCGGCGCTGACGGTGGTGGTGACGCCGAAGGTCAAGACCTATGCGCGCGAGGTGTTTTCGGCGTCGACCGATGCCAAGGCCTACCTGATGGAGACGCTGGGCGGCGCCGAGACCGTCAAGGGCATGGGCATCGAGCGCCCGGTGCGGCTGCGCTGGGAGCGCAAGTACGCCAAGGCGCTGGACGCCCAATACCGGGCGCAGGCCTTCCATATCCTGGTGGGGCTGGTGAGCCAGCTGCTCAACGCCGCCACCACCATCGCAGTGCTGTGGGTGGGCGCGACGCTGGTGCTGGAGCGTGAGCTCACCATCGGCCAGCTGATTGCCTTCAACGCCTTCATGGGCAGCGTGCTGGCGCCGCTGATGGGGCTGGTGGCGTTATGGGGCCAGCTCAACGATGCCGCCGTGGCGATGGAGCGCCTGGGCGACGTGCTCGACCTGGAGCCCGAGCAGAAGCCGCAGGACGTACTGTCGCGCGTGATGCTGCCCGACCTGCAGGGCGAGATCGTGATGAAGGACCTGTACTTCCGCTACGGCGGCGAAGACACGCCCTACGTGCTGGAGAACATCAGCTTCGCCATCCGGCCGGGCGAGATGGTGGCCATCGTCGGGCGCAGCGGCTCCGGCAAGACCACGCTGGCCAAGTTGCTGGTGGGCTTCTACAAGCCCACCGAGGGCTCGATGTCGGTGGACGGCTACGACCTGAACGTGATCGACGCGGCGTTCTACCGCGCGCAGGTGGGCTACGTGATGCAGTCCAACCTGCTGTTCTCGGGCACCATCGCCGAGAACATCGCCTGCGGCGACGACAGCCCAGACCGGCGCCGTATCGAGGAGGTGGCGCGCATGGCCGACGCCCACGCCTTTATCAGCAAGCTGCCGCTGGGCTACGAGCAGGTGGTGGGCGAGCGTGGCATCGGGCTTTCCGGCGGGCAGATCCAGCGCCTGTGCATCGCCCGCGCGCTGTACCACGACCCGCGCCTGCTGGTGTTCGACGAGGCCACCTCGGCGCTCGACACGCAGTCAGAGAGCAACATCCTGGCCAATATGCAGGAGATCCTGCGCGGGCGCACCGCGGTCATCATCGCGCACCGGCTCAGCACCATCATGCAGGCCGACAAGATCCTGGTGCTGTATGAAGGCGCCATCGTCGAGCAGGGCCGGCATGAGGAGCTGATCGAGCGCAAGGGCATGTATTTCCAACTGGTGCAGAAGCAACTGAGCGCAGCATGAAGCTATACAACCAGGGTGCCACCCCCGCCTCGGCCACCTCGCCGGTGTCGTTCGCCGGCCTGATCGAGAAGATCGAGATCCTGCGCTCCACGCTGCGCTGGTCGTCGCGGCTTGACCGGCCGGAGATCGAGAAGCTGCTCAAGCAGGCCACCACGCTGCGCGACGAGGTGATGGGGCTGTCGCACAAGGAGCGCTTCGTGCAGGCGGCGTCGGCCGAGGCCGCCCCGCCGCAGGAGGAAGTCGAGCGCATGCCGCGCGAGCGCCGTCAGGCATTGATGGAGCGCAGCTTTATTTTCGAAGGCACCTTCGGCGACAACCCCAAGTTGTTGGAGGCGCTGGAGATTGCCGAGAAGGCGGCGCCGACCGACCTGCCGGTGCTGATCGATGGCGAGAGCGGCACCGGCAAGGAGCTGATGGCCAAGGTGATCCATGCCAACGGCTCACGCACTGACAAGCCGTTTATCTCAGTCAATTGCGGCGCCATCCCCGACAGCCTGCTCGAATCCGAGCTGTTCGGCCACAAGAAGGGCGCCTTCACCGGCGCCAGCAACGACCGCCGCGGCAAGTTCGAGAGCGCGCATACCGGCACCATCTTCCTGGACGAGATCGGCGAGCTGCCGCTGACCGGCCAGGTCAAGCTGCTGCGCGTGCTGGAAGCGCACGAGATCCAGCGCGTGGGTTCGGACGAGGCGATCTCGGTCGATACGCGCATCGTCGCGGCGACCAACAAGGACCTGCGCCGCATGAGCCAGGCCGGCACCTTCCGCGAGGACCTGTTCTACCGCCTGAGCGTGATCCACGTCAGCCTGCCGTCGCTGCGCGAGCGGCGCGACGAGATCCCGCTGCTGGTGTCGTACTTCAGTGACGAGGCCGCCGGCATGCTCAAGCGCCGGCCGCTCAAGCTGACGCCGCGGCTGCGCGACTTCCTGCTGCACTACGACTACCCGGGCAATATCCGCGAGCTGCGCAACCTGCTGTACCGGCTGAGCTGCCTGGCCGGCGACACCGCCGACCTGGCCCATCTGCCGCAGGATATCCGGCCGAAACCCGCCGCGCTGGCGGTGGTCGGCGCGGGCACGGCAGCCGCGGACATCACCATGGCGACGTCGCTGAGCGAGGCCAAGCGCGCCGCCAGCGACGAGGCCGAGCGGGCCTTCCTCGAGCGGGGCTTGCAGGAAGTCGGCGGCACCGTCGCCGAACTGGCGCGGCGCTTCGACATGAACCGCTCGCACCTGCAGATGCTGCTGAAGAAGCACGGCATCCACTCGAAGGACTTCCGCGCCAGCCGGCAGGCCGAAGGCGGCAAGGGGTAGCAAGGGGCAGGGGGGCCGAGGCTGCTGGGGGTCGTGCCTTCAGGCGTCCAGTTCGGGATTGACCAGCGTCTTGTCTGAGCCGTAGGGGTCCGCCGCACGCAGCACCACCACCGACACGTTGTCGCGGCCGCCGGCATCAAGCGCCATCTGCACCAGCGTCGGCGCGGCCTGCGCAACATCCTGCTGTGCTAGCACCGCCGCGATGTCGTCATCGTCGACCTCGTTGCTCAGGCCATCGCTGCACAGCAGGTAGACGTCGCCATCGGCCACCTCGGTCAGCAGTTGCTCCGGCGCCAGCGTCGGGGCCGCGCCTACGGCGCGTGTGATGGTGTTCTGCGCGGGATGGTGGCGCGCCTCTTCCGGGGTGATCAGCCCGCGCGCCAGTAGGCGCTCGACCTGGTTATGGTCGCGCGTGAGGCGGGCGAACTGGCCGCCACGCAGCCGGTACAGGCGGCTGTCGCCGGCCCACACGCAGGCGCATCGGCGATCGCCCGCCAGCAGCACCACCACCGTGCTGCCGATGCAGCGCACGCCCAGGCGCGCCGCTTCATCGACCAGTGCCAGGTTCACGCCCTGCAGCGCCGCGCGCGTGGCGTCGACCCGGTCTTCCAGTCGGGGGTGCGGCGGCAACGTGGCCAGCGCCTGGACCACGGCCTGGCTGGCGAAGTCCCCCACGGCATGGCCGCCCATGCCGTCGGCCACCGCCCACAGGCCCTGGCTGGGCAGGTCCAGGCAAGCGTCCTCGTTGCGTTCGCGCACGCGCCCGACGTCCGTGCATGCGGCCGAGGTCCACTGGAAGTGCGAGTCGAAACCCAATCTTGTCTCCGGTCCGCGTGAAGCCCCGGACTAGCCGGGGCGCTGCCACGGCGGCGCTGGCCCTCAGATCAGCATCAGATCAGCCGGCCGTCGTTCCTCGCGCCCTGGTCGCCCAGGACATTGATATTGGCGTTTGGCGCGTTGTTGCGGATATCGATGTTCTGGAACTGGTTGTTCATCTGATCAGCATAGAAGCTGTAGTTGATCTCGTAAAAGATGATCACTGTCCCGAGCGGCAGCGCAGACGAGGGCACGAACGGGCGGATCCACCCGAATACCGGCTGCCCGCCGGCGCCGCGCACACCGGCCATGGGCGGGTGCGGTACCGGTATTGAGCAAGGCGCGTGCCACAGCATGGCGCGGCAGGCCTCGCCGCGCGCGGCGAATGGTGCCAGCCAGCCAACAGATCGGCCGCCATGCAGTTGGCTGCCATCCGACAGTCCATCCCCTCCAAAACCCTCGGATTCCCGCCAAACCATTGCCCTGCCGTCGCTCCCTGGTGTTGGCATGGTTGATGCGGTTGGTCTGGCATAGAGCAGCAATGCCTGCAGCAACCAGACAGACCGAGGCCAGCCATGAACATCCAGGAACAACAAGAACGCGCTACCGGCGGCGACGATCGCTTCGCCGACCCGCTGCCGCTCGGCGCCCACCTGGTCACCGATCGCCACGGCTACGCCCATCATGGGATCTATGCCGGCGCCGGCCGCGTCATCCACTACGCCGGTTTCGCCCGCTCCCTGCAAGCCGCGCCGGTTGAAGAAACTACCCTTGAAGCCTTCGCCGCCGGTTTCGGCATCGCCGTCAGGCCGGAACCCTGCGCCCGCTTCGCCGGCCGCCAGGCCGTCGAACGCGCCCGTTCCCGCGTGGGCGAAAACGCCTACCACTTGCTGACCAACAACTGTGAGCATTTCTGCTCCTGGTGCCTGTCCGGCGAAAGCCGCAGCGAGCAAGTGGAAACATGCATGCGCCGCCCGCGCGCCGCGCTGCACATCGGCTGGCTGCTGCTGGGCGCGCTGCTGCAAGCCCAACTGGGCGGCCTGAACCTGGGCCTGAGCCTCGCCTGAAGCGCGCGGCCATCACCGAATCAAGGAGACTGCCATGTCCGGACTGATCGACTGGGAACTGCGTTGCAACCTGCGCGGACAAGCCTGCCACCGCAGTTGCGCCACTGCCGCCGCCAGTTGCGCCCGCGGCCGCCACCGGCCGGGGCGCCGCGCCCTGCGCCATGCCGGCCGGCCGACGCGCCTGCCATCGTCCGGCCGCCTTGCCGGGCGAGGCCGCCGGGACGGGTCCACCATCGCGGGCGAGCCGGGCAGTTGCGGATTTTGATATACTCCGGGCCGTCTCCAGGATCACCGCGCCCGCGGTTCCCGATCCTGACGGTCCTGTCCCTCGCCGTAGTTCAATGGATAGAACGAGCGCCTCCTAAGCGCTAGATACAGGTTCGATTCCTGTCGGCGGGACCACAGAATGGTTCGCTGTGGTTCTCTGAAGTTCTCTTTCCCCAAGTAAATCAAGGCATTCCGGGCAGTCGACGTTCGCGGCCCATCCGCGTCGAGCCGCTATCCGATACAAAACTCCGCAACGCCAAGCCGAGGGAGAAGGCGTACAAGCTCGCCGACGGTGGTGGCGCCTGTTTCTCGAGGTAATGACGGATGGCCGCAAGCTTTGGCGCTTCCGGTACTTCAGACCATCCGGGTCGGAAAACCGGCTGGGCTTCGGCACCTATCCGGAAGTGTCCCTAGCCCAGGCGCGCGCGCAGCGCGATGCCGCCCGGGCCATCGTTGCGGATGGTCGCGACTCTGGTGCCGTGAAGCAGGAAGAGAAGACAGGAGAAATTATGGCTTCGTACGATGTGCTAAGGGAGATCGTCCGCAATGGTAGCGACCTGACGCTGGCTTCTTCTATTTCCTACGAATGTGATTCGCGAGTTGGTGGAGCTTTCGTAGCGGTCCGGTTCGAAGATCACTGTTCCGACCTCTATGAACTATGACTTGATACTCGAGCTGTCGAGGACATATGGAAAGTCGATTGCCTTCGTCGATGGCTTGTCCAATTTCAAAAAGGACTAGCCTCAAAAGCTGAACGGCTGCGGGCGGGTCCTGGCTGCGATGTAGAGGGGGTGCTTCGGGCTGCCGTCCTTGTTCAGGCCCAGATGGTGCAGCAGGGTGCCGTGCCCGGACATCCTGATGATCCGCAGCACCTCGGCCGCGCGCGCCGGCGCCGCCTTGTGCGCTCCCCAGGCGCAAATCACCAGCGAGCAGCGATCCAGCGCGTCCATGATCGAGCAGTTCGCCGTGTCCTCGCGCCCGAGCGGCGCAGAGTGCGTCAGCAGGCCCTCCGGGTCGGTTGAGCGCAGCGGGAACAGGTTCACCGCCTCCAGCCGGCCGTACTTGCCGGCCAGTGCCCGCTGCATGCACCTGGTGATGGTCGGATCGTTGACCTGGTGGTCGGCGGTAGACGGGTTGAGCATGATGAAGCCGAGCGCCGGCCGGCTTTCGTCCCACTGTCGCCAGAGCCGGTACCGGTACTGCTCGCAGTCGGAGAGGATGCAACCGGCCTCGCCGTCGAGGGTGGGTTCGATCAAGCGCTTCATACCCCAATCTCCTTAAGCGCCACCCTCAAGGCGAGGGGTGACCAGGATGTGCAGCTGCGCGCCGCGTGCTAGGGTGTATTAAATGGCCGTTGAATTGATTGCGACGGATCCTCGGTTGTCGGTATGAGGGGGCTTACGATGTCTATCGCAAGGTATCGTGGTTACATAGTCGATGGGTTCGCAAAACCCGCCGGCAACGGAGTGTTCGCATCCCTGGGGCGCGTGAGCAGAGGCCGCCATATCATCAAGGAGTCCGACGTGCTGGGACTTCACGAATGGAAGGAACGTGCCCAGAGCGAAGGCATCACGTGGGCTCAGAGGTATGTTGATCAGCTTGAAGGCCCACATGATGCCTAGCTCGGTGTGGACGGTCGAGCCGTCAGCCTCCGGCCAGGAATGGCGGTGTCGGGGCATGCTAGGATTTCCCTTCCAGATCGGAGGTCGTCATGACAATCGAGAGCTACCAGGACTACACAGTTCGTGGCTTTGCGAAGCAACTGGCTGATGGTTCGTTCGAAGCCTTTGGCACCGTGCAAAAGGACCATCTCATTCTGGAGGCGTCTGAGCCTCTGGGCTCCTATGCAACGTTCAACCTTGCCGTCGCGGCAGGCATCGCATGGGCGAAAGCATGGATCGAGGGTCAACGCTGAACCCTCCGGAACTCCACCACCCACACCCAAGGATTGGCTTCCCACGCGCCGGCGCCTTGATGCTGTCCCACAGCGTGCGATATGAGTCCACCGGGTTCAGGCACATCTGGCAGCTCGGGTTGCTGTAGTCGGTCCATCCATCCAGTTCCGGTGCGATGCCCTCGGCGATTGCGTCCGCCTCGCTGCAGTCGTTCAGCCGTTCGACGCGCACGCCGGTGATCTCCAGCGTGATGCGCGACGCCCAGCGGGGCATATGGATGCTCACGCGGGTTTTGCCGCGTGGCGAGATCGGGTGCTTCGGCTCGGTGGCGTCGGCCGGATACCAGAGGCCGCCGTTGTCGACCTTCCAGGTGCCGGGATGCCGCATGGCCGGCCGCAGCCCGTCCGCGCATGCGCCGGCAGCCCAGACCTCCTTCACCCAGAGGCGGTCGAAGAGCTGACCGTAAGGGCAGGGCAATTCCTCGATGCAGTACCGGCCGCGCTTGCGAGGGTCTTTCGGGACAAGGTCGCCAGTCTTCTCGCCCTGCGTTGCACCGCTGACATACCACTCGGCCCACGGCAGTTTAAAAACGCGCCTGGTCTGGGTCTTCCGGCGGCCCAGGATGGCGCGCACCATGGCGCCGCTAAAGAGGATGGGGCGTTCTTTCGTCATGCTAGGATGCCTTGAATGGATTGGAGGCCGCCATGGAGCGCGTGACCGAGTACCGTGGATTCGACATCCATGTCGATGTACAAAAAGTGTCCGAGGACATGTTCAACGTCTGGTTCGAGATTGAAGGACCTATGAGCCCGCCTGGAGTCGCTGCCATTGGAAAGCGCATCAAGGTCTTCGGCGGGCCGTACTCGCAGCGTTGGGCATACCTGGTCGCCGAACTTGCCGGCAGAGCCGCGGTGGATGTAATTCTTGGCGTGGAGGAATAGGCTTACGCCGCCATCCCTATCCGCCTTGCTACCTTAGCGTGCTACGCTTTTTTGGAGCGATAGGGGGCAAGCCATGGCGAACTTCGAAACCGATGCCGAAATACTCGAGTGGATTGCTAAACACAGCGAAGACGAATTCCGGCAGCACGTAGAGCGCCACACGTTCGGCGATAGGCGTTTAGAGAACGCTCGTGCATATCTCGATCGGATCGACAGCCAGCGCGCGGAGTTGCGCGAGGAACGAGCGCTTCTGGCGACGGAGCAGGCAGCGGGGGCGGCGCAGGACCAAGCCGAGACTGCGCGACAAGCGCTCCGCATTTCGAAATGGGCTCTCGGTATTGCTATCGTTTCCGCATCTGTGGCGGTGGCGGCCTTGTTATCCGGAAAATAGCCCATTACATCGCCTCCGCCGGCTGAGCCACTGCCAAGGCCACTGCGACAGGCCTCACCCACACCGGCGTGGCCGACAGCTTGAACGTCTCGCCGGTCTCTGCGAGCAACAGCGTCGTGCCCATCACCTCCGCGATTGCCTGAGCAGCGTCCGGCGGCACTGCATTTCCGATGCGCTCGCGCCAGGCCTGGTCGCTCAGCCAGTCCAGCTCGAGGTATTCCACCGGCTCGATCAGCGAGTGGATGGCCGCCAACTCCAGCGTGGTGAACGGCCGGTGCCAGGTGCCGTCCAGCGCGCGGATGATGGCGCCGCCGGACAAGGCGACGACGCCCTGCGCTATTTGCGCCAGCGTGCCCTGCGCACAGCAATGCGCCGTAGCGCTTCCGCCTTCATCGTTGCCAGCCGGACTTCTTGCTCTGGCGTCCTGACTTCCCCGCGCCACCCTCGCGAGCCTGGAGTGCCACTGGCATAGTCTGCCTCCAGCTTTTCGACGATGCAGGGTTCATCCGTTAAGGTGCGCAGCCAGCTATCGGCCATTACCCCGCCTGCCCCGTACAGCAGCTCTGCGATGTAGTGGGCCTGCTGCACTATTACGCGCAACCGCGCAATTTCCCAAAAGCAAGTCCCGAACATCCGGGTTGCGATGCCGCAGGCCGATGTCGCGCAACTCGTCTTCCGACAGCGCTGGCAGATCCCGGGGCAATTCTTTGGCTGGCATGGACGTAAAATCTTTGTGGTCTGACGGATTGGTGCCGGTAACTCAGGAATCTCCCGGATCACACGGATTTTTATCCTCTCGCTATGGCCGCTGGCGGCGCGCGAACATCGCCGTGCTCGGCCCGAGTTCTATCCATGGAGCTACCGGGTGCCGCTGCACTCGGCCATCGGCGTGAAAAGATAGGTAGTCAGGCGTCCAGCGCAGCGCGCGCACATGGCGCACATCGAGGCCATGGACGGTGATCCCGTCTCGCGCCTCGCTGACACCTTCGCAGGCCAGCCGCTCTTCGACCAGGTCGTCGGCAAAGAACCGCGCCTCCAGGAACACCGAACGCGCGGCGAGTATGATGTCCATAGCGGTTCGCTTGAGTACTGTATGGATATACAGTGTACCCAACCGCCAAATCGGGCAGCAAATTATTTTCGGGGCACCGTAAAGGGCACTGGGAATATCACAATCCTATAATCCCGCGCCCATAAACGGTTTCCTGCGGATTTATGAATCCTGTCGGCGGGACCACAGCCAGGGCTTTCCCCCAAAACCCCCCTCAAACACGTCGGCGCAAGCTCCCGATCTTTGCCAGGCGGTTCCATTTTTTTCTCCCGCGACATACCGCCATACAAGATTTGGCGGCCGCCCTGCGCGAGGCGCAAGTTGGCAACGCTCCCCCTTCACGGCCGGTATCGGCAGCTTGCTGCCTTGACAGATGCTGTCAACGAGAAGCATTCTCAACACGTTACGGAATGTTACGACAGTGGCACGATCGATAGCTGTGCGATGCTGGTAGCTGCCAATCCCGAGGCAATGTGATGGCTATCCCGCCGCTGTTTTGGCGATTTTTGCCGAAGAAGGCGGAAAATGTGGATCAAAGCGGACCCGCCCGCTGGGGCTTCGGGCGAACCCTCATGGGTGGTTCTGTAATTTGCTGTAATGATTGAATGCTAGTCTGGCAACAAAGGAATGCCGGCGGTGGAGAAAGAATTGCGAGTGCTGTTCACGAACTTTCACCGGGGAAACGGTGGAGGGCATGACACCTATGTCATCAACCTGCTGGCAGGGCTGGCGCCGGCACATGAAGTGACCGTGGCGGCTCCCCGGACCAGCCGTCTGTTCCGGCTTGCCAGTGGGCACGCAGACGTCGAGGTGGCGGCGGTTGATTTTGCGCCGAGAGGCCTGCGCTGGCTGCGCGAGTTGTGGGCGCTCTGGCGGATCATCACCCTTGGGCGCTTCGATATCATCCATGTCAACGGTTCAGCCGATCACAAGCTGGTCATGCTCGTGCGCCTGGTTGCCTTGCGCCGGCCGCGCGTTGTCTATACAAAGCACAACGATCACCGCAGCAACAGTGTCGGCAACTGGCTGCGCGCGTGCCTTGGTACCCACCATGTGATTGCGGTCAGCGACTATGTCGCCCGGAAGCTGCGTACCTCCCCGTACAGCCGTGTGCCGGTGACCACCGTGTCCCATGGCATCGACATGGGGCACTTTGCACCGCCGGCGCCGGCGGAGGCCGATGCGCTGCGGGCGCGATACTTCGGTGCCGGCTCGGCATGCACGGTCTTCGTCAGTACCGCGGGTACCCGCTACGAGAAGGGCTGGACGGACCTGCTGGAAGCCGTTGCACAATTGCCCGCCCACTTGCGTAGTGGTGTGCGTGTGATCCTGGCTGGCGAAGCGCCCTTGCCATGCATGACGGGGAAGGTCGCGGCGCTGGGACTCGGCGATCAGGTCGTTTTTACGGGCTTGCTGGACGATGTTCGCCCCACCCTGGCGGCAGGGCATACCGCCTTTGTGCTGTCGCGGAGCGAGACGTTGTCGTTTGCCTGCCGCGAAGCCATGGCGATGGGCCTGCCGGCACTGGTTTCCGATGCCGGCGGCCTGCCTGAGAACGTGACCGACGGGCAGGACGGCTGGGTGGTGCCATGCGCCAACATCGCGGCACTACGGGCGCGGCTGGAGCAAATCCTGTCGGCGCCTGAGCGGCTGGCCGAGATGGGTGAGGCTGCCCGGTCAAAGAGTCGGGCGTACTTTGGCATGGATACCTTCGTCGCCGGCACACTCGCCGTGTACCACGCGGTTCTCGAGCCGGGAGCGCGGCCTCAACCCCTGCCAGCCGCGCTGACCCAGAGCCCCAGCCAGTAACCGCGCGCTTCGCCCGTCATGTCGATCCCGATCCTGACCTATCACCAGATTGATATCGTGCCGCCCCACGGCGCGCCGTTTCGTGGCCTGACCGTCAGTCCCGCGCAGTTCCGCCAGCAGATCGCCTGGATGCGCCGGCTGGGCTATCGCGGCCTGTCGATGCGCGAACTCATGCCCTATGTTCGGGGCGAGTCTACCGGCAAAGTGTTCGGGATCACGTTTGACGACGGATTCCGCAATGTCCACCGGCATGCGCTGCCCGTCCTGGCGGAGTTCGGCTTTAGTGCCACCAATTACTTTGTGTCCGGCCAGATCGACGGCAGCAATGTCTGGGACGCCAGCCAAGGCGTGCCGCCTGCTCCGCTGATGAACGCCGAAGAGGTGCGGGAATGGGCCCGCCTCGGCCAGGAGGTTGGCGCCCATACGGTCGACCACGTGCACCTGCCGGCATTGCCGCTGGCGGAAGCCCGCCGGCAGATTGAAACCTCCAAGGCAGCGCTGGAGGCCTTGGTGGCGATGCCGGTCACGGCGTTTTGCTACCCTTATGGCGAACAGCAGGCGGTGCACCGGGAAATGGTGCGCGAGGCCGGCTACAACAACGCCACGCTGACGCAGCGCGGGCTGGCGCGTGCCGATGACAACCCTTTCGGCCTGCCGCGTGTCCATGTGCATTGCGGCACTAACCTGTTCCGCTTCCTGCAGAAATGCCTGACGCGGCATGAGGACAAGCGGCGGGGCGACTGATCTGCCGGGACAACATGCCGTTGCCCAACAATCCTCCAATCTCCGGAGAGCTCGCCATGGAACTGAAATACAAGGGCCGAGAGATCTCAATCCAGGCCAAAAAGGACGCGAGCGGCCAGTGGGACTGGTCATATGGCATCCGCGGTCACGGACACCGGCACAACACTGGGGCGCTTGCTCCTTCGGAATCGGTCGCGATCGATAACGCCTATGCGTCCGCGAAACGGGAGATTGACCAGGCCACTTCAGGCGACGCCAACGACTAGTATTTCCTGAGCTCTCACTGGTGGAGAAAGACATGGATCTCCAAGGGTTCACGTATTACCGCGACCACTGGTATGAAGCATCGGCAACGTCCCTTGGCGTTGGCGGGCCCTGGCAAGGTGAGGTGACCATCTGCGCGAAAGCGGCAGATGGAGCGCCGCTCAAGGTCTTCGATCACCATCTTGTTCCGGGCCAGTTCTTCAGCGAAGGCGAGGCATGGCAGCATGCCTCGGACTGGGCCAGGACGCAGATCGATGCGCGCTTTGGCTAGCACGCGCACCAGCCGCTGCGCCGGTGCTCACGCCTCACTGCGCTCGGCGATCAGTACGTTGGCAGGAATCTTCAGGTCACGGTGCAGCCGCCGAATCATGGCCAGACTCAGGGCGCGCTTGCCATTGAGCACTTCAACTGCATATACGCGGTTTAGGTTACCCAGGTAGGGTTGCATGTCGCCCACGATCAATGCGCGCTCGTCTTCGAAAACAGCTGAATGACGGCGACGCCGGCAATAATCAGACCAATCCCAGCGCAAGCCGCCAGGTCCGGCACCTGCCGGTACAGCACCACCGCGATCAGCGACACCAGCACGATCCCGGCCCCGCTCCAGATCGCATAGGCAATCCCCACCGGCACTGTCCGCATCACCAGCATCAGCAAATAGAACGCCGCCACATAGCCGGTCACGACCAGCACGCTGGGGACCAGCCGCGTAAAGCCTTGTGACGCCTTCAGGCTGCTGGTGGCGATGACTTCGGCGACGATGGCGAGGGCGAGGAGCAGGTATCCGTTCATGAGAGCGCACAAATGGGTGGGCCGAAATGGGCCGAAGCCGGCATCTTAGCGCCCCCGCATGTTGCGCCAAAGCCGCGTCCCTCCCTTGCGGTGGTTGTGCAAAGCGGCAATGGGGGATTGAATGTGGCTATAAAGGCGAAAACAAGCGGGCGCATGGCCGGCCCGCGGCACAAGAAAGTCCTACAAGGCAGTCGCGGTAGTCAGCCCGACCAAGCCGGCACGAACCTCACGATGCCGGCGGCGGGCATGGGGTAAGGGGAGCGGTATGCATCACAATGGCATCGACGGCACGTCCGCCTGGACGTCTTCGCAGTCCGGGGACGGGGAGCCCGCACCGGACGCGAATCCGTGGCAGGACACCATCGCCGCGGCGGACCACGCACTGGAAGAGGCCTCGCGCATCCAACGCGGCGTGCAGCACAACCTGAAGCTGTTGCAGGAAGTGCGGTCGCTGCGCGAGGAGTTGCGCAAGGCCCATGCGGAGGTCGATCGCTATCGGGGCATGCATGCCCGGGTGGTGGTCAGCATGCGCCAGCTGGACGACGACCATATGGGGGAAATGAGCCGGCTCCAGGCGGCGAGCGAGATGCTGCAGGTGCGCCATCGCGTCTACAAGCTGATGGCCGAGCACTACGCGCGCGTGGCCTTGAACCTGGATCCGGAAACCTTCGCGGCCCACCGCGACCGCGTGCTGCAGCATGTCTTGTTCCAGCGCCGCAGGGGCGTGTCGCCCGACCATATCAGCTACGCGGACGTGGCTTTCCTGATGCTCTAGCGCCTCAAGCGCGATGCTCAGGCGGCGCGCTGGCGCAGCACGTGGAACGCCAGCATGCCGCCCACCACGCCCCAGAACGCAGAGCCGACACCCGCCAGGGTCATGCCGGACGCCGTGATCATGAAGGTCAGCAGCGCGGCTTCGCGCTCAGCCGGAATTTGCATGGCCACGGTCAGGCCGTTGGCGATTGAGCCCATCAGCGCGAACGCGGTCACACCCACCACCAGCGCTTGCGGAAAGGCGGTAAACAGCGCCGCGATGCTGGCGGCCAGCGTGCCCGCGACCAGGTAGCCCACGCCGCAGACCACGGCCGCGGTATACCGGCGGTTGCGGTCGGGGTCGGCCTGCGGGCCGGTGCAGATGGCGGCGGTGATCGCCGCTAGGTTGACGCCGTGCGAGCCGAACGGCGCCAGCACGGCCGAGGTCAGGCCGGTGATCGAGATCAGGCGCGAGGCCGGCACGTGGTAGCCGTCGGCTTGCAGCACGGCCAGCCCGGGGATGTTCTGCGAGGCCAGCGCCACGATGAACAGCGGAACCGCCATGCTGACCAAGGCCGACAGCGAGAACGCCGGCGTGGTCCACACCGGCACCGCCAACGCCAGCCGCACGCCCGAGAAATCGAGCTGGCCGAGCACGCCGGCGATCACCGCTCCCGTCAGCAGCACCCCTGGCACCGCATAGGCCGGCCACAGCCGCCGCCCGAGCAGGTAGGCGGCGAACATCGCCAGCAGCAGCACGATCTGGTGCTGCGCCTGCACGAACACATCCACGCTGATGCGGAACAGGATGCCGGCCAGCAGGGCAGAGGCGATGCTGGCCGGCAGGGCGCGCATCAGCTTGTCGAACCAGCCGGTCATGCCGGCCGCGGCCATCATCAGCCCGGCCAGCAGGAAGGCGCCGATGGCTTCCGCGTAGGGCACGCCGGGCAGGCTGGCGATCAGCAGCGCGGCGCCGGGCGTGGACCAGGCCACCACGATCGGCACGCGCAGCGCCAGCGACAGGCCGATGGTGGTGATCCCCATGCCCATCGACAGCGCCCAGATCCAGGAGGAGATCTGGGCATCGGTCAGGTGGGCGGCGTGGCCGGCCTGGATCATCAGCACCAGCGAACTGGTATAGCCGGTGAGTGTGGCGACCAGCCCGGCGACGAGCGCAGACACGGACAGGTCGGACAATTTCAGTGAAGCGGTGGTCATGAGGTTGGCGGCAGGCCATTGGCACGGCCGACATCTTCGCATGAGTGCCTTGGCCGTACCAATTTGCCGCGGCGGCGTCCGGAAATCGCGGTTGACGGGGCTTTCCCTTACGGACTTTTCCGACTGGAGCGGGCAGGGGGGCGTTGTTATGCTGGTTTCGTGCCTTGCGAGCAGGGCACCGAGGAGAGACTCTTGGGCCCGCAGTGCGCGGGCCCTTCTTTTTTGGGGCCAGCCTTGGCCCGGCCCCGGTCGTCTACAATGCGGGCTGCCGTGCCACGCCAGCCCTGGCTGCCAGGCCGTCCCTCCTTTCTCTCGTCGTCTCGTCTTTCTCCCATGGCCCTGTTTTCCATTACCGACGCCCAGCTTGCCTTCGGGCACGTGGCCCTGCTCGATCACACCGACTTTTCGCTGGAGGCCGGCGAGCGCGTGGGTTTGATCGGGCGCAACGGCTCGGGCAAGTCCTCGCTGCTGAAGATCGTGGCGGGGCTGTCGGCGCCGGACGACGGGCTGATCGCGCGCCAGAGCGGCGTGACCAGCGCCTACGTGCCGCAGGAGCCGCAGTTCGAGGCGGGCATCACCGTGTTCGACGCCGTCTCCCAGGGCATGGGCGATGCGCACGACCTGCTGGTGCGCTACGAGGCCGCCGCCGACCGTGTGGCCGAGAGCCACGACGACGAAGCCGCGCTGGCCGAATTGCATCGGCTGCAGTCCGAGTTGGACGCCGCCGGCGCCTGGCAGTTGCGCACCCGCGTCGAAACTACGCTGGCACGGCTGGGGCTGGATTCGCACACGCGCGTCGAGGCACTGTCCGGCGGCCTGCAGAAACGCGTGGCGCTGGCGCAGGCGCTGGTGGCCGAGCCCGACATCCTGCTGCTGGATGAACCTACCAACCACCTCGACGTGGAAGCGATCCGCTGGCTGGAAGACCTGCTGCTGGGCTTTCGCGGCAGCGTGCTGCTGATCACTCACGACCGCGCCTTCCTCGACCGCGTGGCCACGCGCATCATCGAACTGGACCGCGGCCGGCTGGTGTCCTTCCCCGGCAACTTCGCCGCCTACCAGGCGCGCAAGGAAGAGATGCTGGCGGCCGAGCAGGTCGAGCAGGCCAAGTTCGACAAGCTGCTGGCGCAGGAGGAAGTGTGGATCCGCAAGGGGGTGGAGGCGCGCCGCACGCGCAGCGTGTCGCGCATCCAGCGGCTGGTGGCGATGCGCAACGAGCGCGCCGCGCGCCGTGAAGTCCAGGGTAACGTCAAGCTGGAGGTGTCACAGGCCGACCGCTCCGGCAAGATCGTGTCGGAGCTGACCGGCGTCAGCAAGGCCTATGGCGACAAGGTGGTGGTGCGCGACTTCACCGCCACCATCATGCGCGGCGACAAGGTCGGCCTGATCGGCCCCAACGGCGCCGGCAAGACCACGCTGCTGCGGCTGATCCTGGGCGAACTGGCGCCGGACAGCGGCACCGTGCGCAATGGCAGCAACCTGCAGGTAGCGTACTTCGACCAGATGCGCACCGCGCTGGACCTGGAGCGCTCGCTGGCCGACACCATCAGCCCGGGCAGCGACTGGGTCGAGGTCAATGGCCAGCGCAAGCATGTGATGAGCTACCTGGGCGACTTCCTGTTCGCGCCGGAACGTGCGCGCTCGCCGGTCAAGTCGCTGTCTGGCGGCGAGCGCAACCGGCTGCTGCTGGCGCGCCTGTTTGCGCGCCCGGCCAATGTGCTGGTGCTGGACGAGCCCACCAACGATCTTGATATTGACACGCTGGAACTGCTGGAAGAACTGCTGCAGGACTACAGCGGCACCGTGTTCCTGGTTTCGCACGACCGCGCCTTCCTGGACAACGTGGTGACCTCGACCCTGGCCGCCGAGGGCGATGGCGTGTGGCGCGAGTCGGTGGGCGGATATTCCGACTGGGTCGAGCAGTCGGCCCGCAGCGTGGCGCTGCAGGCCGCGCGCAAGCCGGAGCAGAAGGCGGCGGAGCCGGCAAAGGGCAAGGACTCGCGCGAGGCGCGCGGCGCCAACCGGACCGTCAAGCTGTCGTACAAGGAACAGCGCGAGCTGGACGGCCTGCCGGAGCGCATTGCGGCGCTGGAAACGGAGCAGAAGGCGATCTCGGTGCAGCTGGAAGACGGTTCGCTCTATGTCAGCGATGCGCCCAAGGCCGTGCAGCTGGGCACCCGGCACGACGAGATCGAGATGGAACTGCTGGAAGCGCTGGAGCGCTGGGAAGTGCTGGAAGCGAAGTCGAAGGGCGAGGGCGTGTGAGCGCCTGGCTGCGTCACCCGCACCACGCCAACACCATATTGGTCAGATCGACCATAAAACCCGGCCGCAGGTAGCCCACGAACCCCAGCGCCAGCAGCCCGGCCAGCACCGCCAGCCCGGCTGCCTTCGCCACGCGGACGCGGGCCGCTGTCATCATGCCGCCGCCGGCTGCGCGCGCACCAGCGCCTGCTCGCGGATCGGCAGGTTCACCAGCGCGGCCACCACGCCCAGCGCGATCGAGATCAGCCACACCGTGTTGTAGCCGCCGGTGCGGTCATAGAGGTAGCCGCCCAGCCAGGCCCCCAGGAAGCTGCCGATCTGGTGCGAGAAGAACACCACGCCCGACAGCATTGACAGGTATTTCACGCCGAACACCTGGGCGATGATGCCGTTGGTCAGCGGCACCGTGGACAGCCACAGGAAGCCCATCAGCGCCGCGAACACCCAGGTGCTGGCCACCGTCAGCGGCAGCAGCAGGTAGCCGGCGATCACCACCGAGCGCGTCACATAGATGGCGGACAGCAGGTAGCGCTTGGGCAGGCGCTGGCCCAGCGCGCCGGCGGTATAGGTGCCGAATACATTGAACAGCCCGATCAGCGCCAGCGCCACGACGGCGACTTTCGGGTCGGTCAGGCCCTGGTCCTTCAGGTACGGCGCCAGGTGCACGCCGATAAACACCACCTGGAAGCCGCACACGAAGTAGCCCAGCGTCAGCAGCTGGAAGTTGCGGTTGCCGAAGGCTTCGTGCACGGCCTGGCCGATGGTCTGGTGGTGGCCGCCGGTGTGGGCCGCTTCGCGCGGCTCGCGCAGTGTCAGCGCCAGCGGCAGCATCACGCAGGCCATCAGCGCCATCACGTACAGCGCGTTCTGCCAGCCCAGGCCGGAGATCAGGCCCTGTTCTACCGGGATCATCAGGAACTGGCCGAACGAGCCCGCGGCGGCGGCGATGCCCATGGCCCAGACCCGCTTCTCGGGGCTGGCCACGCGGCCGATCACGCCGTAGACGATGCTGTAGGTGGTGCCGGACTGGGCGATGCCGATCATCACGCCGGCGCCGGTGGCAAAGGCGGTGCCGCTGGTGGCCAGTGCCATCACCGCCAGCCCGGCCACGTACAGCGCCACGCCGACCAGCATGATGCGCAGCGCGCCGAACTTGTCGGCCAGCGCCCCGGCAAAGGGCTGGCTGGCGCCCCACATCAGGTTCTGCAGCGCCAGGGCAAAGGCGAAGGTCTCGCGGTTCCAGCCATGGGCCTGCGTGATCGGCAGGTTGAACAGGCCGAAGCCGTGCCGGATGCCCATTGAAAGCGTGACGAGCAGCCCACCGCACACGAGGACGGTGGTCAGGGAGAGTTGTCGGTTCTGCATGTCTTGGCTCGGTGTGCGGCAGTCCCGCCGGGTAGGGCGGCGCCGACAGGGATTGTGTGTGCTTGTTGTTGTCCGTGCCGGGACGGCAATCAGGCTTGCCGGGGCCGGGTGGTGGCGAGTTTACTCCGGCTCGGGAAAACGCGTACTGCGCCGCCCGCGAGGCCGGCCGGGTTGGGGCGCCCTGGCAAAAAGTGGCGGCGGCCCGGCAAAGCGGCGCCGGCGCGGGCTGGCAGGGCGAGCGCCTTTTTGGCGGGATTGCCGTCGCCCGCTTCCATTACAATGCAGTGCCCGGTGCCCCGGCGCGTGCACAGTTGTGCGCCTCGTGGCAGCCGGGACCATCACTTTCGTAGCGACTCCATGGCGAGCAAAACCAGTCAGTACAGCGAATCTTCCATCCGGGTCCTGAAGGGCCTGGAGCCGGTCAAGCAGCGTCCCGGCATGTACACCCGGACCGACAACCCCCTGCACATCGTGCAGGAGGTGATCGACAACGCCTCGGACGAGGCCCTCGGCGGCCACGGCTCCGAGATCCTGGTGACCCTGCATCGCGACGGCAGCCTCAGCGTGGAGGACGACGGCCGCGGCATCCCGGTGGGCATCCATCCGGAAGAAGGCGTGCCGGTGGTCGAGATCGTCTTCACCCGGCTGCACGCCGGCGGCAAGTTCGACAAGGGCAAGGGCGGCGCCTATGCCTTCTCGGGCGGCCTGCACGGCGTGGGCGTGTCGGTGACCAATGCCTTGTCGACGCAGATGGACGTGACCGTGTGGCGCGACAGCATGTGCTCGACGCTGACCTTCTCCGGCGGCGACGTGACCGTGCCGCTGGCCTCGCGCAAGATCGAGCGTGGCGAGAAGAAAAGCGGCACCCGCGTGCAGGTGTGGCCGGATGCCAAGTATTTCGACTCGGCCGCGATCCCGCTGGCCGAGCTGCAGCGCCTGCTGCGCAGCAAGGCCGTGCTGCTGCCGGGCGTCAAGGTCACGCTGGTGACCGAGAAGACCGGCGAGCGCCAGACCTGGCAATACGACCAGGGGCTGAAGGGCTACCTGGTCGAGGCGCTGGCGCAGGGCAGTGGCGCCGAGCTGGTGATCCCGATGTTCGAGGGCGAGCATTTCGCTGACCCCGACGCCAATCCCGGCGAAGAAGGCTTTGCCGACGGCGAAGGCGCCTCCTGGGTGGTGGCCTGGACCGAAGACGGCGCGCCGGTGCGCGAGTCCTACGTCAACCTGATCCCCACGCCGGCCGGCGGCACGCATGAATCCGGCCTGCGCGAAGGCCTGTTCCAGGCGGTCAAGAGCTTTATCGAGATGCACGCGCTGCAGCCCAAGGGCGTCAAGCTGATGAGCGAAGACGTGTTTGCGCGCGCCTCGTTCGTGCTCTCGGCCAAGGTGCTGGATCCGCAGTTCCAGGGCCAGATCAAGGAGCGCCTGAACAGCCGCGACGCGGTGCGGCTCGTGTCCACCTTCAGCCGCCCGGCGCTGGAGCTGTGGCTGAACCACCATGTCGAGTACGGCAAGAAGCTGGCCGAGCTGGTGATCCGCCAGGCGCAGGCGCGCACGCGCGCCGCGCAGAAGGTCGAGAAGAAAAAGGGCTCCGGCGTGGCCGTGCTGCCCGGCAAGCTGACCGACTGCGAGTCCACCGACGTGACCCGCAACGAACTGTTCCTGGTCGAGGGCGACTCCGCCGGCGGCTCGGCCAAGATGGGCCGCGACAAGGAATTCCAGGCCATCCTGCCGCTGCGCGGCAAGGTGCTCAATACCTGGGAGACCGAGCGCGACCGCCTCTTTGCCAACAACGAAGTGCACGACATCGCGGTGGCGATCGGCGTGGACCCGCACGGCGCCAACGACGAGCCCGACCTGTCCAACCTGCGCTACGGCAAGATCTGCATCCTGTCCGACGCGGACGTGGACGGCGCGCATATCCAGGTGCTGCTGCTGACATTGTTCTTCCGGCACTTCCCCAAGCTGATCGATACCGGCAACGTCTGTGTGGCGCGTCCGCCGCTGTTCCGCGTCGACGCGCCCGCGCGTGGCAAGAAGCCGGCGCAGAAGCTGTACGCGCTGGACGAAGGCGAGCTGCTGGCGATTCAGGACAAGCTGCTCAAGGACGGCGTCAAGGAAAACTCGTGGCAGATTTCCCGCTTCAAGGGCCTGGGCGAAATGAGCGCCGAGCAGCTCTGGGAAACCACCATGAACCCCGACACGCGGCGCTTGCTGCCCGTGTCGCTGGGCGAATTCGACCTGCCGCAGACCGTCGAGATGATGAATATGCTGATGGGCAAGGGCGAGGCCGCGCAACGCCGCAGCTGGCTGGAAGAGAAGGGCAACGAGGTCGAGGCCGATATCTGAGGGAAGTGAGCGGCACCTGGACGGTAAGCGTCGGCCGGGGATTGGGTAGATAATCCCCAGTTTCCCTGGCCGTCATTCCCGATGGTCGCCAACTGACAGCAATCCGGAACGCACGATGACGAAGAGAACTCCCGGCAAACCATGGCGCAAGGCGGCGGCGGCCGTCGTGGCGCTGGCCGGGCTCGCCTTCGTGCCGGCGGCGCATGCCGAGCTGTGGGGCTTTATCGATGCCGACGGCGTGGCGCACTTTGCCGACCAGAAGCTCGATGCGCGCTACAAGCTGTTCATGAAGGACGGCGGCAAGCTGGATACCGGGCGCCTGGCGGCGCGGCAGTCGCAGGCGGCCGCTGGCGCGGACATCGACCTGGAGCAGCACAAGCTGTACCGCTACGTCGTCAACCATTCCAATATCAAGACCGTCGAGCCGCTGATCCACCAGATCGCCGGCAAGCAGGACGTCGACCCGGCGCTGGTCAAGGCGGTGATGGCGGTGGAGTCGGGTTTCAACCCGGGCGCGGTGTCGCCCAAGGGCGCGATCGGCCTGATGCAGGTGATCCCCGACACCGGCGCGCGCTTCGGCGTGAGCGCCGATGCGCGCCGCACCGTCGAGCAGAAGCTGGCCGATCCACGCACCAATATCACCGCGGGCGTGCGCTACCTGAGCTGGCTGATGCAGCTGTTCCCGAACAACCTGGAGCTGGTGCTGGCTGCCTATAACGCCGGCGAGGGCGCGGTGCAGCGCTACAACAACCGCATTCCGCCTTACCCGGAGACCCGGCAGTATGTCAGCACCGTGCTGCAGTTTTACCGGCTGTACCAGCCGCAGCAGGGCGCGGTGCTCAAGCGCGCCAGCGCAAGCGCGGACGGCCCGCGCGTGAAGATGGTCATCGGCGGGCGCCGCCCCATGCCCTGACCGGCATACCCGAACAACAAGCAACCCGGCGCGCCGGCAGTTCAACGTGGCGCGCCGAATTCTTGCCTACCCATGGAACAACAAGACATCACGTTTCAACCTGAAGAGCCGGCCGATTCGCTGACGCTGGCGCGCTACGCCGAGCGCGCCTACCTTGACTACGCCGTCAGCGTGGTCAAGGGCCGCGCGCTGCCCGAGGTGGCCGACGGCCAGAAGCCGGTGCAGCGGCGCATCCTGTTCTCGATGCACGAGATGGGCCTGCGCGCCGACGCCAAGCCGGTCAAGTCCGCGCGCGTGGTCGGCGACGTGCTGGGCAAGTTCCACCCGCACGGCGACCAGTCCGCCTATGACGCGCTGGTGCGCCTGGCGCAGGACTTCTCGCTGCGCTACCCGCTGATCGACGGCCAGGGCAACTTCGGCTCGCGCGATGGCGACGGCGCGGCGGCGATGCGCTACACCGAAGCGCGCCTGACGCCGATCTCGCGGCTGCTGCTCGATGAGATCGACGAAGGCACGGTCGATTTCGCCCCCAACTACGACGGCTCGATGCAGGAGCCCAAGCTGTTGCCGGCACGGTTGCCGTTCGTGCTGCTCAACGGCGCCTCGGGCATCGCGGTGGGCATGGCGACCGAGATCCCGCCGCACAACCTGCGTGAGGTCGCCGCGGCCACCGTGGCGATGATCCGCAATCCCAATATCACGCTGGCCGAGCTGCTGGCGCTGATGCCGGGGCCGGACTACCCGGGCGGCGGCCAGATCATCTCGCCGGCGTCCGATATCGCCCAGATCTACGAAGGCGGCCGCGGCAGCCTGAAGGTGCGCGCGCGCTGGACCATCGAGGAGATGGCGCGCGGCCAGTGGCAGCTGGTGGTGACCGAGCTGCCGCCGAGCACCTCGGCGCAGAAGGTGCTGGAAGAGATCGAGGAAATCACCAACCCCAAGATCAAGACCGGCAAGAAGGCGCTGACGCAGGACCAGCAGCAGCTCAAGGCCGCCATGCTGGCGGTGCTGGACGCGGTGCGCGACGAATCCGGCAAGGACGCGCCGGTGCGGCTGGTGTTCGAGCCCAAGAGCAAGAACATTGGCCAGCAGGAGTTCATCCAGACGCTGCTGGCGCATACCAGCCTGGAATCCGGCGCGCCGATCAACCTGGTCATGATCGGCACCGACGGGCGTCCGCGCCAGAAGGGCCTGCGCGAGATCCTGTCAGAGTGGATCGCGTTCCGCTTCGACACCGTCACGCGCCGCACGCGCCACCGCCTGGGCAAGGTCGAGGACCGCATCCATATCCTCGAAGGCCGGATGCTGGTGCTGCTCAATATCGACGAGGTGATCCGCATCATCCGCGAGAGCGACGAGCCCAAACCGGCGCTGATCGAGGCCTTCGGCCTGAGCGACCGCCAGGCCGAGGACATCCTGGAAATCCGGCTGCGCCAGCTGGCGCGCCTGGAAGCGATCCGCATCGAGAAGGAACTGAAGGAGCTGCGCGAGGAGCAGGCCGATCTGGACGTGCTGCTCAAGTCCGAAACCATGATGCGCCGCCGCATCATCAAGGAGATCGAGACCGACGCCAAGCAGTACAGCCCGGAAGACAAGGACCCGCGCCGCACCCTGATCCAGGAAGAACGCCGCGCCGCGGCCGAAGTGCGCGTGGTCGACGAACCGGTGACGGTGGTGATGTCGCAGAAGGGCTGGGTGCGCACGCGCCAGGGCCATGGCCACGATGCGCAACAGTTCACCTTCAAGGCCGGCGATGCGCTCTATGGCACCTTCGAATGCCGCACCGTCGACGTGCTGCTGGCCTTCGGCACCAACGGCCGGGTCTATTCCGTGCCGGTCGCCAGCCTGCCTGGCGGGCGCGGCGACGGGGTGCCCATCACCACGCTGATCGAGCTGCAGTCCGGCAGCCAGGTCGCGCATACCTTCGCGGGCGCTGCCGAGCAGCGCATGCTGATTGCCACCGCGGGCGGCAATGGCTTCCAGACCAGGGTGGGCGACATGATCAGCCGGCAGAAGGGCGGCAAGTCGTTCCTGACGCTCGATGACGGCGACACGCCGCTGGTGCCGGCGCCGCTGGGCGACGAGGCAACGCATGCGGCCTGCCTGTCCGGCAACGGCCGCCTGCTGCTGGTGGCGCTCGATGAAGTGAAGGTGCTGTCCGCAGGCGGGCGCGGCGTGATCCTGATGGAGCTGGAGCCCAAGGAGAAGCTGCTGCAGGCAGTGGGCGCCGGCGCGCCGGGACTGATGCTCTCGGGCGCGGGGCGCGGCGGCAAGCCGACTTCGCAGAAGCTGGCAGGCGTGGCCTTGCAGGCCTACGTGGGCAAGCGCGCGCGCAAGGGCAAGTCCATCGAGGCCAAGCTCAAGGAGCCGCGCATCGATCCGGTACGCGTGGAGCCGCCGGCCGGCAACTGAGTTCCCTGTTGGTTTGCTCCCTATCCCGCTTGCGGGAGAGGGAGCAAACCGTTGGCAGGTGCTGCGCCTGCAATTCCCGGCATAAGGGAATGTAGCCGGTCCGAAATAACAAGAATCAAACAGCGCTCGCTTCGTCCCGCATGTCCGTCCCCCCGCTTTCCGATCTCGCCCCCGCGCCCGGTCCGCGCAAACTCTTCATCGAGTTTGCCCGCATGGGCCTGTCCGGCTTCGGCGGCGTGCTGCCCTTCGTGCGGCGCGCGGTGGTCGACCGCAACCGCTGGCTGGACGACCGCGACTTCGTCGAGCTGCTCAGCCTGGGACAGGTGCTGCCCGGCCCCAATGTGATCAACCTGGCGCTGATGCTGGGTCTGCGCTTTGCCGGCTGGCGCGGCGCGCTGGCCGCGTTCAGCGGGCTGGTGATGGTGCCGATGGGGGTGGTGATGGGTTTGATGCTGCTGTACCAGCACTACCAGGACGTCGCCGCGGTGCGGCGCATGCTGACCGGCATGACGGCGGTGTCGGCCGGACTGATGCTGGCCACCGGCTTCCGGCTGGCGCAGAGCCTGTCGATGACCGTGCGCAATGTGCTGATCGGCGCTGTCGCCTTTGTCACCATCGGCCTGCTGCGCTGGCCACTGGTGCCGGTGATGGCCGTGCTGGTGCCGCTGGCGCTGGTGTGGGAGTGGTGCATCGGCAAGAGCGCGCAGGCATGAGTCCGGGCGAAATCCTGGGCAGCCTGCTGGCCCATTTCGGCGTGCTGTCGCTGCTGGCGATCGGTGGCGCCAGCACCACGCTGCCCGACATGCACCGCTATCTGGTGGAGGCCAATGGCTTGCTGACCGATGCGCAGTTCTCGGCGATGTACGCGATCTCGCAGGCGGCGCCGGGGCCGAACATCCTGTTCGTATCGCTGTTCGGCTGGCAGGTGGCGGGGCTGGCCGGAGCGCTGACATCCATGCTCGGCATCTGCGGGCCATCGAGCCTGATCGCCTTGTGTTTCGAGTATTTCTCCGGGCGCTCGCCGCACGCACGCTGGCCGGGGCTGATCCGGCGCGCTCTGGCGGCGCTGACCATCGGCCTGATGTTCGCGTCGGGCTGGGTGCTGGCGCGCAGCGTCGACCTGCACTGGGCGGCGATGCTGGTCACCGCCGGCACGGTGCTGCTGATGCTGAAGACGCGGGTGCATCCGCTGGTGCTGGTGGCGCTCGGCGGCGCGGCCGGCCTGCTGGGGCTGGTCTAGCCCCGCCGTCCGGTCAGTCGACGCCGACAAAGCCCCCGGTCTGGTGCGCCCACAGCCGCGCATACAGCCCGCCGTGCGCCAGCAGTTGCGCGTGCGTGCCACTCTCGACGATATGCCCGTTGTCCAGCACCACCAGGCGGTCCATGCGCGCGATCGTCGACAGCCGGTGCGCGATGGCGATCACCGTCTTGCCCTGCATCAGCGTTTCCAGGCTCTCCTGGATCGCCGCTTCCACTTCCGAATCCAGGGCCGAGGTGGCTTCGTCCAGGATCAGGATCGGCGCATTCTTGAGCAGCACGCGCGCGATGGCAATGCGCTGGCGCTGCCCGCCTGACAATTTCACGCCGCGCTCGCCGACCTGCGCCTCCAGCCCGGTATTGCCGTGGGCGTCGACCAGGTGCGGGGTGAATTCGTCGGCGCGGGCGCGGTGCAGGGCTTCGGCCAGTTCAGCTTCGGTGCTGGCGGGCTTGCCGTAGCGCAGGTTGTCGCGGATCGACCGGTGCAGCAGCGAGGTGTCCTGCGTGACCATGCCGATCTGTGCGCGCAGGCTTTCCTGCGTGACCGCGGCGATGTCCTGGCCGTCGATCAGGATGCGGCCGCGCTCGACGTCGTAGAGACGCAGCAGCAGGTTGACCAGCGTCGACTTGCCAGCGCCGGAAGGACCGACCAGCCCGATCTTCTCGCCAGGGCGCACCGTCAGGTCCACGCCTTCGATGACGCCTGAGCCCTTGCCGTAGTGGAATCCCACCTGCTCGAAGCGGACCTCGCCATGGGTGACGCGCAACGGCTTTGCGTCGGCGCGGTCGGTGACCACGCGCGGCACGGCAATCGTCTTCATGCCGTCCTGCACCTGCCCGACGTTCTCGAAGATGCCGTTGACCACCCACATGATCCAGCCCGACATATTGTTGATGCGGATCACCAGCCCGGTGGTGAGCGCAATCGCGCCGGTGGTGACATGGCCCTCGCTCCACAGCCACAGCGCCAGCCCGGTGGTGCCGGCGATCAGCGCGCCGTTCATGGCGGTGATGGTGATGTCCATGCCGCTGATCATGCGTCCGGCCAGGCGCACCTTGTCGGTCTGGTCGGCCATGGCGTCGCGCGCATAGTCTTCCTCGTGCCGGGTATGGGCGAACAGCTTGAGCGTGGTGATATTGGTGTAGCCGTCGACGATGCGCCCCATCAGCCGCGAGCGCGATTCCGTGGCCACCACCGAGCGCTGCTTCACGCGCGGCACGAAATGGAGCAGGGCAGCCACGTAGCAGACGATCCACAGCAGCAGCGGGATCATCAGCCGCCAGTCGGCCTGCGCGAACAGCACCAGCGAGCTGACCGCATAGATCACCACGTGCCAGATCGCGTCCACCGCCTGCACGGCCGAGTCGCGCAGCGAGAAGCCGGTCTGCATGATGCGCTGCGCGATGCGCCCGGCAAAGTCGTTCTGGAAGAACGACAGGCTCTGCTTGAGCACGTAGCGGTGATTCTGCCAGCGGATCAGGTTGGCCAGGCCGGGGTTGATGACCTGGTGCACCAGCACGTCGTGCAGGCCGAAGAAGATCGGGCGCAGCAGCAGCGCCACCGCCGCCATCCACAGCAGTTCATTGCGATGCCGGCTGAAGAACTCCGCGCCGGGCGTGGTCTGGGCCATGTCGACCAGCCGGCCGAGGAAGCTGAACAGTGCCACCTCGATCAGCGCGCCGACAAGGCCCACCAGCAACAGCAGCGCGAACACGCCCCAGACTTCGCGCAGGTACCAGGCATAAAAGCGCCAGACCTGGCCGGGTGGCTCGTGGTCGGGCATGCCCCGGAAGGGGTCGATCAGTCTTTCCAGGCGACGCAACATGGTAGGTTTCCCGTTGTGCCCGGCGCGCCCCGGCGTCTTCGTGGGAGGTGGGGGCGCGCGTGCGGCGGATCAGACACAACATGATACGCGCCTTGCACAATGGAAAAGCCCCGCCAGGGCTGGAACCGCCAGGGGTGGGGCCTTGTCTGAACCGCAGTGCGGAAACTGCTGAACGGTCAGGGGTGATGGATCACCATATGCGTGAACGGCGGCACGTAGGCCTGCAGCGTCACGAACAGGCCCACCAGGATCGCCAGCACGATCGAGTGGAAGAACACATAGCGCAGGATGTCGCCCTCGTGGCCGTACCACTTGGTGGCGGTCGACGCCACCACGATGGACTGCGCATCGATCATCTTGCCCATCACGCCGCCCGAGCTGTTGGCCGAGGCCATCAGCACCGGCGACAGGCCCAGCTGCTCCGCCGTGGTCTTCTGCAGGCCGCCGAACAGCACGTTCGAGGCCGTGTCCGAACCGGTCAGTGCCACGCCCAACCAGCCCAGCATGGTGCCGAACAGCGGATAGAACACGCCGGTGTGGGCGAAGGCCAGGCCCAGCGTGGCATCCAGGCCCGAGTAGCGGGTCAGGTAGCCGATGCCGAACATCGCGCAGATGGTCAGGAGCGAGTAGCGCACCAGCTTGATGGTTTCCCAGTACTCCTTGAACAGGCGCGGCACCGAGTAGCCCATCAGCAGGCCGCCGGCGATGGCGGAGACAAAGATGCCGGTGCCGGCCATCGACAGCACGTTGAAGTTGAAGACCGCGCCTTCGATGACGTCCTTGGGCACGACCGGCGGTACCTTGACGACAGCCTTGTCCAGCCCCGGGATCGGGAATTTCCACGCCCACAGGCTATCCATCAGCTTCTTGAACTCGGGCACGCCCCAGACGAAGACGAACACCGTCAGGATCACCCACGGCATCCAGGCCTTGGCCACCGAGATGCCGACCGAGGCGGCGCTGGCGCGCGCATCGGCTTCGAGCGCTTCGGGATGGTCGACCTTGGAGTCGTCGTGGCGGCCCAGGATCCTGGTCGAGGTCCAGATCTCCTTCGGATGCCAGACCTTCAGGAACAGCGTCAGCGAGCCCATCGACACCAGCGCGGCGATTACGTCCACCAGCCACGGGCCGTGGAAGTTCGACACCAGGAACTGCGGGATCGCAAAGCTCACGCCCGCCACCAGGATCGCCGGCCAGATCGCCAGCATGCCGCGGAAGCCGGCAAAGGCCCAGATCAGCCAGAACGGCACGATCACCGAGAAGAACGGCAGCTGGCGGCCGATCATGGCCGACAGGTCGAGCAGGTCCAGCCCGGTCACCGACGCCAGGCCGATGATCGGGGCGCCCAGCGCGCCATAGGCCACCGGCGCGGTGTTGGCGATCAGCGCCAGGCCCGAGGCGGCCAGCGGCGAGAAGCCCAGGCCGATCAGGATGGCGCCGGTCACGGCCACCGGCGTGCCGAAGCCAGCCGCGCCCTCGAAGAAGGCGCCGAAGCTGAACGCCACCAGCAGCAGTTGCAGGCGGCGGTCCTCGGTGATGCCGGAGATCGAGTTCTGCAAGACCTTGAAGGATCCATTCAGGGTTGTCAGCCGATGCAGGAAGATGATGTTCAGCACGATCCAGCCGATCGGGAACAGCCCGGACACGATGCCCAGCCCCGCCGCCTTGCCGGCCATCGCCGCCGGCATGCCGAACACCGTCGAGGCGACCACCATGCCGATCAGCAACGCCAGCCCGGCCGCCAAGTGGGCCTGCATATGAAAGAACGCCAGCGCTGCCAGCAGCACGGCGACGGGAATCCCCGCGGCAATGGTCGACAGCGCCATATTGCCTAGCGGGTCATAGACTTGACTCCACACGATCGATGTCCTCCTCAGGTTGGCTCAGGCGCCGGGACGATCTGCGTGCCCTCGGCGCCGTGCATGCGCTTTGCACCGGCGAGCGGCATCCGCCGCGCGCGGGAAAGAACCAGCGATTGTAGGAACGGGTTCCGTGATCGCTGCCGTACATTGCGTCACGCCTGGCATGAGCCACATTCAGGGATCAGGGTTTCCCTGGGGGGCATTGCGGCGCACGTGGTGCCTTCCAGGCACACCGGCCAGAGTACTCTAAACGGCGCCTGTTGCAAAAGTCTGCGTGCCTGCCACCGGCTCGCATGACTGGCCCGGCAGCCATGCCGGCACTGGCGCAAGCGCCGGCAGTCGGCGCATACTGGCGGGCGTCATGCCGCGGGCGCGCTGCCCGCATCCAACCATTGAATGAGGCTGCCCATGACCGAGTTCTTTCCCCCTTGGCCTTTGCTCACCGCATTCGTGCTCGCCAGCCTGGCGCTGGCCATCACGCCCGGCCCGGCCGTGGTCTATATCGTCACGCGCACGCTGGCGCAGGGCCGGCGGGCCGGGCTGGCCTCGATCGGCGCGGTGGCGCTGGGCAACCTGGGCAACGCCATCGGCGCCTCGCTGGGCCTGGCGGTGCTGTTCTCGGTGTCGGCGCTGGCGTTTTCGGTGGTCAAGTACGCGGGAGCGGCCTACCTGATCTGGCTGGGCATCCGCGCGCTGCGCGGGGGTGGGGCGGCCGCGAACGGCGACACCCCGGAGGTGGCGCCACGCAGCCTGCGCCAGGTGGTGCGCGACGGCTTCGTGGTGGCGTTGCTCAACCCCAAGACCGCGATCTTCTTTGCCGCCTTCCTGCCGCAGTTCATGAACCCGGCGGGCTCGGCGCTGACGCAGAGCCTGGCGCTGGGCGTGGCCTTCGTGCTGATTGCCGCGACCACCGATGCCTGCTACGTGATGGCCGCCGCCGCGGTGATGCCGGCACTGCGCCGCGCCGGCAGGGCGCGCGCGTTCGGCCGCTACCTGACCGGCGCGGCGTTTATCGGGCTGGGGGTATTTACCGCGGCATCGGGCTCGCGCGCCGTGAAGTAAGGCCGGACCGCAGGAAAGAAAAAACTGCCGCGGCTCAGCGCAGCGGCAGTTCCAGGATGCCGTCCGCGGCGGGGCGGGCGCGCATCGCGCTCAACCAGCGCTCCAGGTCGGGGCGCGGCTGGTGCTTGAGCGGCAGCCCCATCCAGCGGTGCGCGGCGCAGGCCAGCGAGATGTCGGCCATGGTGAAGCGGTCGCCGCCGATGAACTCGCGCCCGGCCAGCGCCTTGTCCAGCAACGCCGCCAGCGGCTCGGTGCGCTCGCACGATGCCTTGATGGCGGCCTCGTCGCGCTCCGCTTCTGGCTTGCGCACCAGGTTCAGGAACGCCGTCACCATGGCTGGGCTGAAGGCGGTGGTCTGCCAGTCCATCCAGCGGTCGGCCGAGGCGCGTGCCTTGACGTCCTCGGGCCACAGTGTGCCTTCGCCATAGCGCGCGCACAGGTACCGCACGATCGCATTGGATTCCCACAGCACGAAGGGCTCGCCGCCGACATCGGTGCCGCGGAAATCCTCGATCACGGGGATCTGGCGGTTCGGGTTCAGGCGCACATAGGCCTCGGTGTCGAGATCGCCCTTGGTCACGCCGATATCCACGCGCTCATGGTCCAGGTGCAGCTCGCGCGCGCACCAGACCACTTTCTGCACGTTGATGGAGGAGAGTCGGCCCCAGATACGCAACATGTCGGCTCCTGTGGTGATGCGCGCCCGGGCTTCAGGCCGCGCGCGGTTGCTTGGCGGCGGCCGCGGCGATGGCTTCGCGGAACAGCTCGCCAAGGATCGCCACGCCCTGCTCGATGCGCTCGGCCGATACCGTGACAAAGGCCAGGCGCAGCGCGTTGCGCTTCGGGTTGCTGGCGTAGAACGGCGCGCCCGGCACATAGGCCACGTTGCGCTTCACGGCTTCTTCCAGGATCACCATGCTGTCCAGGCCCTCGGGCAGCTCCATCCAGATGAACATGCCGCCTTCGGGCGCGTTCCAGGTCACGCCCTCGGGCATATGGCGCTTGAGCGCGTCCAGCATGTACTGGCACTGCTTGCTGTAGAGCTCGCGGATGGTCGGGATATGCGTGTCGAGCAGGCCGTCGCGGATGGTCTCGTAGGCCACGCGCTGGGTGAAGGTCGGTGTGTGCAGGTCAGACGCCTGCTTGGCCTGGCACAGCTTGAAGTGCAGCTCGGGCGGGGCGATCACGTAGCCCAGGCGCATGCCGGGGGCCAGGATCTTCGAGAACGAGCCCATGTAGATCACGCCGTCCGGGTTCATCGACAGCAGGCTGGGCAGCTGGTCGCCGGTGTAGCTGAGCGCGCCGTAGGGATCGTCCTCGACCAGCAGCACGCCCTGTTCCTTTGCGCGGGCCACCAGCGCCTCGCGGCGCTCCAGCGGCAGGCGGCGCCCGGTCGGGTTCTGGAAGTTGGGCAGGGCGTACAGGAAGCGCGCGCCGGCGGTCAGCTCGGGCGTCAGCGCCTCGGGCAGGAGGCCCTTGTCGTCGCTCGGGATCGAGACGAACTCAGGTTCGAACAGCGAGAACGCCTGCAGTGCGCCGAGGTAGCTGGGGGTTTCCACCAGCACCTTGCTGCCCGGGTCGATCATCACCTTGGCGATCAGGTCCAGTGCCTGCTGCGAGCCGGTGGTGATCAGCACGCGCTCGACCGGCGCGCCATGGCGCCTGGCGACGAACTCGCGCAGCGGCAGGTAGCCTTCGGTCGCGGCGTATTGCAGCGCCGCCTGCGGGTTGTCGGCGAATACGCGGGCCGTCGCTGCCTCCATGGCCGCTACCGGGAACGAGGCCGGCGACGGCAGGCCGCCGGCGAACGAAATGACTTCCGGACGCTCGGTGACCTTCAGGATTTCGCGGATGGCCGAGCTGGTCAGTTGCTGTGCCCGGCGGGAGATGGCCCATTTCATGATGTGTCTCTTGTGGTCTGGGGGGATTCTGGGCTGAGCGGCAAGCCTGCCGCTCAGTCAACGATAAATAGTCGTGCGCCCTTCGGCGAGGACGAACGGTGCGCTTCCGCCTGGTCGGCTACCTGGTAGCTGGTTCCCGCGCCGAGCACGAACTGCCGGCCGTCTTCCAGCTCGGTATGGAGCTCGCCGTCCAGCACGAACAGGATATGGCCCTTGCTGCACCAGTGGTCGGCCAGGTAGCCGGGCGAGTATTCGACCATGCGCACGCGGATGTCGCCGAACTGGCGCGTGCGCCAGGTGGCCTCGCCCTGCTCGCCGGGGTGGCGGGTCGGCGCGATGGCCGACCAGTCGGTGGTGCCGAAGGGCAGGTTGTCGATGCGCATGCGGGCCTCAGGCCGCCTTGACTTCGGCGATCATCTCGATCTCGACGCAGGCGCCCAGCGGGACCTGCGCCACGCCGAAGGCGCTGCGCGCATGCTTGCCCTTGTCGCCGAACACTTCGGCCAGCAGCTCGGAGGCGCCGTTGGTGACCAGGTGCTGCTCGGTGAATTCGGGGGTCGAGTTGACCAGGCTCATCAGCTTGACGATGCGGGTGACGTGGTTCAGGTCGCCCACATGCGCGTGCAGCGTGGCCAGCAGGTCGATGGCGATCGCGCGCGCGGCGGCCTTGCCGGACTCGGTATCGATGTCCTTGCCCAGCTTGCCGGTCCATACCTTGCCGTCCTTGCGGGCGATATGGCCGGACAGGAACACGGTGTTGCCGGTTTGCGCGGCCATCACATAGGCGGCGGCGGGGGCGTTGACGGCCGGCAGTTCGATGCCGAGGCGGGCAAGGGTGTCGTAGACCGAGGTTTGGGACATGTAGGCTCCAGTCAGTGAATGCGTCCAGGGAGGATCGGTGGTGTTTCCGCGGCAGGTGCGCTTTGCTGCACGGCGGCGCGGCGGCCAAGGGCCACGACGGCGATCACCGCCACCGCGAAGGCGATGGTGGGGGCGTCAAGCGGCTCGGCCAGGATCAGCGCGCCTCCCGCCAGCGTCAGGAACGGCTGCAGCAATTGTATCTGGCCGACGCGCGCCACGCCGCCTTTTGCGAGACCGGCGTACCAGAAAAGGAAGCCGACAAACATCGAGAACACCGACACATAGGCCATGCCGCCCCAGGCGCGCGGCGACGCCGCGGCAATCGCCGGCAGGTCGCGCAGGGTCAGCCAGGCCACCACCGGCACCAGCACCGGCAGCGACACCGCCAGCGCCCAGCTGATGGTTTCCAGCCCGCCCAGTTCGCGCGACAGCTTGCCGCCCTCGGCATAGCCCAGCGCGCCCAGCACCACGGCGGCGAACAGGTACCAGTCCGCATGCTGCAGGCCGCCGGCGCCCTGCCAGACGGCAAAGCCCACCACCAGCGCGCTGCCGGCCAATGCCGACAGCCAGAACGCCGGCGACGGCCGCTCACGCCCGAACCAGGCGGCGAATACCGCGGTCGCCAGCGGCAGCAGGCCGGTCACGATGGCGCCGTGGCTGGCCGGCACCTCGCGCATCGCCAGCGAAGAAAACAGCGGGAAACCCGCCACCACGCCCAGCGCGGTCACGGCCAGCCGCGGCCACTGGCCGCCGCGCGGGCGGCGGCTGGCGGACAGCGCGCCGCGCCAGGCCAGCAGCGCCAGCGCCAGCAGCGCGGCCAGGACGGCGCGCGCCAGTGCGACAAAGATCGGGTCCAGTTCGGCCACCGCCATGCGCGTGAACGGCAGCGTCTGGCTGAAGATCGCCACACCGACAAAGCCGAGCAGCATGCCGCCGGAGGCCGGTGGGGCAGACGTCAGTGGCGGTGAAGCGGGGCGGCTGGCGGGCATGGTCGGGGTCTTGGTTGTCATTGGCTCGGAATCGGATCGCCGGGGGTCACTGCACGCCCGGGCTGGCACTGACCGCAATCCACAGCGCGGTCAGCGCCAGCGCCGCGCCCATGGCGCGGTTGAACCAGCGCACGCGCTGGCCTTGCTGCAGCCATTGCCGCAGCGATGCGCCCAGCACGCCGTACACGCCGTTGCTGACAAAGCCCAGCACGGCGAACACGCCGCACACCAGCAGCACGCGCTGCACCGGCGAGGGCGCGCCCGTCATGTAAGAGGCCGCGACCGCCAGCGCCAGCATCCACGCCTTGATGTTGGCGTACTGCAGCACCGCCGACTGCCACACGCTCAGCGGGCGCAGCACCTGCTTCTGCGCCAGCACCGTGCTGCGCGCGATCTTCCACGCCAGCCACAGCAGGTAGGTCACGCCGGCCAGGTGCACGCTGGCGGCCAGCGCGGGCTGGCCCAGGACCAGCGCGCCCACGCCCAGCGCGCACAGCGCCAGGATGCTGGCAAAGCCGAAGGCCACGCCCACGCAGTGCGGCAGCGTGGCGCGCAGCCCGAAGTTGGCGCCAGTGACCGCGGCGATGGCGGTGTTGGGCCCGGGCGTGAACAGGCCCACCGTCAGTAGGGTCAGCAGGGCCAGGAACTGCGCGGCCGTCAGGCCGGTGAGCAAGCCGGACGCCATCACGCGAACGCGACCACCACGCGCCGGTTGGTGCGGCTTTTCTTCTCAATCTTGGTCACCACCACCGCGCCGATCTCGCTGGTGTTGGCCACGTGCGTGCCGCCGCAGGGCTGGCGGTCCACGCCGGGGATCTCGATGATGCGGATGCTGGCCGTGCCCACCGGCGGCGCGGCGCCGATGGTGCGCACCAGCTCTGGCTGGGCGGCCAGTTCCTGCGGCGTGATCAGCGTGGTGCGCACCGCGGTGTTGGCGTGGATCAGCGCGTTCAGGCGCTCGGTCAGGTCGGCCTTGTCCAGGGTCGACTCCGGCAGGTCAAAGTCGACGCGCGCCGACTCCGGCGAGATGCCGCAGCCGGTCACCGGCGCCGGGATCAGCGAGCCCAGCAGGTGCAGGCAGGTATGCAGCCGCATCAGCTTGTGGCGGCGCGCCCAGTCGATGGTCACGGTGACGCGCTCGCCCACGCGCGGCAGCGGCGCATCCGGTGCGGGCACATGCAGGATGCGGCTGCGGTCGTCGGCGTAGACAGTGTCGACGATGGCCACCGAGCGCCCGTCGGCCAGCGCCAGCGTGGCGGTGTCGCCGGCCTGGCCGCCGCTGCGCGCGTAGCACACGGTTTCGTCGAGTTCGATCCCTTCGGCGCCGGCCGCCACCACGGTGGCGGTGCAGTGGTCGAGGTAGGGGGCTTCGTCGAAGCGCTTGCGGGTGGCGGACATCGGGGGTCTCCTGGTGGGCTTGTTCTGGGTGTGGCTAGCGCAGGATGCGGATGCCCTGCGCGGTTTCGATTTCGGCAATCAGTTCAGGCGGGCCGTCGGCCTGCTCGATGGCGATGAGGTGGTCGGCGCCCAGCCAGGCCAGTCCCTGGCGCAGCAGCTCGGCGCGCGGGTGGCGCCCGGACAGCCTGCGCAGCGCCAGGTCCTGCCGCGGCAGGCTGACGCCGGGGTAGCTGGCCACGTCCCACTGGATCAGGCTGGGCAGCAGGCCGTCGCCAGCGCTGTCGGCCTCGCCCGGCCAGGCGGGCAGGCTGCCGTCCTCGGGCACGGTGATGCGCCAGTGCAGGCCGCCGCGGGTCATCGGGATGACCGGGGCGATGCGCTCCGGGTACTGCGCCTGCCACCGGCCAAGGTCGGCGGGGCGTTCCGCGCGCGCGGCCCAGTGCAGCAGGAACGGGCCGTCGCGCAGGCGCTGCTGCACGGCCTCGGTGTCCAGGCCGAACCAGCGCGGGCGTGCCGGCGCGGCGGCGGCCGGATCGACCGCGATCACTTCTAGGTAGACGCCGCCGAACATGCCCAGCACGCGGTTGTGCGTGGCCATGGCCGCGTGCGCACCGCCGCCCTGGGGCGCAATGCCCAGCAGGCCGGCAATGTAGTCCGTGCCGGCGGCCAGGTCGGGCGCGGCGATGACGAGGTGATCGAGGGCGAGCTTCATCGTGGCTTGATGGTAGACAAGGTAGTCGGTACAGTACCGGTACAGTTGAGCGGATCGTATTCAGTACAGTTGCAGGAGCAGCACATGGATGCCAACGGCAGGGATGGCGACGCGGGCAGCGAGACTGCCACCGTCGCCCGTCAGAAGGATAGTGGAGGCGACGCCAAAAGCACATCGGGGCATGCCTCCGGCCGCGCGCTGCGGCTGGTGGTGCCGCCCACCGAGCGCTTCCCGGATCCGATCCCTTCGGCGCAGATGACGCTGGTCGAGCAGCTGACCGAATGGGCCCGCATGCGCATCGACGAGCGCGTGTTCCGCGCCGGCATGCGCATGCCGTCGATCCGGCAGCTGGCGCAGGAGAAGGGCATCTCGCGCTTTACCGTGGTCGAGGCCTATGAGCGGCTGGTGGCGCTGGGCTACCTGGAATCGCGCCGCGGCTCCGGCTTCTACGTGCGCGAGCGCGCCCCGGCCGCGCCCGCGGCGCCGGTGTCCGGCGGCGTGGCGGTGGCGCGCAATATCGACGTGACCTGGCTGCTGCGCAGCATGTTCCATACCGCCGAGGCGCACAAAGCGCCCGGGCTGGGCTTCCTGCCCAATGACTGGCTCGACGGCGAACTGATTGCCAGCGCGCTGCGCGGGCTGGGCCGCCAGCCCGGCAACCATTTCCTGGCCAGCGGCACGCCGCAGGGCTTCCTGCCGCTGCGCCAGCAGCTGCGCACCCGGCTGGAAGAACTGGAGATCGGTGCCAGCGCCGAGCAGATCGTGCTGACTTCGGGCATCACCCAGGCCCTGGACCTGATTGCGCGGCTCTACCTGCAGCCCGGCGACACGGTGCTGGTGGGCGACCCGGCCTGGTTCGTGATGTTCGGCCGCTTTGCCGCGCAGGGCGCCCAGGTGATCGGCGTGCCCTACACCGCCGAGGGGCCGGACCTGGAGGCGCTGGAGCGCATCGTGCAGGCACGGCGGCCCAAGCTGTTCGTGATCAACTCGGTGCTGCACAATCCCACCGGCACCTCGCTGTCGGCGGCCAAGGCCTTCCAGCTGCTGCGCCTGGCCGAGCAGTACGACTTCCTGATCGTCGAGGACGACATCTACTGTGACCTGTGCCCGCCCGGCCACGCCGCCACCCGGCTGGCCAGCCTGGACCAACTGCGCCGGGTGATCTACCTGGGCAGCTTTTCCAAGACCCTGGCGGCCAACCTGCGCGTGGGCTTTATCGCCGCGCACCCGGAGATGGCGTCGGCGCTGACCGACAGCAAGCTGCTGGCGGGGCTGGCCACGCCTGAGATCAACGAGCGCGTGCTGTACAAGGTGCTGACGGAGGGCCACTACCGCAAGCATGTGGAGCGCGTGCGCACCCGGCTGGACCGCGCCCGCAACGAGACCCGGCGCGAGCTGGAGCGGCTGGGCCTGCGTCTCTTTCCCGGCCAGCACGCCGGCATGTACCTGTGGGCCGATACCGGCCGCGACACCAACGCGATCGCCACCGCGGGGCATGAAGAAGGCTACCTGTTCGCTCCGGGCAGCCTGTTCTCGCCGTCGCAGATGCCGTCGGGCTGGATGCGCTTCAACGTTGCCAGCAGCGGCCACCCGGACATGCTGGCCTTCCTGGCGCGCCAGCTCGAACGCCTGTAAGTCACATCCCGGCAGCACCCGGGCCTTGAAAAATGGCCCGGGCGGCCCTATGTCTGGCGGCACCGGCCACATGACCGTGGTCACACCCACTTTCAAGATTCGCCTGTTTCCAAGAGGAGAACCATGACCGCACCGCACGAGACGATGAGCTTCCAGGCGGAAGTGAAGCAACTGCTGCACCTGATGATCCACTCGCTGTACAGCAACAAGGAAATTTTCCTGCGCGAGCTGGTCTCGAATGCTTCGGACGCCACCGACAAGCTGCGCTTCGAGGCGATCGCGAACCCGTCCCTGCTGGAGAACGACGCCGACCTGGCGATCCGCATCGAGGCCGACGCCAAGGCGCGCACGCTGACGATCACCGACAACGGCATCGGCATGAGCCGCGACGAGGCCATCCGCAACCTCGGCACCATCGCCCGCTCGGGCACCAAGGAATTCTTCCAGCAATTGTCCGGCGACCAGCAGAAAGACGCCGCGCTGATCGGCCAGTTCGGCGTGGGCTTCTACTCGGCCTTTATCGTCGCTGACAAGGTCACGGTGGAAACGCGCCGCGCCGGCTTGGGCGCCGAAGACGCAGTGCGCTGGGAAAGCACCGGCGACGGCGAGTTCACCATCGATGCCATAGCCCGCACCGAGCGCGGCACCACCATCACGCTGCACCTGCGCGAGGGCGAGGACGACTTCCTCTCGGCCTGGCGCCTGAAGGGCATCATCCAGAAGTATTCGGACCATATCTCGCTGCCGATCCGCATGCCCAAGGAGGTGTGGGACGCAGAATCCAGCACCTACCAGCGCACCGCCGAGTGGGAAAGCGTGAACCAGGCGAGCGCGTTGTGGACGCGTGCCAAGTCCGACATCACCGACGAGCAGTACACCGCCTTCTACCAGCACATCGCGCACGACAACGAGGCGCCGCTGGCCTGGACCCACAACCGCGTGGAAGGCCGCAGCGAATACACCCAGCTGCTGTATATCCCGGCGCGCGCCCCGTTCGACCTGTGGGACCGCAACCACAAGGCCGGCCTGAAGCTGTACGTCAAGCGCGTCTTCATCATGGACGACGCCGACCAGCTGCTGCCGGGCTACCTGCGCTGGGTCAAGGGCGTGGTCGATTCCGCCGACCTGCCGCTGAACGTATCGCGCGAACTGCTGCAGGAAAGCCGCGACGTCAAGGCCATCCGCGAGGGCTGCACCAAGCGCGTGCTGTCGATGCTGGAAACGCTGGCCGACAGTGAAGAAGAAGCCGAGCGCGCCAAGTACACCACCTTCTGGCAGCAGTTCGGCCAGGCGCTCAAGGAGGGCATCGGCGAAGACCAGGCCAACCTGGAGCGCGTGGCGAAGCTGCTGCGCTTTGCCTCCACGCACAACGACACCGCCGAGCAGAATGTGGCGCTGGCCGCCTACGTCGGCCGCATGAAGGAAGGCCAGGACAAGATCTACTACGTCACGGCCGATACCTGGTCCGCCGCGAAGAACAGCCCGCACCTGGAAGTGTTCCGCAAGAAGGGGATCGAAGTGGTGCTGCTGACCGACCGCGTCGACGAATGGATGCTGTCGTTCCTGCGCGAGTTCGACGGCAAGGAACTGGTGTCGGTCGCGCGCGGCGACCTGGACCTGGGCAAGCTCGCCGACGAAGCCGAGAAGGCCGAGCAGGAAAAGGCCGAGGCCGACTGGAAGGACGTGGTCGAACGCGCCAAGGGCGTGCTCGACGGCAAGGCCAAGGACGTGCGCGTGACGCTGCGCCTGACCGCGTCGGCCTCGTGCCTGGTCTCTGACGAAGGCGACATGAGCGGCTATCTGCAGCGCCTGCTCAAGCAGGCCGGCCAGAAGGCGCCGGACGCCCAGCCGATCCTGGAACTGAACCCGGAACACGCGCTGGTGCAGAAACTGCGCGATCTCCCCGAGGGCGATGCCTTCAGCGACCGCGTGCAGGTGCTGTTCGACCAGGCGCTGCTGGCCGAAGGCGGCATGCTGGACGATCCGGCTGCATATGTGCAGCGCGTCAACAAGCTGCTGGCCTGACGCCCCGGCTGCCCTCGCCGCGTAGGCGGCGGGGGATTCCCATCTCAATGTGTTGTAACGGAGCGCGTGACCGATGACGCTGAAGCGGTGCTTCCCGCCTGTCGTTGACGCCGGCACGCGCATCCTCATTCTTGGCAGCCTGCCGGGCGAGGCGTCACTGGCGCAAAGCCAGTATTACGCGCATCGGCAGAATCAGTTCTGGCGCCTGACCGGCGATGTTCTGGGTGAAGACCTGGTCCACATGGACTATGCCGCGCGGCTGCAAACGCTTCTGGCGCATCACGTCGGTCTGTGGGACGTGGTGGCGCAAGCGAAGCGTGAGGGCAGCCTGGACAGCAACATCCGGGATCACGCCGGCAACGACCTGGCGAGCCTGATCGAATCACTACCCAGGCTGGCTGTCATCGCCTTCAATGGCGGCACTGCTGCGCGTATCGGTTTGAAGGTACTCGGGCAGCATGACGACCATCACCGGACCATCAAGCTTCCATCCAGTAGTCCCGCTCATACCTTGTCCTACCCGGAAAAGCTGCGCGCCTGGCAGGCATTGCAGGCGTGGCTGTCTGTAAAGCAGCATCTGGCATAGCTCGTTCACGCACCCACGTTACCTGGGCATCCCTTCATACATGCCGGTGACGTCATCCATCACCTGAAGAATACGCTCGCTGGTCGTGGCGATGTTTCTCAACTGTTCCGCGCGACTGACCCCGGTCTGGTTGAGTGCCTCTTCAAAGAACAGCCACTGAGAGCCGGCAAGCAGCAGTTCGCGACGGATTGCCTCGGTGTTTTGCGGCGCCGAGGTGAGGAGCTCCTGCGCGGCTGCGAATTCCCTGGTAGCCGTGTCCAGATCCTGCGCCATCTGGGGGGAGGTAATTCCCCAGGCGCGGAACATGCTGATCTTGGCGATTCTCTGCGAGAGCATCCGCTGGCGGCCGGCAACGTTGATCAGCTTGCCCGTCGCGGTGCCAGAATGTTTCTCGAGCAGGAGGGTTCCCTGTTGCGCAAGCTTCAGCACGTCCTCGCTCATTCTTGCGATGGTTTTCGCGCTATCGGGATTCGGATCGCCGCCGGACAGCAACTGTCTATAGGGAATCCATGTCTGCTCGAGCCTGGCGTAGGTGTCCTTGATATCAGGCGTGGGCGCGAACGCCTTCAGCTCCATGAGTTGCTTGTCGAAGAGCGCCGCGGACTGTTCGAGAATCTTCTTTGAACGTTCGACTTCAACGCCGAGGCCTGCCTGGCAGTAAGCCTTGGCCATGCGCTGAGACAGCATGCGCTGGCGGCCCGCCTTGTTGATCGCCGCGTTGATCGTCAGCGTTTCGGCGGAAGCGGTCCCGGCCAGGGACAGGACGCTGCAGACAATCAGGCAGAAGGAACAGAGGTAACGTTTCAAGGGCGTCTCCGCATCAAACTCTGGTTGGCCCCGGCTCGAACATTGACGGGCGCTTGCGTGCGATATCGAGCGCGGCAGTGTCCCCCCGCGAAGCGAGCAGCATCTGGAGGACGATCCGTTGCGACAGCATGCGCTGCCTTCCGGAAAGGTTGACCGATGCGCCGATGGTTTCGGCGGACATCTCGGTCTCGGGTGACTGAGTAGAGAGAGCGTTCATGCCATGCCTTGCAGGTAGTGTCGACGCAGACGCGCACCGCGCTGACCGGCAAAGCCAAAGCGCCCCGAAGCGCGATGCCTGCGAACCGGTTGTCCGGTTCGTGGTCCATTCGCTTCGGGGCGTCGTTGCCCGGGATGCTCCTTTTCGGAGCATGTCATCGCGGCTTGCCAATCTGTTTCAAGGCCGCCGTTGGCCTGTGTGTCCTCTACGCAATATCTATGCCATAGCTCACGCTGGTTGCGCCCGGAGCAACTGTCTACGGCGCCATCAGGCGCTGCCGGAAAAAGGTTTGCGTCCGCGCGATGGCATCTTCGGCGGCAGCGGGATCCTGACCGACGATGTGCCCGGCGAAGGCATGGGGCGGACGGCTCGTGTCAAAGCCATGTACGGCGCCGCGGTACACGATCATCTCGACCGTATGGTCGTGCTTCATAACGATATCGCGCCAGCGTTCGCAGCGCGCGGCGGGCGTCCAGTCGTCGGCGTCGCCGATCAGGATTAGTGTGTCGGTGAGCAGGACGGAGCGGGGCATCTCGCAGCCTGGGTAGAACGCCACGGCGGCGGCGAAGGGGTGGGTGACCTCGACTCCGGCATCGCTGGCGAGCACGCTCTTGAGCACAGTCCAGCCACCGTGCGAGAAGCCAATGACGCCGATGCGGCTCCCCACCACGTCCGGCCGCGCGCGCAGGTAAGCGGCGGCGCCCAGTGCATCTTGCGCGCGCAGCTCGGGGGGGACGTCCCGGCCATGGTTGCATACCGTCCTGAGGTTGCGCGGGCCAAAGCTGTCCACCAGCAGTACCACATAGCCCCACGAGGCCAGCCGGCGTGCCCAGGTCCGGTAGTGCGGGCTGACGCCATCGCAGCCGTGCAGCGCGACGACCGCGGGAAACGGGCCGGCGCCCTCGGGCCGGTACAGTTCTGCCGTGGCGCGGCTTCCCGGGCTTCCTACCGTCGCCGCGTTGAATGCGAGCGGACCGGAGGGCTGAGGCATCGTCTGTGCACAAGCAGCACACAATGCAGCCAGCAGGCACGATAGCAACCGCTTGAAGTCACGCATGGCGGGGCATGAAGAGGGATGGTGCATAGGATGCTAGCTCAGTCAGCGCAGCCACACACATCAGGAAATCCGCTTAGCCCGGCGCGAGACTCGCGCGTATGCCGACCGGCATTAGGCCTTCAGGCTTCCTTCGGCGGCACCTGCCTCGTGCTGCTGCAACAGCCAGTCGCGAAACACCTTCAGCGCCCGCATCTGTGCCGACGCCGGCGGATACACCAGGCCCTTCGGATGTTGCCAGGCTGTGTCGGAAAGGCGCTCCAGCTTGCCGACCGCCAGCAGGTCCCCGGTCATGTAGGAGGGCAGCAGCGCCACGCCCATCCCCGCCACGGTGGCGTTCAACGCCATCGACATCACCTCGTAGCGCGGCCCTTCGTGGCCCGGGGCTGGCTTTGATGCCTTGCCGTGCGAACCAGCCTTCCCATGCGTCGGACAGCGTCAGGTGCTGGATCAGCGCCGACCGCGGCGTGCCGGCGTCGATCGCCTGGCCATGCGCGGCCACCCATGACGGCGCCGCATAGGGCGACAACCGCAGCGGCACCACGAAATCGTTATGCAGGCCCGGCCGCTGGCCGTCGCCGAACTCCAGCGAGGCATCCACGGACGCGGTGCTGAAGTCCACCGGACCCACGCGCGTGCGCAGGTGCGGGCGTTGCTCGGGCGTCCGGACGCATCGGCGCTGCTGCCGGCCATTACCTGCCCGACGGCCGCCAGGATCACTGGAACCCGCTGGACAGCCACGTGGACATGCGCGAGCGGATCCCGGCGGCGCGGCTTGAAGTGATCGAGGATGCGGGGCACATGATCACCATGGAAGCGCCGCAAGCGGTGGTCGAGGCTGTCGCCGCATGGCTGACGGAGGATTGCGCAACGATCCGGCGCGACCCTGGTCGGGCCTGACGCGGCCCGCAGCCAGCCAACGGCTTCGCAAATCGCTGGTATTGAATCCACCCGTGCGCATGTGACGCATGCCGGATTGCCGTGGGCCATGGCGCACCTATACTGGAGTCGAGCGACGAATCATTCGAAACCGGAGGTATCGGTCGCTCCCTGTGCGCCTTGCGGGGCTCGCACTTTCGGACGCATGGCGACGACGCATCGGAAGTGAGCGCCTTAGCCGGCAACTATGCAGGCAAGGAGGCAATCATGTTCAAGCATCTCCTGCTGGCGGTCGATGGCTCCGACCTGTCTGAATCGGCATTCCGCAAGGCCCTGATCCTGGCGCGGGAAATGGGGGCGCGTACCACCGCGGTGCGGGTCTGTCCGAACTACCACGTGCTGACCTACCAGGTCGAGATGCTGGAGGGCACGCGCGAAACCTACGTGAAGCAAGCCTGGGAAGAAGCAACCCGCTACCTGCGCGGACTGGCCGACGAAGCCGGCGCCGCAGGCGTGCCCTGTGAAACGGCATACGTCGTCAACGACCATCCCTACGAGGCCATCATCAAGACGGCCGAGGAGATGGGCTGCGACCTGATCGTGATGGCTTCGCACGGGCGGCGCGGGGTCCAGGGCATGCTGATCGGCAGCGAAACCCTGAAGGTGCTGACGCACAGCAAGATTCCGGTGCTGGTGTACCGCTAGACGGCGCCTAGCGCCGCCGGTGTAGCGCGCCCGCCTGCACGCGTTGCCGCGTCCGCGCCGCCAGGCGCGGCAGTGAGCCTGTGCGCCAGCGGCTGCGCAGGTCGTCGGTCAGCGGCACTGCGATCAGCGCCAGCAGCACGGCCAGCGGCAGCGTGGCGCTGAAACCCAGGTGCTTGAACCCCAGCGCGCCGGCGACGCCGCCGGCAAAGAACAGCGTGACCAGCACCACCAGCAGGCGCTGCACCGGTCGGCGAGCACGCGGGGCAGGGGGCGCGCTTGTGTGCTTGATGGCGTGCGTGCCGGCGCGGCTGCGTTCCAGTAGCACAGCTTACCCAGCTCGATGCCGATATCGGTAACCATGCCAGTGAGGTGGGTGGTGCGGATCTCGGCGTTCGAGGGCTTGGTGATCATGGCATTCTGCAGCCCCATGATGAAGCACAGCAGCATCACCGTGGCTGGCACGAACAGCCACTGGTGCTGCCCCAGGGTTGCCGCCGATCAGGCCTAAGCACAGCAGCAGTCCCGCTTCCAGCGCCAGCGGCAGCGCGTATTCACTGTGCAGCCGCTCGCGCCGCCCCCAGTTGACCAGCACCGCCGAGCACGCAGCGCCGCCGAGAAACGACAGCAGCGCCCCGACCCCGTCCAGCACCAGCGCGAAGCTGCCCAGCGCCAGGTTGTCGGCCATGGCTGAGACCACGCCGGACATATGCGAGGTGTATTGCTGCACGGCCAGGAAGCCGCCGGCATTGATGGCGCCTGCGACAAAGCAGGGTAGCCGGCCAGGTGCCGGTTGGCGTGGGGGCTGCGCCGCTTCCCAGTCAGTTTGCGCAGGTACAGGATCGGCATGGCGATGGGGCGGCGTCTGGCGGATTGGAAAGGGAGGCGGAGGACCTGCGTTGCCGCTACAGGGCGTGCCGGGGCGGCCGGGCAAGGGCGTGCCAGGCGTCGGGGTCGGCGGCAACTGCCTCGCCGCGCTTCATGCGGCGGGCAGTCGGTGTCAGCTTCAGCGCATGCACGGCTTCCAGCACCCGTGCGCGTGCCAGGAGCGTCTGCAGCGACGGCAGCCGGGGCTGGCCTTTCCAGGCAAACAACGTGTAGTTGCAGCTGTCCTCGGCGCGCGCGACCGACATCGAGACCCCGAACACGGCGCGCACCGCGTCCAGGTAGTGCGGCATGCCACGGTCGCTTGCCAGGAAGTTGGCGACCAGCACGCCGTCGTCGGCCAGCCTCGCGTGGCAGGCCGCGTAGAAGCCGGCAGAGCCAAGCTGCAGCGGCATGCCGTCAGCCAGGAAGCCGTCGACGAGGATGACCTCGGGGCGCGCTTCCCGGCCCCTGACGTACTCGGCGCCATCGGCGCAGACCACCTGCAGGCGGACATCGTCGGGCGGAATGCGGAAGCGCTCGCGCAGTGCGATCACCGCTGGGTCGATCTCGACAGCAACCACCCGCGTGGCAGGCAGGTGCCGGTAGCAATACTTGACCAGCGAGCCTCCGCCGAGCCCGATCACCGAAATCCGTGCCGGCGACGGATGCAGCAGCAGGAATCCCATCATGGTGCGCGTATAGCCCAGCACCAGCCGGTCGGGATCGCGCCGCGACATGAAGCTCTGCGTGGCCAGCACGTCGAAGTGCAGCGACAGGGCGGTCTCGGTCTCCAGCACCACGGGCGTGCCGTCACGCGGGGCTTCGGCCAGGAACCGCATATAGGAGTCAAAGGACGTGCGGCCGCTATCCGCGGCGATGCCAGTGCCGGCGTCCGGTTTGCGTTCGCTCATGGCTGGCCGTTCCCTGGTCCGAATATTCGTGCGATGGCCCAGACCGCGGCGACTTCGTCCGGGTCGTCGGCCTGGATGCGCAGCACGGTGCCTGGCGGCGTGCGCAGGCGCATGACGGCCATCACGTCATGCGCATCGGCCGAGCCGGAGTCCGTGACCAGCACGATGCGGTTGGCATAGCGGCCGGCCACCAGGCTCACGCGCGCCGAGCCACGCCCCTGGAAACCCTTGCCGGCGGCGATGTTGAGGGTGGCCTCGATCACGGCAGCCTTGCGCAATGCAGGACCCGGGGAGCGGGACCGGTCGGCTGGCTGGGGCGGGCAAGGTGGCGGGTGCTCCCGGGTATCGCGGACATCGGGGACATCTGTTGCAGTCACATATGATGTTAGTCCTATTATCATATCCCAGCACCCGCGCCGGTGGCTGCATCCGGACAGGAAATGCCATGCCTGGTCCCGCGGTTGTGGAGAAACCGCCCTTTGCGGGTTGTGCCAGGCCGCCTGCCCATCCCGGAAACTGGATTTGTGGCGTGCGCTTCTGGCATCCTGACGGTCTGTCCCGATGCCCGGCCTGCCCGGAACACTGCCATGCCACTTTCCGACTGGACCCATGAGGCCATCCGCAAGATCGATGCGGATTTCAACCGTTCCGCCGACACCCACCTGATCCCGCTGGAACTGCCGGGCTACCCTGACATCCGCGTCTATTTCAAGGACGAGTCCAGTCATCCGACCGGCAGCCTCAAGCACCGGCTGGCGCGGTCGCTGTTCCTGTACGCGCTGTGCAACGGCTGGCTGCATGAGGGCAGCACGGTGGTGGAGGCATCCAGCGGCTCGACGGCAATCTCCGAGGCTTACTTTGCGCGGCTGCTCGGGCTGCCGTTCGTGGCGGTGATCCCGGCGGGCACCTCGCGCGCCAAGATCGAGGCGATCGAGTTCTACGGCGGGCACTGCCACCTAGTGGACAGCCCGTCCGAGATCTACGCCGCCTCGCGCCACATCGCGCAGGAGACGGGCGGGCATTTCATGGACCAGTTCACCTACGCCGAGCGCGCCACCGACTGGCGCGCCAACAACAATATCGCCGAGTCGATCTTCAAGCAGATGGCGCAGGAAGAGCATGCGGTGCCGGCCTGGCTGGTATCGAGCGGCGGCACCGGCGGCACCATCGCCACGCTGGGGCGCTATGTGGCCTATCGCCGCCACCAGACCCGCGTGTTGTGCGCGGACCCGGAGAACTCGGTGTTCTTCGACTACTTCCGCAGCTGCCTGGAGGGCAAGCCGCAGCCGGAGCTGTCCCTGGCGGAGGGCTCGCGCATCGAAGGCATCGGCCGGCCGCGCGTGGAGCATTCGTTTATCCCGACCTGCATCGACGCCATGCTGAAGGTGCCGGATGCGCTCTCGTTCGCGGCCATGCGCTACCTGGCCGGGCGCTTCGGGCGCCGCGTGGGCGGGTCCACCGGCACCAATTTCGTCGGCGTGCTGTACCTGGCCCAGCAGATGCACGCGGCGGGTGAGGGCGGCGCCATCGTCAGCCTGCTGTGCGACAGCGGCGAGCGCTACGGCAACACCTATTACGACGATGCCTGGTACAGCGCACAGGGCATTGCCATCGAGGCGGCCGATGCGCTGGTGGCGCGTGCGGTCAATGGCGAGGCCGTGCTGACGCCGCAGGCGGTGGCGGGGCTGCAGTCGGCCGGCGCCGGCATTGCGGCGGGCGGCTGAAACCCGGCGCCCTGCCTTTCTGTCACAATGCCGGCGGCCGGCGTGCCGGCCATTGATTCAAAGGTGAATTCCCTATGCGTATCTTCGGCATCAGCATCCATATCATCGTCGCACTGTTCTTTGCGGTGCACGCGGTGCGCACGCACCAGAACATGTACTGGCTGCTGATCCTGTTCCTGTTCCCGGGGCTGGGCAGCGTGGTGTATTTCTTCGCGATCTACCTGCCCGCGCTGCGCCAGTCGCGCGGCGCGCGTGCGGCCACGCGTGCCATCACGCAACTGGTCGATCCGAACCGCGCGGTGCGCGAGGCCCGCTCAGACTTTGACCGCGCCCCGACGGTGGCGCACCGCATGCGCCTGGGCGCCGCGCTGCTGGCGGCCGGGCAGCCGTCGGAAGCCCTGCAGCACTACCAGGCAGCGGCCAACGGACCGTTTGCGACCGATCCGGCGCTACTGCAGGGACTGGCACAGGCGCAGTTCGCCACCAACGATGCCGCCGGCGCGCTGGCAACGCTGGAGAAGCTGTTCGCCGCCAATCCGCAGTCGCGCCAGCAGCCCGATCCGGCCCTGCTGTTTGCGCGCGCGCTGGCGGCCACCGGTGCATCCGGCACGCGGGCCGCGTTCGAGCAGGCGCTGACCAGCGCCAGCGATGCCGCGCCGCGCTGCCTCTTTGCCGACTGGCTGGCGGCGCAGCCCGACGCCGCCGACCGCGAACGCGCGCAGCAACTCTATGCCGATATCGTCCACGACGCCCGCCACTGGCCGCGCCACGCCCGCGAACACAACCGCGAATGGCTGCAGCGCGCACAGTCGGCGCTGGGCAAGTAATCCGCGTTTGTCCCCATCCATGCTGGAACGGGTGCTGAACGCCTTTCTCGACAACATGACCCTACTGAAACGCAAATCGATTGAAGCCGTGGCCTCGCGCCGTCCGGCACGTGGCACCCGCAGCCGTGGCGAGGCGCCGGCACGCGAAGAAAAGCGCATGACGCCGCGCTTCGCGCCGGTGACCTTCTCGGAAATGGAAGGGGTGCGCTACCTGCACTTCGGCACCGAGTGGGTGCAGGGCGCGATGCGCCTGCGCAAGCCCGATGCGATCGAGCTGGAATACGCGCAGCAGATGATGGCCTGGCTGCTGTTCCTGTCGCCTTCCGTTGAAGAATTCCACGTGGTCCAGCTTGGCTTGGGAGCCGCGGCGCTGACCAAGTTCTGCCACCGCCAGTTCAGCCAAGCGCGCGTGACTGCGGTGGAGCTGAACCCCGCGGTGATCATCGCCGGGCGCAGCATGTTCGGCCTGCGCGAGGACGATGCGCGCCTGACCGTGCGCGAGCAGGATGCCTGGGACTACGTCATGGACGGCACCCACGCCAGCGCCATCGACGTGCTGCAGGTGGACCTGTACGACGCCACCGCGCGCGGCCCGGTGCTGGACACCACCGCGTTCTACCGAGCCTGCCGCCGCACGCTGAAGGCACCCGGGGTGATGACCATCAACCTGTTCGGCGACCACGACAGCTTTCCGAAGAATATCGAACGCATCTGCGATGCCTTTGACAACCGCGTGCTGGTGTTCCCGGAAGTGCATGACGGCAACATCATCGCGATGGCCTTCAACGGGCCGGATATTGATGTGTCGTGGGAAGCGCTGGAGGGGCGTGCCGAGGTGGTGGAAAAGACCACCGGCCTGCCGGCGCGCGACTGGGTGCAGAAACTGCGCGCGGCGAATGTGCGGCAGGAAGAGCAGTTGAAGATCTGAGGAACTGCCGCTCTCCCGCTGCGCGGGAGAGCGGCTGCAGGCAGCGCCGCACTCACTCCTTGTGGAAGAACTGCGCCAGCGACCACTCGTCGGTGCGCGCCTCGTACTTCAGTCCCTTCTTCATCGCCCACATCGCCAGCTGGCTGTGCGACGGAATGATCGCGTGGTCGGCCAGCGCAAATTTGGCCGCGATGCGGGCATTCTCTTCGCGGGCCTTGTCGCTGCTGACGGTGGTCAGCGACTTCTCGATCAGCTGGTCCAGTTGGGGGTTGCTGTACTTGCCCCAGTTCCAGGTGCCATAGCCGGTCTTGGGGTTGGGCGTGCCGGTAATCGAGCGCAGTGCCACGTCAGCCGCGGCCGAACCCCAGCCCAGCATCTGGAAGGCGAACTCGCCCTGGCGTGCGCGCGTGAAGTAGGCCGCCACCGGCAACGTCTCCACCTTGGTCTGGATGCCGATGCGCGTCAGCATGCTGGCGGTGGCCTGCGCCACCGCGGCGTCGTTCAGGTAACGGTTGTTGGTGGCGTGCAGCGTCAGGCCGAAGCCATCGGGGTAGCCTGCGGCGGCCAGCAGCTTTTTCGCGCCTTCCGGGTCATAGGCTTCAGGCTTGGTGCCGGGATGCCCGAAGATCTGAGGCGAGACGATCGACGAGGCCGGCACCGCCAGCCCTTCCATGATGCGGCTGACGATGGCGTCGCGGTTCAGCGACTTGCTGATTGCGGCGCGCACGCGCGCATCCTTGAACGGGTTCTTGCCCAGCGGCTTGCCGGCCTTGTCGGTGACAAAGGGCGGGTTGTCGCGCGACTGCTCCATTTGCCAGAAGATGGTGCGCCACGACACCTGCTGCTCGATCTTGAACTTCGGGTTCTGCTTTAGCTTGGCGACGTCGGCCGACGGTACGCTCTCGATCACGTCGACATCGCCAGCCAGCAGCGCGGACGAACGCGCGCCGTTGTCAGTGATGATGCGGAAGATGGCGCGGTCCCACTCGGGCTTGGGGCCCCAGTAGTTGGGGTTGCGCTCCATCACGATTTCCTGCCCGCGCGCAAAGCGCACGAACTTGAACGGGCCGGTGCCGATCATGACTTTGCCCGAATCAAAGTCCGCCTGCGTCAGCGTGGCGGCGACCTTCTTCGGCATGATCGGCACGCTGTTCAGGTCGTTGGCCAGGTTGGCGTAATTGGGCACGCTCATGGTCAGGCGCACCGTCAGCGGGTCGGGCGTGTCGATGCGCGCGATCGGCTTGGTGTAGCTGGTGAACGAGCCCGGGCTGTTGACCAGCTTCTCCGGGCGCTCCAGCGAGGCCTTGACGTCCTCGCTGGTAAAGGGCGAGCCGTCGTGCCACTTCACGTTGGGGCGCAGCTTGATCTCCCAGGTGATGGCGTTGACCGGCTTCCACGACAGCGCCAGGCCGGGGATGTAGCGCGCATTCTTGTCCATGAACACCAGCGACTCGAACACATGCAGCGCGATGGCGTTGTTGGGGCCGGAATTGTTCCAGTGCGGGTCCATCGAGGTCACGTCGGCCGCCAGGCCGATGCGCAGGTCTTCGGCGTGGGCGGCTCCCGCCGGCAGCAGCGTGAAGGCGGCGCTGGCCAGCACCAGCGCGGTGGCGGCATGGAGCACGGCGCGGCGGGCAGGGCGGCGGGGCGGACGTTGCGGCGGCAGGGCGTGGGTCGGTGTCATCTGGCTGGCTCCTCGTACGGGTCCGCGCGGGCGCGGCCGGGTTCTCAGGCGGGTTTGTCCCGCATTGTGCCGCTAAAGTGGCTTGGTTGCAGCCTTTGGCGCGGGCTGCCAAGCCGATGCGGGGCGGCGCCGTTAGAATGGCGCCCATGTTTGCCAATTCCCGCACCATTGTCTCGGCCCAGTCCGATGTCCACGAACACCTGGCCGCGCGCGTCGCGCGCCACCTGGCCGAGCCGTTCCGCAAGCCCATCGGCGAAGCCAGCCGGCGCGAGCTCGGCGCGGCGCTGCAAAGCTGGCAGCAGGCCGGCGGCGCGCCGCTGATCCTGGATGCGGGCTGCGGCGTGGGCGAAAGCACGCTGCGGCTGGCGACGGCGTTCCCGGACCACTTCGTGATCGGCATCGACCAGTCCGAGAAGCGCCTGGCCGCCGGCAAGGACTGGTGGGGCGAGGCGCCGATGCCCGCCAACTTCTGCTGGGCGCGGGCCGACCTGGTCGATGCCTGGCGCCTGCTGCAGGCCGAGGCCGTGCCGGTGGCGCGCCACTACGTGCTGTACCCGAACCCGTGGCCCAAGATCGGCCACCTGGGGCGGCGCTGGCAGGGCCATGCGGTGTTCCCGGCGCTGGCTGCCTGCGGCGACTACTTGGAGTGCCGCAGCAACTGGCGCATCTATATCGATGAGTTTGTCCAGGCGCTGGCGCTGGTCGGGCGCCCGGCGCAGGTAGAGGCGTGGGCGCCGGCGCAGCCGATGACGCCGTTCGAGCGCAAGTACGGCGCATCGGGCCATGGCTTGTGGCGCTGCGTCAGCGAGCGCAAGCCCGCCTGAGCGGCTCGCCAATGAGAAACGGCCCGCGCATGCGGGCCGTCTTTTTGCCTGGCGCAGCCGGATGCGTCAGTGGAACAGCGGCTGCTGCGTCGGCGCGTCCTCGGGCAGTTCGGCGTGCACGATCTCGCCGTTGCGGTCCGCGTACAGCGGCGTGCCGCAGTCCTCGCAGTATTCCGGATCGAACAGCGCGGCGTGGCGGAAGATGTCTTCCACGCCGGCGTTGCGCAGTTCCTCGCAGATCTGCTCGAGCGGGTTGCCCTTTTCGTCGGCATCGACCTCGCCGGCTTCGCGGCCGTAGACCGGCCACACAATGCCGTAGATCACATCCTTCTCGCCGCGCATGGTGAAGCCCACGCGGTATTCCTCGACCACTTCCTCGCCGAAGGCAGCCACCACGGCGGCCAGCTGGCCGGCGGAGATGTCGAGGGTGCCGCACAGGTAGTTGACCGCGGCGCGCACGGTCAGCGGGCGGATGCTCTTGTCGGACTCGCGGCAGGACAGGAAGAAGGCGTCAGGCAGCAGCAGCTCGAACTCGCAGCCCGGCAGCAGCAGCGCCACCGACGGCTGCACCTGGGTGCGCCATTGGTCGAGGCAGGTCGAGCGCTCGGCGTGGTGATCCTTGGCGTCTTCCTGCCAGCGGAACAGCGCCTGCTCGTGCGGGGCCACCACCACGGCCAGCAGGTAGCGCGGATCGGCCAGGATCGGCGCGGTCTCGGGCAGGTCGCGCAGGTCGACCTTGGGTACCGTGCCGGCCAGGGCGGCCGCGGCCAGCTTGTGCGTGAGCGCAAAGGTGTCGCTGTGCGTGCGTGGCAGCTGGTCGATGCTGTAGAGGTAGGGCGACAGCGAGACCTTGGTGCCGGTGGCCAGCACATGTGCCTGCAGGTGCACCGCCAGCGTCTGCGCCAGCTCCGGCTTGAGCGAGCCGGAGGGAATCGCGTAGCGCGTGTGCGCCAGGATCGGGGCGGCAATCAGCAGCGCGTCATAGCGCTGGCCGTCGACCTCGATGGTGGCGGATTCGGCGAGCGTCTCGGCCTGCTCGGCCAGTACGTCGGAGGCGTCTGCATTGTGCTTGAACAGGTGTTCCAGCGCCGCGTCGAGCGCGGTCTGGCTCCCGTTCTTCAGCAGGCGGCCCAGGCGCTGCGAGAGCCGCCGTTCCCAGTACGCGTCCTCCATGCGGCTGCCCGAAGCGTCGAGGGCGAGCGCATCGGCCACCAGACGCTCGGCGTCAGGGGAGAGTCGTGGGGAAGCCTTGGGGCGAAAACCTGCCATAGAAAGAAACCGTCCGTTTATGCGTAAAACGGTATTCTACTCGTTGCGTTGACACGCAGGCCGCTATATGCGTGCAGCCTGTGCGGACGCGCCCGGGCGTGCGGCTTATTTCTGGGCCGGAGCGGCGCCAGGGGCCGCGGGCGCGTGGCTCTCGACGCTGTGCGACTCGCCGGACATGGAAACGTCGCTGCCGCCCTTGGTCAGCAGGTAGAGGGCCGCGCCGGCAACCACGACGAATGCGATAAGGATCTTAACCATGGTGTCTCCTGATTCTGGATGATGCCGGGCGGACCCGGCTTCCGGTCGTGCGACCGCTGTTCTTGTGGAACACAGTGTGGCAGTACTGGCTTGCGTGGAACTTACACTCGCCCGACTTCGTTCGGGGTGATGCAAGGGGCGCAGGACACCAATGAAAAACGCCGCCTGCCTGGGCCTCGCAACGGGGCCAGGCAGGCGGCGTCAGCCTTGGCAGGCTGCGGGCGCCTCAGGTGGATCTCAGGCGGCCAGCAGCTGGCGCAACACGAACGGCAGGATGCCGCCGTGGTTGTAGTAGTCGACCTCGATCGGCGTATCGATGCGCAGCAGCACCGGCACGCGCTGCTCGTCGCCATTGGCTCGACGGATCACCAGCACCACGTCCTGCTGCGGCTTCAGGTCGCCCTCGATCCCTTCAATGTCGAAGGTCTCGTTGCCGGTGATGCCCAGCGTCTGCGCACTGTCATTGCCCTTGAACTGCAGCGGCAGCACGCCCATGCCGACCAGGTTGGAGCGGTGGATGCGCTCGAAGCTGCGTGCCACCACGGCCTTCACGCCCAGCAGCTGCGTGCCCTTGGCGGCCCAGTCGCGCGACGAGCCAGTGCCGTACTCTTCGCCGCCAAACACCACCGTGGGCGTGCCCTCGGCAACGTACTTCATGGCGGCATCGTAGATCGACATTTCGTCGCCAGTGGGCTGGTGCAGCGTGATGCCGCCTTCCACGCGCGAGCCGTCGGCCTTGGGCGGGATCATCAGGTTCTTGATGCGCACGTTGGCGAAGGTGCCGCGCATCATGACTTCATGGTTGCCGCGGCGCGAACCGTAGCTGTTGAAGTCGGCCTTCAGCACGCCGTGCGACAGCAGGTATTTGCCCGCGGGCGAGGTGTCCTTGATCGAACCGGCCGGAGAGATGTGGTCGGTCGTCACCGAATCCCCGAAGATGCCCAGCGCACGCGCCCCGCGCACGCTGGCGCTGGTGGCGGCGGGCTGCATGCTGAAGTCCTGGAAGAAGGGCGGCTCGGCGATGTACGTCGACTTGGGCCAGTCGTACACCTGGCCCTTGGTGCCCTTGATGCCGGCCCACAGCTTGCTCGGCTTCTTGACCTGTTCGTAGTTGCCCTTGAAGGTCTTGGCATCCATCGCGTACTTCATCAGTGCGTGGATTTCTTCCGAGGTCGGCCAGATATCGCCCAGGTAGATGTCGCGGCCCTTCTTGCCCTTGCCCACGGGCTCGGTCATCAGGTCGCGCGTGACATTGCCGGCGATGGCGTAGGCCACCACCAGCGGCGGCGAGGCCAGGAAGTTGGCGCGGATGTTCGGGTGGATGCGGGCTTCGAAATTGCGGTTGCCCGACAGCACGGCAGCGGCCACGAGGTCGTTCTTGGTGATGGCCTCGTTCAGCTCGGGCGTCAGGTCGCCGGCGTTGCCGATGCAGGTGGTGCAGCCATAGGCGGTCACGCCGAAGCCCAGCTTTTCCAGGTAGGGAAGCAGGCCGGCGGCCGTCAGGTATTCCGTCACCACGCGGCTGCCCGGGGCCAGCGAGGTCTTGATGTGCGGCGCCACTGTCAGGCCGGCTTCCACCGCCTTCTTGGCCAGCAGGCCGGCGCCCAGCAGCACGCTCGGGTTGGAGGTGTTGGTGCAGGACGTGATCGCGGCGATCAGCACGTCGCCGTTCTTCACCTCGAGGCCGTCGGTGGTGGTGTAGGCGCGGTCTAGGTCGGCCGCCTCCTTGTTGAAGCCGTTCTCGGCCACCGGCTTGCTGAACAGCGAGGCGAAGGTGCTCTTGACGTTGCCGATCTCGATGCGGTCCTGCGGGCGCTTCGGGCCCGCCAGCGACGGCGCCACCGTGCCCAGGTCCAGCGTCACCACCTTGCTGTAGTCGATCTCGCCGGCCTTGGGAATGCCGAACATCTTCTGTGCGCGGAAATAGCCCTCGAACGCGGCGATTTCCTCTTCGGTGCGGCCGGTGCCCTTGAAGTAGTCGATGGTCTTCTCGTCCACCGGGAAGAAGCCCATGGTGGCGCCGTATTCCGGCGCCATGTTGCCGATGGTGGCGCGGTCGGGCAGGGCCAGGCTAGCGGTGCCTTCGCCGAAGAACTCGACGAACTTGCCAACGACCTTTTCCTTGCGCAGCATCTCGGTGATGGTCAGCACCAGGTCGGTGGCGGTGACGCCTTCGCGCAGGCGGCCCTTCAGTTCCACGCCAACCACGTCCGGCGTCAGGAAATAGACCGGCTGGCCCAGCATGCCGGCCTCGGCCTCGATGCCGCCGACGCCCCAGCCCACCACGCCGATGCCGTTGATCATAGTGGTGTGCGAGTCAGTGCCGACCAGAGTGTCCGGGTAGTAGACGCCGTCTTTCTTGTGCACGCCACGGGCCAGGTATTCCAGGTTGACCTGATGCACGATGCCGAAGCCCGGCTGCACCACGCCGAAGGTATCGAACGCCTGCATGCCCCACTTCATGAACTGGTAGCGCTCGTTGTTGCGTTGGAATTCCAGCTGCATGTTCAGGTCCAGCGCCTTCTTTTCGCGGAAATGGTCGACCTGCACCGAGTGGTCGACCACCAGGTCCACCGGCACCAGCGGCTCGATCTTCTTGGGGTTCTTGCCCATCTTCTCGGCGACGTTGCGCATCGCGGCCAGGTCGGCCAGCAGCGGCACGCCGGTAAAGTCCTGCAAGACCACGCGGGCCACCACGAAGGGAATCTCGTCGACGCGCTCGGCGTTCGGCTTCCAGCTGGCCAGTTGCCTGACGTGCTCTTCGGTGACCTTCTTGCCGTCGCAGTTGCGCAGCACCGATTCCAGCACCACGCGGATCGACACCGGCAGGCGCCCGATTGCCACGTCCAGCTCCTCGCCCAACTGGGGCAGGGAGTAATACTGGCCCTTGCCGGAAGAGCCGATCTTGAATTCTTTTAGCGTGTTCTTGAGGTTGTGGGGCATTGCCGTACTCCGATCGAAGGATGATGCGATGGCATTTGGCTCGGACCTGAATCAAGACCCCGGTGCGCTGCCGCGGCATTTGACCGCGGTCCGAGGCCGGCAGCGCACTGCAACTGCATACTCTAACCGCCGCGCGGCTTTGGCGCCACCCGGCTCGGCATCCCGCTGGCCGCAACGACACCGGCCCCACAGCATGCCCGCCCGGGATTGACCGCCCGGCAAGGCAAAAAAGGGCGCTGGCGGCCGGAATTCAGCGGCCGCCAGCGCCCCGGTACGGACTTACTGCTTGGGCGCTGCGGATTGCTGGACGCCTTCCGGCACCTGCGTCGGGCCGCCCGGGGGCGTGACCAGCAGCGGGGTGGTGGCCGGGGCGCGCAGGCCGCCGGCCTGGGTCGGGGCTGCGGCGCCGGCCTGCATGGCGGCGCTCTGGCAGTCGTCGGCCAGGCGCTGGCCCAGGTTCTTGTTGAACAGCATGGCCTTGCTCGGGATCACCACCAGGTCCAGGCCGGTGCGGGCGTCGTAGTAGCGGTCGGCGCCGGTCACCGTGGGCTGGCGCGGCAGCTTGTAGTCGCGGCCTTGCCAGTGCACGGTCAGGACCTCGTCGCGCAGCATGTCGCCGGCGATATACAGGTTGTTGCCCAGTTCACACTGCCATTTTTCGCCGTTCGGCGTGACCGCGGCAGCAGCGCCGGCCGCCGCGGCGGTCCCGGCAGCTGCCTTCTTCTTGCTCGAAGCCTTCTTGGTGGTGGTCTTCTTGGCAGGTTCCTGTGCCATCACGGCGGTCGCGGTGGTCAGGCTGAATGCGCCGATGCAGGCGGCAAGGACAAGATGTTTCATTTTGTGAGTGCCTTTCGGATACTGAAATCGGTTTATGTTTCATTCGCCGCCGTCAAATCGGGCGGCGCCGGGACAAATTCCGCCGCTATTCTCTACGATTTGCCCAGGGCGGCGTAGTGCTCTGGTCTTTGGTTACATTATCGAAGGGGGCTAGTTGGCCCGGCTTCACTTGCGCTTGCCAATCGGCACAAACTTCAGGTTTTCCGGGCCAGTGTAGTTGGCACTCGGGCGGATGATCTTGTTGTCGATGCGCTGCTCGATAATGTGCGCGGCCCAGCCCGAGGTACGCGCGATCACAAACAGCGGCGTGAACATCGCTGTCGGCACGCCCATCATGTGGTAGCTCACCGCGCTGAACCAGTCCAGGTTCGGGAACATCTTCTTGATGTCCCACATCACCGTTTCCAGGCGCTCGGCGATGTCGAACATCTTCATCGAGCCGGCATCCTTCGACAGCTTCTTCGCCACTTCCTTGATCACCTGGTTGCGCGGGTCGCCGGTGGTGTACACCGGGTGGCCGAAGCCGATCACGACTTCCTTGTTCTCGACGCGGCGGGTGATGTCGGCCTGGGCCTCATCCGGGTTGTCGTAGCGCTTCTGGATCTCGAACGCGACCTCGTTGGCGCCGCCGTGCTTGGGGCCGCGCAGCGCGCCGATGGCGCCGCTGATCGACGAATACATGTCCGAACCCGTGCCGGCGATCACGCGGGCGGCGAAGGTCGAGGCGTTGAACTCGTGCTCGGCGTACAGGTTCAGCGAGGTGTTCATGGCGCGCTCCCACAGTGCCGACGGCTTCTCGCCGTGCAGCAGGTGCAGGAAATGGCCGCCGATGGAGTCATCGTCGGTTTCCACCTCGATACGGCGGCCGTTGTGGCTGTAGTGATACCAGTACAGCAGCATCGA